>JAJUFM010000009.1 GCA_029265995.1 Rhodospirillaceae bacterium | reverse complement strand
CGACCGCATGTTTGCGGGCGTTGCCTCCTACATGCTGATCGCGATCCCCTATTTCATCTTCACTGCGGAGTTGATGAACCAGGGCGGACTTACCCAGAAACTCATCACCTTCAACAACGCCCTCTTCGGTCGGATCCGAGGGGCCTTGAGCCACGTAAACGTCACGGTATCGATCTTCTTCGCTGGCTTAACCGGAGCAGCGATCACCGACACGGTGGCCATCGGCAAGATCCTTATCCCCTCCATGAAGGAGCAAGGCTACGACGCCGAGTATGCGGCTGCCGTCACTGCCTGCTCTTCGATCATCGGGCCGATCATCCCCCCCAGCATCGTGATGGTGATCTACGCCTCCTTGCTGCGTGACGTCTCGGTGATGGATCTGTTCGTCGGCGGCATAATTCCCGGCTTGGTGATGGCGGCCGCCTTACTCGTCATCAGCTTCTATCTTTCCTGGAGGCGCGGCTATCCCAAGCAGGGTGCGACACCCTTCAAGGTCGCTTTCACCGCGTTCCTTGCAGCTTTGCCGGCGCTGCTCGTGCCCCTCATCATTCTGGGCGGCATCCTGTCGGGACTGACCACGATTACCGAAGCCTCAGGATTTGCGGCTGTCTATACCCTGCTCATCGGTTTCCTGATCTACCGCAATCTGACGTGGCGCAAAGTTTGGGCTGCCCTGATAACGACCGTCCGCTTCTCGGGGATGGTATTCTTTCTTCTGGCAGCCTCTGCCGTACTCGGATGGTACGTTACACGCTCGGGCATCGCTCACGATGCCGCCCAGATGATTGTCATGGTCACCGATAACGCGTTCCTGCAGCTCATGCTGGTGGCTGCGCTACTGCTTCTGATCGGCACGGTGATCGATGTCTTGCCGGCGCTGGTGGTGGTGGCGCCGCTCCTGGTTCCTGCCATGACGAACCTGGGATTCGACCCTCTGCATTTCGCGATCTTCATGATCGTAACCTTGAATATTGCGAATGTGACGCCCCCTGTTGGGATGACGCTCATGGTGGCGGCTCAGATCGCGCGCATTCCCTATGAGCGTGCTATCGTGGCGTCGCTGCCGTTTTACCTGTCCTACCTTGCGGTCATCGTGCTGCTGGCGACGTTCCCGGGCCTCTCGACCTGGTTGCCGGGGCTGTTACGGTGAGCGCTCGAAGCTTGGCTTCCCGGTAGAGGATATAGAGGCCGCTGGCCACCACCACGGGCCAGCCCAGCCAGATGTTTAGGCCGGGCGTTTCTCCCCAGATCAGCCAGCCAATCAGCACTGCCCAGATCATCGAGGTATACTTGAAGGGACTGATCGCGGCGACCGGAGCCTGGCTGAAGGCTGAGGTCATGGCGATCTGCGCGCCACCGCCGATCAAGCCTACGGTGATCAGCAAGGCCCAGTCCCATCCCTGGGGTGTCACCCACTGAAAGGGCATGAAAAGCCCGGACAGCAGGGTCGTGCTGACGGTGAACCAGAAGATGATGGAGGCCACGCTGTCAGTGCGGGACAGCCGGCGGACATAGATCATTGCGCCGGCATTGAAGAGCGCGGCGAGCAGGGGGACCAGAGCGATGCTTTCGAGGATGCCGGGACCCGGACGGATCATGATCAGCACGCCGAGGAACCCGACGAGACATGCCGACCACCGCCTTATCCCAACCTTTTCACCCAGCAGCGGGACCGAGAGGAGGGTGATGAAAAGCGGAGCGGCGAAGCCGATGGCGACTGCATCGGCCAGCTTCATGTTGGCGTAGGCGTAGAAGATGAGAAACATGGCGCCGGTGCCGCAGAAGCAGCGGATGAGATGCCCGGCCGGTGAGGTCACGCGCAAGGCAATGCGGATGCCGCCGAAGCGGTGGATCAGGAAGGCCAGGGGCACGAAAGCAAAGAGCGACCTGAAGAAGACGATCTGCATCGTCGGATAGTCGGGCCCGAGCCACTTCACGAAACCGTCCATGGCAGAGAAGAGACAGACGCCGAGCAGCATCATTGCGATGCCGCGAAGCGGGCGGTCTCCGCTTGCCTGAGCCTCGGCGGCAGTTCGGATCGAGCTTGCTGTGTCCGACTTTACTTGTGCCGGCTGTTCCGCCACCCCCACCCAGGCCTCCACTTCCTCGTGCCGGACCGAAGCCCCGGACGGATGTTGCCCCCACGGGCCTTCCTCTGGTGTTTTGCTTCAGTCTTGCGAAGAAGCATAGCGAGGCCATAGAAGGCGTCGCCCTGCGTTTCTTGCAGGGCAGCGGCGACGGGGAAGGGGATAACGCGCGTCGTGTAGGACAGCGAGCGTCGAGTCAGCTGGGCTGCGGGGGAGCACCAAGATTGACCACGTAGAGCCTTTGGCAGCGATCCAGGTCGTATTCGTGACGGCTTTCCCGCACCACCACGCCATCCATCAGCCATACGAGATGAAGATCGTCGAGGCTCTCCCCGGCCTTCCGCGGGGTGCAATACTGCCAAACCTCGACATTTTGGTTTGTCTGACGGGCGTTCGGCTGGCCATAGGCAGCGATTACCTTGTCTCGGGGATCTCCTTGAACAGAGGGAGCGGCCGTTTGGCACGCGCTCAGGAGAAGCAGGCACGCGGAGAGCCCGCCGAGCATAAGGTGGGATCTCTTCATGATTGGACTAAAGGACGTCACCTGAACCTCTTGTCAAAACCGAGGATGAGTTGTCGTTGCGCTTGGTGTCGAAGGTGATAGCTTCTTTGCCCCATCAGGAGCTAGAGCGGAGTTGCACCTTCGCCACAATACGATAGTCAAGCCGAGAGCGCGTGCTTCTGCTGTTGGGCAGGTGTGCGCGCGGCGTTAGACGCCACTCCTGTACGGGCAACCCCGACACGGCTTCAATAGCGCCTATAGCGGAGGAGTATGAAGGTGTCCATCGATGGCGCTCGAGCAGTAGTAGCGAGAACAGCAAGATGCTGAGTTCGCGTCGCCGCCGAATTCTCGAGCTCACCCGGCAGCGGGGGTTTGTCTCGATCGAAGCCCTCGCAGATCACTTTTCGGTCACTCCGCAAACGATCCGGCGCGACATCAATGCGCTCTGCGCGCAAGACCTTCTGCGGCGTTATCACGGTGGCGCCGGCCTACCCTCGAGCGTCGAGAATGAACCCTATCCGACCCGCCGTGTACGCCAGCTTGCGGAAAAGCGAAAGATTGGGGAACTGGTGGCCGACGCCGTGCCGGATCGGGCCTCGCTGTTCGTGAATATCGGTACGACCACCGAGGCGGTGGCGCGCGCTTTGGTGCGGCGCGAAGGCTTACGCGTCATCACCAACAACCTGAACGTGGCTGCTACTCTCAGCGATAACCCAGGCTACGAGGTGATAGTTGCCGGTGGACTTGTCCGCAGTCGCGACCGCGGAATTGTCGGTGAGGCCGCCATCGATTTGATTCGGCAGTTCAAGGTGGACATCGGGATCATCGGCATCAGCGGTATAGATCCCGATGGCTCGCTGCTCGACTTCGACTACCGGGAAGTGCGGGTCGCCCAGGCGATCATCGAGAATTCCAGAGCCGTCTATCTGGTTGCCGATCATACCAAGTTCGGGCGCAATGCCTTGGTCCGTTTGGGAAGCCTTGAGCAGATCGATACCCTCTTCACCGATCGCGCACCCCCGCCAGAAATGATGGAACGTCTTCGCGAAGCCAAGGTTGAAGTACGGTTTCCGCAAGAAGATGAAGCGCGTCAGGAATCAGATGGCGCGGCGTGAAGGGTACATACTGTCTAATGAAAGTCACACGTAGAAAAAGAAGATATGTTCAGAATGGCCAGCATGAGTAACGGCTTTCGGTTCCTCTTGCTGCCTCTGTGGTGCCTAGTTGCCTTTCCCGGCTGGATAGCCAGCGCTGCTGCGCAGGAATCGCCTTCCGCCAAGTCCGACGAGGGTATCCTTTCGCTTACCTTTGAAAACGATCTGGTGACTGGGACGGACCGCGACTATACCCACGGCTCCTTGCTGACCTGGCTGTCGCCGGAGGTGCAGGGTGAACATTGGGCCCGGCGACTGATCGAAAGGGTTCCCGGGCTGACTTATGGGGACCGCCTGCGATACAGCTTTTCGCTTGGACAGAATATCTACACGCCCAAGGATACTCAGACGCGGCGGCAACTGACGAACGATCGTCCCTACGCTGGATGGCTGTACCTCGGGGTGTCTGCAGTCGCATACGACGCGCAGTACGAACTGATGCAGAGCTTTGAGGTGAACCTCGGCGTGGTCGGACCACCGGCGCTTGGCCGACAAGTCCAGAACACCGTACACCGTCTGATCGATTCTCCTGAGACCAAGGGCTGGAAACATCAACTCGATACCGAGCCGGGCCTGGTGGTCAGCTATGAGCGCAAGTGGCGCGAATTCCACTATCGCCCGAGCGAAGGTCGCTTTGGGATCGACATGCTCCCGCACGTCGGGGTCTCCCTCGGCAACATCGCAACCTACGTTGCAGCGGGTGGAGAAGTTCGCGTCGGTTTTGATTTGGAAGAGGATTTCGGCGCCCCTCGAATCCGACCAAGCCCGCCCGGCAGCACCTTCTTCCGGTCCGGCGGCTTGAGTGGGTATGTTTTCCTTGGAGCAGAGGGCCGCCTGGTAGCCCGTGATATTTTTCTCGACGGAAATACTTTCGGGGGCGGGCACAGCGTTTCGCGGCGCCCCTACGTAGGAGATTTCCAGGCGGGTGTGTCGCTGAATTGGGGCGACTTCCGGGTCGCCTACAGCCAGGTGTTCCGCACTCCGCAGATCCGCGGGCGGAAGGCATGGGATCGCTTTGGCGCGCTCAGCGCTTCCTGGCGTATGCAGTTCTAAAGAAACTCCGATTGCGAGCGGTCGCCTCGAACCTCATAACGAGATTTCCGATGTTGTTCCTGAGGTAGAGCCCCATGGAGAGGCAGATGGCGGACGAAGCAGCGCGACAGGGGAGTGGGCCGATCAAGGCGTTGCTTTTCGATACCTTTGGCACCGTGGTGGATTGGCGCGGCGGCGTCGCCCGGGAGGCCGCCGCTTTCCTCGCGCGCCACGGCATCGAGGGAGACCCAGCTGCTTTCGCGGACAGCTGGCGCAATTTCTACCAGCCGGCAATGGAGGAGATCCGCAATGGCCGCCGGAGCTTCACCCGGCTGGATGTCCTGCATCGGGAAAACCTGGAGCGGGTGCTAGAAGCCTGGAATCTGGACCCGAAGACTTTCGCTACGGAAGAACTCGACGACTTGAACCGCGCCTGGCATCGGCTCGACCCCTGGCCGGATAGCGTGGAGGGGCTGCGACGCCTGCGCGAGCATTATCTCGTTGCGCCGCTTTCCAACGGCAACATCCTGTTGCTGACCAACATGGCCAAACGAGCGGGAATCCCGTGGGACTGCATTCTCGGCGCCGAGGTCGTCCGAGCATACAAGCCACAGCCGTCTTCCTATCTCGCAACTGCTGAGGTTCTCGGGCTGCAGCCTGAGGAGTGTATGTTGGTGGCCGCGCACAATAGCGATCTGGAGGCAGCCTCCGCGGTAGGACTTCGAACCGCCTTCGTGCTGCGCGAGACCGAGCACGGCCCTTTGCAAACAACCGATCTCGGGCCCACCGGGCCGTGGGATGTCGTGGCAAGCGACATGATAGATCTTGCCGAGCAGCTTGGCGCCGGCCCGCTCGAAGGTGCCCGGTCCTAGCGTTATCCGCCCTAAGCGCTGCGACGGTTTTTCAGGCCCGGAAGATAGGGGGCAAGAAAGGCGCCGGTGTAGCTTCCTTCGGATAGGGCTACCTCTTCCGGTGTGCCTTGGGCCACGATCTCGCCGCCACCATCGCCTCCTTCGGGCCCGAGGTCGATGATCCAATCGGCGGTCTTGATCACTTCGAGATTGTGCTCGATGACCACCACCGTATTACCCTGTTCAACAAGCGCATGAAGGACTTCCAGAAGTTTCTTCACGTCCTCCCAGTGCAAGCCGGTGGTAGGCTCGTCCAGAATATAGAGGGTCCGTCCGGTGGCGCGCCGTGACAGCTCCTTGGCCAGCTTGACCCTTTGGGCTTCGCCGCCCGAAAGGGTTGTCGCGGCCTGTCCCACCTGGACGTAGCCCAGGCCGACCCGCTCCAGGGTCTCCATTTTGTTGCGAATGCTCGGGACGGCCTGAAAAAACTGTGCAGCCTCTTCAACTGTCATCTCAAGAACATCGGCTATCGATTTGCCTTTAAAGGTAACCTCAAGAGTTTCGCGATTGTAACGCTTGCCTTTGCAGACGTCGCACTGGACATAAACGTCGGGCAGGAAGTGCATCTCGATCTTGATGACGCCGTCGCCCTGACAGGCCTCGCAGCGCCCTCCCTTCACGTTGAAGGAAAAGCGGCCGGGCTTGTAGCCGCGGGCGCTCGCCTCCGGCAGCCCGGCGAACCAGTCGCGGATTGGCGTAAAGGCGCCGGTGTAGGTCGCAGGGTTCGAGCGAGGGGTGCGCCCGATCGGCGATTGGTCGATGTCGATGATCTTGTCGAAGAGGTGAAGGCCCTCGACGGAATCGTGTGGGGCAGGTTGGGCACGGCTGCCATTGAGCTGCCGCGAAGCGGCCTTGAAGAGCGTGTCGATGATCAAGGTGGACTTGCCGCTGCCGGACACCCCCGTCACGCAGGTAAAGCAGCCCAAGGGTATGTTGGCATCTACCTCCTTCAGGTTATTGCCCCGAGCCTTCTTCACGGCGAGGTGTTTCTTCCTGGGGGTCTTTCGCCGTATGGCGGGGACCGGTATCTGGCGCATGCCGGTAAGATACTGTCCGGTAATCGATGCGGGATTTGCCATCACTTCTTCTGGCGTGCCCCAGGCAACGACTTCGCCGCCGTGCACGCCAGCGCCCGGTCCCATGTCGATCAGGTGATCCGCAGAGCGGATTGCGTCTTCGTCGTGCTCTACCACGATCACGCTGTTGCCAAGGTCGCGCAGGCGGCGAAGGGTATCGAGCAGGCGGGCGTTGTCTCGCTGATGCAGGCCGATGGAGGGCTCATCCAGCACGTAAAGCACGCCGGTCAGGCCCGAACCGATCTGGGAGGCCAGCCGAATGCGCTGGCTTTCACCGCCAGACAGCGTTGCGGAGGCGCGGGAGAGGGTGAGGTAGGTAAGACCCACGTCCTTGAGGAAGCCGAGCCGCTCACGGATCTCCTTGAGAATGCGGTGGGCAATGTCTTGCTGCTTGCTGGTAAGCTTTGGCTCCAGGTCGGCGAACCAGTAGAAGGCCTGCTCCACCGACATGTCGGCCACCTGTCCGATGTGCAGAGCATCGATTTTCACCGCTAGCGCCTCGGGCTTGAGCCGGTTTCCCTGACACGCATCGCAGGGCCGGCTGGCGCGGTACTTGCCCAGTTCCTCGCGCACCCAGTCACTATCGGTTTCCTTCCAGCGGCGCTCGAGATTGGGCACCACGCCTTCAAAAGCCTTGCGCGTCTCATAACGGCGCAAGCCGTCATCGAAACTCATGGTCACCGGCTCGCCCCCCGTGCCGAAGAGAATGGCGTCGCGCACCTCCTCTGGCAGGTCCTTCCAGGGAGTTTGCATGCTGACCCCGAAATGCTTTGCCAAGGAGTTGAGCGTCTGGCGGTAGTAGGGGGAGGTGGAGCTTGCCCAGGGCGCGATGACGCCGCCGCTTAAAGGTAGATTGCGGTCAGGGACTACGAGATCCGACGATACGAAGAAGGTTTCCCCCAGCCCGTCGCAGGTGGGGCAGGCGCCGAATGGGTTGTTGAAGGAAAAGAGGCGGGGTTCGATCTCATCGATCGTGAAGCCCGAGACGGGGCAGGCAAAGCGCGCGGAGAAAATCAACCGCTCGCCAGTATCGGCATTCTCCGTGAACGCCAGGCCATCGGCCAGTTCCAGCGCGGTTTCAAAGGAATCCGCCAGGCGTTGCTCGAGCCCTTCGCGCACGACAAGACGGTCAACGACCACCTCGATATCGTGTTTGCGCTTCTTGTCCAGCGCCGGGGCTTCCTCGATCTCGTAGATCTCCCCATCGATCTTGACGCGTTGAAAGCCGCGTTTCTGCAGATCCAGCAGCTCCTTGCGGTACTCGCCCTTGCGGCCGCGCACGATGGGGGCGAGGAGGTAGAGTCGAGTCCGTTCCGGTAGCTCCATGACCCGGTCGACCATTTGGCTGACGGTCTGGCTTTCGATTGGAAGACCGGTCGCCGGCGAATAGGGAATGCCGATGCGAGCGAAGAGAAGGCGCAGGTAGTCGTAGATCTCCGTGACCGTTCCGACGGTTGAGCGCGGGTTCTTTGAAGTTGTCTTCTGTTCGATGGAGATCGCAGGAGAAAGGCCCTCGATCGAATCGACGTCGGGCTTCTGCATCAATTCGAGGAACTGCCGCGCGTAAGCCGAGAGGGACTCGACGTAGCGGCGCTGGCCTTCCGCGTAGATGGTATCAAAGGCCAGCGAGGACTTCCCCGAGCCGGACAAACCCGTGATGACGACCAGCTTGTCCCGGGGCAGCGCCACATCGATGTTCTTGAGGTTGTGCTCGCGCGCACCGCGTACTTGGATCTTCGGGCCTGCTACTTCCAAAGGCATAGGGTTGCTCATCCGGGGAAGGGGGTCTGCTATAGCGGATCGCGACTCATCCGGAAAAACTAGCTGCCGGATCGAATGCATGAATCTGCTCTAGTATGGGATCCCTCATTTGGAAAAACGAGGATCATTTCGTGAACAAAGCGATGCTAGGGGTGAAACCCTAGGCCCTGCTTATAGAGACTAACGCGCCATCACGCCGTCGCCTCGACGATTCTGTCCGCTTGATTGAGCCATAGTTCCAGCTCGTCTAGCGCCCTCTGGGCCAAGGCTGGCTTGCGGTCGCGCTTCTTCAGCCTTTTCTGGCCCGGCTGCGGCTCCAGCGGTGGCAGCAGGCCGAAGTTTATGTTCATCGGCTGAAAGGTTTCCGTATTCGCACCGCCGGTGATGTGGTTGAGCAACGCGCCAAGCGCTGTGGTGAGAGGCGGCGGAAGCGGTTGTTCGCCCAGGCGTTCAGCAGCCGCAAACCGCCCCGCAAGGAGACCGACGGCGGCGCTCTCCACATAACCTTCAACGCCGGTGATCTGGCCCGCAAGCCGCAGCCGCGGTTCATTCTTCATGCGAAGAAGATCATCCAATACCTTGGGTGAATTTATAAAAGTGTTGCGATGTATCCCGCCCAATCGGGCGAATTCAGCCTGCTCCAAGCCGGGAATCATCCGGAAGATGCGAACCTGCTCCCCATACTTCAGCTTGGTCTGGAAGCCGACCATGTTGAAGAGCGTCGCCAAGGCGTTGTCTTGGCGTAGCTGCACGACCGCATAGGGCTCTCGACCTGTTGCCGGATCGATCAGGCCGACGGGCTTCATCGGCCCGTAGCGCAAGGTGTCGCGACCGCGCTCCGCCATGACCTCGATGGGCAAACACCCCTCGAAGTAGGGCGTATCCTTTTCCCATTCGCGGAACTCGGTTTTTTCGCCGGCCAAGATCGCATCTATAAAGGCTGCATACTGCTCCTGGTTCATCGGGCAGTTGATGTAGTCCTTGCCAGAGCCCTTGTCGTAACGTGACTGAAACCAGGCCGTGCCGAAGTCGATGCTTTCGCGGTGGACGATGGGCGCGATGGCGTCGAAAAACGCCAATCCTTCCTGACCGCTCAAATCACTAAGGGCTTCCGCGAGGGCAGGAGAGGTCAGGGGGCCGGTTGCGATGACAACGGAGTCCCATTCGCTTGGGGGTAGGCCGCCGATCTCTTCTCTTTGGATCTCGATCAAGGGGTGAGCCTCGAGCGCGGCCGTCACAGCGTCCGAAAAGCCGTGGCGGTCTACTGCAAGCGCGCCCCCTGCCGGAACGCGATGGGCATCGCCGCAGCGAAGGATCAGGCTGTCGCACCGTCGCATCTCCGCATGTAAGAGCCCGACCGCATTGTTCATGGGATCGTCCGACCGAAAGGAGTTCGAGCAAACGAGTTCCGCAAGGCCTCCGGTTTGATGTGCAGGCGTCTTGCGTTGCGGTCGCATTTCATGCAGCACGACGGGTACGCCACGCTGGGCAATCTGCCATGCGGCCTCGCTGCCGGCGAGACCGCCACCAACGACATGTACCGGAGCGAACTTTGCTGAGGACATGGGGGTCTTTTCCATGGTTCGAGAGATAGCGTTAGCTCACCGCCGCGACAACGGGCGACTTGCGAAGCTCGTCCACGCCACCATCGGCGTTCTGCTGGCTCTGCTGCTCCCGGCCCTGCCTGCTTGGGGCCAAAGCCTGCCTAACCTCGCTGCCCTGCAGAACCGGGGCGCGGCAGTCTCCGCGATGGTCGTGGCGCTGGATCAAGGCAAGGTGATCGCAGCGCTGGAACCGGATCGTCAACTTACGCCGGCTTCCGTTACCAAGTTGGTTACGGGAACGCGAGCCTTGGATATCTGGGGTGCCAACCATCGCTTTACGACCCGTTTGGCGGCAACCGCCCCGGTGCAGAACGGTCAGCTCGCTGGCGACCTCGTGCTGCTGGGAGGCGCGGATCCGGCGTTGACGGAGGAAGGGCTGGCCGTTCTGGCTCGGGAAGTAGCTCTCTTGGGTGTTCGCGAGGTTGCCGGTGATTTGATCATCGACGCTTCCCGTTTCGGTGAGATCGCCTGCAGCCCTGCGGACCGCTGCCGAGCGCGGGAACAGAGCGCGCATTCCTATGCTGCACCGCTTTCTGCTGCTGGTGTGAACTTCTCTACGGTTTCCATCGACTTACGGCCGGGTCTTAATCCAGGACAGCAGGCATGGGTTCAGCCGCGACCCTTTGGACTTCCGTCCTTCAAGCTGCTGGTCGAGGCAACAACCACTTCTGGTGGCGGTGCTGCGCTGACCGCCGTTCACCGGAACCTGGGGGATAAGGAGCAGACGGAGATTGCGGGTGGCTTGCCGATCGGCAATGAAGGAGTCTCCCTTCGGCGTTCGGTGGCGCACCCTGAGCGCCTCACGGGCGAGCTCCTGCGAGGCTTTCTGGAGCGGGAAGGGGTGCGTGTCGGCGGCGGCCTTCGATTTGCGTACGGCCCCGCGCCATATCACACGATCCTGGCGCAACATGAGAGCCGCTCGCTGAGCGAGCTCCTCTCCGGGATGATGTATTACTCCAACAACTTCTCCGCCGATGTGCTGGCTTTGGACCTGGCTCGGGCCATGGGAAGCCTGCCGCCTCTGCATCTGGCGGAAGCAGGGGCTCATCTGGGCGACTATCTACGCTCCCTGGCGTCGGGTAGCCGCTTTGCAGTCGGGGCAGAAGCGAGGGCTGTGTTGCGCGACGGTAGTGGGCTGGACCCCGACAACCGTCTAAGCGCCCGGGAGCTGATTTCACTCCTCGATTATGTCTATGCTCGCCTGGACCTCTTCCAACCACTGCTGGGCAGCCTGTCTCTTCCGGCTCATGCCCGGGGCACCCTTCTCAGCGGAGGAGATGCGCTCTGGTCGAGGAGCGTAGTCGGTAAGACCGGCGGCCTGAGCGTCCCCGTGTCGGTCACCAGCTATGCAGGTTACCTGCGGTTCGCCGATGGTGGTTGGGGTGCTTTTGCATTCCTTGTCAATGGAGCGCCGGGTCGGCCCATAGCGCGGGCCGATGCCTTTGAGGCCATGCGGCGCGATTTTGCAATTCTGCGTAACACGAATGCTTTTTGATCGCGGGGTGAAGCAGGCGTGCCTGTCTTACTGGGGTTTTGGTGCGACTCCGATTTGCGCGAAGAATGGACAGCATGTCGAAGAGTAACTTTGTCCACCTGCGGGTCCACTCGGCCTATTCTCTTTCCGAAGGTGCTATCCGCATCAAGGAACTGGTCAAGCTCTGCAGTATGCACGGCATGCCTGCGGTTGCCGTTACCGATAGCGGCAACCTCTTTGGTGCCATGGAGTTTTCCCTTGCGGCTGCCGGTGCAGGAATTCAGCCGATCATCGGCTGTGTTGTCGCGGTTTGGGAGCCGCAGGAGGAGGTAGGCGCGCGCCCACGCCCCATAGAGCGCGTTCTGCTGCTCGTTCAGAACGAGAAGGGGTATCGAAACCTCCTGAAGCTGGTCAGCAAGTCGTTCCTGGAAACACCGGACGACCAAGAGCCGCACGTCGGTTACGCGGACCTGGAGCGCTGGTCAGAAGGGTTGCTGCTGCTGACTGGCGGTGTCGATGGTCCTCTTTCTCAGGCGCTTTTGGCTGGAGACGAGGAGCTCGCCCATTGCCTCGCCCGCCGCTTCAAGTCGATCTTTCCTGACCGCTGCTACATCGAGCTCCAGCGCCACGGTCTCCCTGACGAGCTGGCGGTCGAGGAGCGCCTCATTGAGCTGGCCTACAGCTACGACCTGCCGCTGGTCGCCACGAACGATGCTTTTTTTGCGCGCGCCGGACAGTTCGAGGCACATGACGCACTCCTCTGTATCGCCGGCAGCACCTATGTGCTCGAAACCAACCGCCGTCGCCTGTCTCCGGAGTACCGCTTCAAGAGCGCGGAAGAGATGGAGGCCTTGTTCGAGGATCTGCCGGAGGCCATTGCGAACACCTTGGTCATCGCGCAGCGCTGCGCCTACTTCCCGCAGGTCGTGAAGCCCATCCTGCCGCCCTTCCAAACCGAAGGCGGCCGCGACGAAGTTGCCGAACTGCGCGCGCAGGCAGAAGCCGGGCTGGAGCGGCGTCTGGAGCTGCATGTCTACCAGCCGGATGACGATGAGCAGGCCCGCGCGGGCAAGGCGAAGGCCTATCGCGAGCGATTGAACTATGAGCTCGGCATCATCGAGCAGATGGGCTTTCCCGGGTACTTCCTCATCGTCGCCGACTTCATCAAATGGGCGAAGTTCAAGGAGATACCGGTAGGACCCGGGCGTGGTTCCGGCGCCGGCTCACTGGTTGCCTATTCGCTGACGATCACTGATCTGGACCCCCTTCGCTGGGGACTGCTGTTCGAGCGGTTTCTCAATCCTGAACGCGTGTCCATGCCGGACTTCGACGTGGACTTTTGCCAGGAACGCCGGGACGAGGTGATCCGCTACGTGCAGGAACGCTACGGGCGGGACAAGGTCGCGCAGATTATTACCTTTGGGAAGTTGCAAGCCCGGGCGGTGCTGCGCGATGTCGGCCGCGTGTTGCAGCTTCCCTACGGTCAGGTAGATCGCCTGTGCAAGCTTGTGCCGAACAACCCCGCCAATCCGGTAACCCTGCAGCAGGCGCTCGATGGGGAGCCGCAGCTGCGAGCCGCCAGGGAGGAGGATGAGACGGTCGGTCGAATGATCGACATAGCGCTCGAGCTGGAAGGGCTCTACCGCCACGCCTCTACTCACGCTGCTGGTGTGGTGATCGGCGATCGACCCTTGGACGAGCTCGTCCCGCTGTATCGCGACCCGCGCTCGGATATGCCGGTGACTCAGTTCAACATGAAGTACGTGGAACTGGCTGGCCTTGTGAAATTTGACTTTCTGGGCCTGAAGACCTTGACGGTCCTGGCCCGCGCGCGCGACCTCATTCGCGAGCATAGGCCTGACTTCGACCTGGACTCTTTACCGCTGGATGACGCACCCGCCTACGAGCTCATGGCGCGCGGGGACACGGCCGGCATCTTCCAGTTGGAGTCGGCCGGTATGCGGGATGCCCTGAAGCGCTTGAAGCCTGACCGCTTTGAGGACGTGATCGCCATGGTCGCGCTCTACCGGCCGGGCCCAATGGAGAACATCCCGGCCTACATCCGTCGCAAGAAGGGCGAAGAAGAACCGGATTACCTGCATGAATCCCTGGAGCCGATCCTGAAGGAAACTTACGGGATCATGATCTACCAGGAGCAGGTCATGCAGATTGCCCAGGAACTGGCGGGCTATTCTCTAGGGGCCGCAGACTTGCTGCGGCGTGCGATGGGCAAGAAGATCAAGGAGGAGATGGACGCCCAGCGCGAGATCTTCGTGAAGGGCGCGATGGAGCGCGGCGTCACCGAAGAAAAGGCGCGCGCGATCTTCGAGCAGGTCAACAAGTTCGCAGGCTACGGCTTCAACAAGTCCCACGCGGCGGCCTATGCTCTCGTCGCCTACCAAACGGCCTACCTCAAGGCGAACTACCCGGTCGAGTTCATGGCCGCGATCATGACCTACGACATGGGCAATACGGACAAGCTCACGCTCTTTCGACAAGAGCTCGATCGGCTGCGCATCCCGCTGTTGCCGCCTGATGTCAATCACTCCTATGCGGACTTTGCAGTCGAGCCGCTGCCGGAGGGTGGAAAGGGCATTCGCTATGCGCTAGGCGCCATCAAGAACGTGGGCGCCAGTGCAATGAAGCAGCTGATCAACGAGCGCGAGCGCAATGGGCCCTTCAAGTCGCTGGGTGATTTTGCGCGACGGATAGACGCCCGGGCCATCAACAAGCGCGCCATTGAAAATCTGGTCTGCGCCGGCGCCCTCGACCGGCTCGAAAGCAATCGGCAGCGGTGCTATCTGGCGGCGGAAAGTATCGTTCGCCATGCGGTCAGCGCCGCGAACGAAAGAGAGAGCAGCCAGTTCAGCCTATTGGGAGGCACCCCTCAACCAGAAACGCTCAAGCTGCAGGCCGTGGCCGATTGGCCCGCAATGGAACGGCTCCAACGTGAGTTCGACGCGCTGGGCTTCTATCTTTCCGCCCATCCGCTTGATTCTTACCGCAACCTCTTGCAGCGCCGGCGGGTGGTCAGCGTGGCCGACTTGCCGAAGGCGATCCTTGGGGGGCAAAGCCGGCAGGTGCTGGCCGGAATCGTCATTGGCAAGCAGGAGAGAACGTCCAAGAAGGGAAGTCGCTTCGCCTTCGTTCAGCTTTCCGACGCAACCGGCGCTTTTGAGGTGACCTGCTTTTCCGAGACACTGGGTCGCTGCCGCCATCTGTTGGACGGCGGCAAGCCACTGCTGGCTACCGTCAGTGTGGAACGGGCAGGGGAGGGCAGTGATCTCCGCCTGACAGCGCACGATTTCGAGGATCTGGATGAAGCCCTTGCCAAGACCGCGGCCGGTCTGAAGATCTTTGTGCAGGAACCCTCGCCAGTGGAGCAGCTCAAAGAGGTGCTCGAGCGAGATCGCCGGGGGCGCGGTCGGGTGACCATGGTGCTGACGCTCGAAGAGGAGCGGGAGGTGGAGATCGACCTTCCCGGCGGCTATGCGCTGTCACCAAGTTGCCGGCAGTCGATCAAGTCTCTCCCCGGTCTCATTGTCGAGGACTTATAGGCGCAGGGGCCTCGCCGTTCCTTGCATTTTCGGCGCCCGGGGGATATGACCAGCCCGCACTGAAACCACACGCGGGGATCCGCGGCCGTTGTCGCGCGGTCGCTCCGGTGTTCGGCACTGCCATTAGTTGCTGGATCACTACCCTGCGGCGGATCAACCGGAGAAAGACAAGATGGCACTTCCTGATTTCACCATGCGCCAGCTCATGGAGGCCGGCGCACACTTTGGTCATACCACCCGTCGCTGGAACCCGAAGATGGCACCCTACATCTTCGGTGTTCGGAACAACATTCACATCATCAATCTGGAGCAGACGGTTCCCCTTCTGCACCAGGCGTTGGTGTTTGCTCGTGAGATCGCGGCCGGTGGAGGGCGTATCCTGTTCGTTGGCACCAAGCGGCAGGCGAGCGAGATCGTTGCCGCTGCGGCCCAGCGCTGTGGTCAGTACTACGTTAACGAGCGTTGGCTCGGCGGCATGCTGACCAACTGGAAGACCATCTCGCATTCCATTCGTCGCCTGAAGGAACTCGAAGAGCTCCTGTCCCAGGAACATACCGGGTTGACGAAGAAGGAGACGCTGAACCGTACGCGCGAGCGCAACAAGCTGGAAGCGGCTCTTGGCGGCATCAAGGACATGGGCGGGCTGCCGGACGCCATTTTTATCATCGACACCAACAAGGAGCACCTTGCCGTCTTCGAGGCGAACAAGCTCGGGATCCCGGTAATTGCAGTCCTCGATTCCAACTCCAGCCCGGCAGGCATCGCCTATCCGGTCCCGGGGAACGATGATGCGGTTCGGGCGATTCAGCTTTACTGCGACCTGATGGCCGAAGCAGTGCTCGATGGGTTGCAGCAGGAGATGGCCGCGCGCGGCGTCGATATCGGTGCCTCGGCCGAGGCGCCAGTAGAGGCTCTGCCGGAAGCCCCCTCGGAAGCCCCGGCGGAAGGCGCGGCGGAGGCTGCTCCAGAAGCCGCTGAAGCCCAGGCGCCCGCCGCTGAGGCCGGCGAAGAGGCTCGCGCCGAGAGCTGAGTTTTCAAGGGCGGCCAGGAGGCCGCCCTTCCTCTGGATCGGCTGGGCCCTGGCGAAGTCAAGGACTGCAGGGAACCTTTGCCGCCGGTCCGAACCCTTTGATTGGAGTGGTTGCAGGGGTTTCCCCACAGCGAGGGAAAGGCGGCCAACTCCAGCAGAAATGGAATAGGTGCACCATGGCTCAGATCACCGCCGCGTTGGTGAAGGAACTGCGCGATAAGACCGGCGCGGGAATGATGGATTGCAAGAAGGCGTTGACCGAAAACAACGGCGATGTGGAAGCCGCCGTCGACTGGCTGCGCAAGAAGGGCCTGGCTGCGGCCGCGAAGAAGGCCGGGCGGACGGCGGCTGAAGGTCTTGTCGCCGTCGTCGCTGAAGGTAATCGTGGCGCCGTTGTAGAGGTCAATGCAGAAACGGACTTTGTTGGCCGCAACGAGCAGTTCCAGGAGTTTGCAGCACAAGCCGCACGCATCGCTCTGGAGAAGAGTGGCGGGGTCGAGGAGTTGGCAGCGGCCGATTACCCTGGCACCGGTCGGACGGTGGCGGAGGAGCTGACGCAGTTGATCGCCACCATTGGCGAGAACATGGCGCTCCGGCGCAGTCAGACTCTTACAGTCAATAAGGGCGTTGTCTCCGCCTATGTTCACAGCCAGACAGCCGAAGGCTTGGGCAAGATTGGCGTCCTCGTTGGCCTGGAATCCGAAGGGGACGTAGAGAGGCTTAACGCCTTTGGCCGCCAGCTTGCGATGCATATCGCGGCAGCCAATCCGGTGGCCGTGGATCGCGACGGAGTCGATGCATCGCTTCTGGATCGGGAGCGTGAGGTTCTTGCCGAGCAGGCCCGCGCGAGCGGCAAGCCGGAGGAGATCATCGCCAAGATGGTCGAAGGGCGCCTGCGCAAGTTCTACGAAGAGGTTTGCCTTCTTGAGCAGATCTTCGTGATTGACGGCGAGAACAAGGTTCAGGCTGCTGTCGAGGCTCTGGCCAAGGAATTGGGCTCCCCTGTCAAGGTGACAGGTTTTGCCCGCTTCCAGTTGGGAGAGGGGATAGAGAAAGAGGAAAGCGACTTCGCCGCAGAGGTCGCAGCCGCCACTAAGGGCTAAGGCGACAGAGGCGGTTCCTGAGGAGGAACCGCCTCTTTGGTGTTCAGGTCAGACTTTCTCTTTATCGGGGCCTCTGTGGAGGCCGCTAAAGTTCGGAAGAGTGCATCAACTCAGTCTTAATCCGATGTTGGGCTAGTCCCCGGGAAGGGTAGGTGGATGGATAAGCCGAGATACCGCCGCGTTCTGCTGAAGATCTCCGGTGAAGCCCTGATGGGTGGGGGCGATTATGGCCTGGATGCTGCTACCGTAGACCGTATCGCCGCTGATGTGCGCGCGGTTCACGATATGGGCGTAGAGGTCTGTCTGGTGATTGGGGGCGGGAACATCTTTCGGGGCTTGAGTGGCGCTGCTCAGGGCATGGAGCGTGCGACCGCCGATCACATGGGCATGCTGGCGACCGTCATCAATTCCCTGGCGATGCAGAACGCACTGGAGAAGCTGGGGGTGCCGGTGCGGGTTCAATCCGCCATCCCCATGTCCGCAGTCTGCGAGCCCTACATCCGCCGTCGCGCCGTGCGGCATATGGAAAAGGGGCGGGTGGTCATCTTCGGCGCAGGTACTGGCAATCCCTTCTTTACGACGGATACCGCGGCTGCCCTGCGCGCTTCAGAGATGCAGGTGGACGCGCTGCTCAAGGGAACCAAGGTGGATGGCGTTTATGACGCCGACCCGATCAAGGTCGCGGACGCCAAGCGCTTCGAGCGCCTCAACTACCTTGATGTGCTGACACACGATCTTGGGGTGATGGATCACGCTGCCATTTCTCTGGCGCGGGAGAACGACATCCCGATCCTGGTTTTCAGTATTGCCCAACCAGGCTGCTTCGCGGAAGTTGTGCAGGCACGTGGACGCTACACGATCGTAACGAACGAGGAATAGAAAGATGCCTGACGCTCTGATCAAGGAGCTGAAGCGCCGGATGGAAGGGGCGCTCGACGCGCTGAAGCGAGAGTTCGGGGGATTGCGCACTGGCCGCGCGGCAACCAGCCTATTGGAGCCGCTGATGGTTGAAGCTTACGGCTCAATGGTTCCACTGAATCAGGTCGGTACTGTCGGAGTTCCCGAGCCGCGCATGCTAACGGTCCAGGTGTGGGACCGGAAGATGGTGTCCGCTGTTGAGAAGGCCATTCGCGAATCTGGGCTCGGTCTCAATCCTTCGAACGACGGAAACCTTGTGCGGGTGCCTATTCCGCCGCTGTCGGAAGAGCGCCGTCAAGAACTGGCCAAGGTGGCTGCGCGCTATGCGGAGCAGGCGCGAGTCGCTGTGCGGAATGTTCGCCGCGACGGAATGGACCAGCTCAAGCGCATGGAAAAGGACAACGAAATTTCCGAGGACATCCAGCGGCGCAAGGGCGACGATATCCAAAAGCTGACCGATGAGCACATCAAGCTCATCGATGAAGCGCTGGCCCAAAAAGAAGCCGAGATCATGCAGGTCTGATCCAGGATGCCGCCGCTTGCAGGGGAGATCAGCATGCCGCGCCACGTCGCGATAATCATGGACGGAAATGGTAGATGGGCGTCGCGGCGCGGGCTTCCCCGGCGAGTGGGGCACTGGCGCGGCGCTGAGGCGGCGCGCAGTATCGTGCGCGCCGCTGTCGATCTCGAAATTCCCTGCCTGACACTCTTTGCTTTCTCTTCCGAGAACTGGAAGCGCCCCGTCGCCGAGGTCGTCGACCTGATGGGCCTGTTGCGCCGTTATCTCGGAAATGACTATGCGGCAGAGATGGCGCGCCTCGATGTGCGGGTCAGGATGATCGGCGATCGGAGCCGCTTGCCTCAGGACCTTATGCGCATCGTACAGCGCCTTGAGGAAGCGAGCGCTGATCACAAGGGCCTGCAACTCACCGTCGCGCTATCCTACGGCGGACGGCAGGAGATCGCTGCCAGCGCGCGTCGCTTGGCGGAGCAAGCAGCCGCCGGGCGTCTCGATCCCACCCTGATCGACGAAGACCTGCTCGCCAAAGGGCTGGAACTGGCAGACCTTCCTGACCCTGATCTTCTTATCCGGACAGGGGGGGAGATGCGGATAAGCAACTTCCTGCTCTGGCAGGTGGCCTACGCCGAGCTGATCTTCAGCGACCGGCTCTGGCCCGACTTCTCCCGCGAAGACCTGGAAGCCGCTCTCATTGAGTTCAGACGTCGGGACCGTCGCTTTGGCGCTCTCTCCTCGACAGGCTGACCCGCCCGTCGTTACCAGTCGGAACAGCCTGAAACGACGCACAATCACAGCTCTGCTCCTGGCACCGCCGGCAGTGCTGGCGGTCGTTCTGGGCCCCCCGTGGAGCGATTTGCTTCTCCTGCTGATGGCCGCGGTAATGGCCTGGGAGTGGGCGCATGTCTGCCGAAGTGGGCGGCCTCTAGAGACTCCCGAGTTGGCCCTGATTCTGGGGGCGACTCTTGCCCTGCTCCTCGGCATGTTTCTAGGAGTGACGGGCGTCGTGCTGGGATTGGTTGCCGGCGCAGTGCTGCTGCTCGTGGCTTGGCGCTTGTCCCTGCACCGCGACGCCTTGTTAGCCTGGCTGATGGGCGGGCTGCTTTATGTCGTACTGCCCCTGTGGCTGCTACACTGGCTGCGCGGCGATAACGTCGAAGGCCGGGATCTCGTTCTCTGGTTGCTTCTGGTAATCTGGGCAGTGGATAGCGGCGCCTATGCCTTTGGGAAGACGATCGGAGGCCCACGGCTGGCCCCTCGCTGGAGCCCCAACAAGACCTGGGCAGGCCTGTTGGGCGGCGCCTTCACTTCAATGCTCGTCGGCTGGGTCGCTGCCTTGATGTTCGACATGGAGGCGCCGGGCCTAATGGGGCTGCTCGGCGGCGCGCTCGCCTTCGTGGGGCAGGGCGGCGACCTTCTGGAATCAGCGATCAAGCGTCGCTTTGGGTTGAAGGACGCCAGCAACCTGATTCCCGGCCATGGCGGTGTGCTGGATCGGGTTGACGGATTGATCGCAGCCGTCATGCCAGTGGCCGTTTTGGTGGCTTTAGGAGTACTTTGATCATGACACGGCGTCGCGTGACGCTATTGGGGGCGACAGGCTCCATCGGCCAGAGCACGCTCGACCTCGTTAGCCGCAATCCCGAGCAGTTCGAGATCGAGGCGCTCACGGCTCGCTCGTCGGTAGGTGAACTCGCAGAGGCGGCCAAAAGGCTGCATGCCAAACTGGCTGTGGTCGCTGATCCTTCACACTACGCGGCGCTAAAGGAGGCCCTCGCCGGAAGCGATGTGGAGGCCGCTGCGGGACCAGAGGCGCTTGTCGAGGCAGCGCAACGCCCAAGCGAAATTCTTGTCTCGGCGATCGTCGGCGCCGCCGGACTTGCACCAACCCTGGCGGCGGTGAAGAGAGGCGCCACTGTCGTCCTGGCGAACAAGGAGGCGCTCGTATCCGCTGGGGCGCTGATGATGAGGGCCGTGGCGAAGAGCAAGGCTCGCCTCCTGCCGGCCGATTCCGAACACAACGCCATCTTCCAGGTCTTTGAGCAAGAACAGCGTCATGCGATCGATCGGATTATCCTGACGGCGTCCGGAGGCCCCTTTCGGACATGCTCCCTGGATGAAATGGCGGGCGTTACACCGGCTCAAGCGGTCGCTCACCCCAATTGGAGTATGGGAGCCAAGATTTCCGTCGACTCGGCCACCATGATGAACAAGGGGCTCGAACTGATCGAGGCGCACTACCTCTTTGATCTGCCGGAAGAGAAGATCGAGATCCTGGTACATCCCCAGTCGGTAATCCACTCTATGGTCGGCTACGCGGACGGCTCTGTGCTCGCTCAATTGGGCGTGCCGGACATGCGGACGCCCTTGGCCTATTGTCTATCCTGGCCTCACAGAATGAGGGTGCCAGTCGCTCGGCTGGATCTAGCTGCACTCGGCCAGCTTACCTTCGAGCCGCCCGACGAAGTTCGTTTCCCCGCGCTGCGCCTCGCCAGATCGGCCCTGCGTGCGGGAGGGGCGCAGCCAGCAATCCTCAATGCAGCTAACGAAGTGGCGGTGGAGGCCTTTCTCGCTGGCCATATCGCCTTCCCGAGAATTGCGGCCACCTCGCAGGAAGTGCTCGAGCGCCTGCCGACGACATCAGTTGACAACTTGGAAGAGCTGCTGGCCGCGGATGCGGAGGCACGCCGGCTGGCCAGGTCGGTGGTAGAGGCGGGTGTGAGCTGAGCCCACACACGGCTGTTTCACTGCTCTCCGGGTTTGGCGGCTGGCAGCCGCTGATGTAAAAGAATGGCACCGGGCCCAGATTGTGGGTGACCAATAGCTGCGAGACTGCTTCATGAGGAGCAGAGGCTGTCGGCCCCGGTCGAAGAGAAGAGATTATGGATCTACTGAACCTTATCGGCGACTACCTGGTCCCCTTCCTCGTCATCCTGACGATCCTAGTATTTATCCACGAGTTGGGACACTACCTCGCCGCTCGCCGCTGCGGCGTGAAAATCGATGCCTTTTCCATCGGTTTCGGGCCGGAGCTCTTTGGCTGGTATGACAAGCATGGCACCCGTTGGAAGGTGAGTGCGCTTCCTCTCGGTGGCTACGTGAAGATGTTCGGCGATGCCGATGTCACCAGCCGGCCAGCGAGCACGAAAGAAACAGAAGAAGAGACCGGTAACTGGGCGGGGGGTGTGGAACGTCCGCTTACCGATGAAGAGCGCGCGGGCTCCTTTCATCACAAGACATTAGGCCAACGCACCTTCATCGTTGCCGCTGGCCCCCTGGCCAATTTCTTGTTCGCCGCGGTGCTGCTGGCGGGCTTTTTCGCCTTCGTCGGGCAGCCGACAACGCCGCCCGAAATCGGGCAGGTGCTTGAAGGCAGCCCGGCGGAGTCGGCAGACCTCCGGCCGGGAGATCGAATCATTGCGGTCAACGGCGCTGCAATCGAACGATTCGAGCAGATCCAACGGCAGGTTCAGCTAAACCTTGACCAGCCGCTGCAACTGCTTGTCCTGCGGGACGGGCAGGAAATCGAGCTGAGTGTGCGCCCCGAGATCGTCGACCAGGAGGACAACTTCGGTAACATCCACAGGATGGCCCGCCTGGGGATCGCGGCGAGCGGCACAGAATATGTACGCTACGGCCCGGGGGAGGCCCTGTGGCGTGCCGGCGAGGAAACGGTCTCCTTGACGACCGCCACCTTGAAGGCCTTGGGACAGATCGTTACGGGAGTGCGTAGCACCGATGAGCTCGGCGGGCCGGTACGCATTGCCGAGATGTCCGGGCACATGGCCATGGCTGGCCTTGTGTCGGTTGTGTGGTTCATGGCCGTGCTGTCAGTCAATTTGGGTCTGATCAACCTTTTCCCCGTCCCGATGCTGGACGGCGGCCACCTATTGTTCTACGCCGTTGAGGCGGTCAGAGGCCGGCCGCTTGGCGAACGGGCGCAGGAGATCGGGTTTCGGATCGGTCTCGCACTGGTCTTGACGCTCTTCGTGTTTGTCACGTGGAATGACCTGGTGCGGCTGGAGTTCTTTAGCATCTTGCACGGTTGATCATTCGATAGGCGGGTTGTCAGGGGCTCTGGATAGCTCGCAGGAATAAGGGCTGGGGGAGTTGGAAGGCGTGCATAAAGGTATTTCGCTCGTCGGAGGCGTCGCATTTGCCCTCTCCTTGGGGACAGCGACCCTTTTGACAGAGGCGTCACTGGCACCAGCTGCAGCTCAGCAGCAGCCCTTTGCTCAGGGCGAGATCATCCAAGAGATCCGTATCGAGGGGACTCAGCGGGTCGACCCGGCAACGGTGCTTAGCTACATGCAGGTTTCCCCGGGCGATCCCTACGATCCCTTCCTGGTGGACGACTCGCTCAAATCGATCTTCGACACCGGGCTGTTCGCTGACGTCACCCTTCTGCGCCAGGGCAATGTCCTGGTGGTGGACGTGGTTGAGAACCCGATGATCAACCGCATCGCCTTTGAGGGGAATGACCGCATTGATGACGACGCGCTGGAAGCAGAGATCGAACTGCGCCCCCGGGTCGTCTATACTCGCACGCGGGTGCAGCAGGATGTGCAGCGTATCCTGGACCTTTACCAGCGCCGCGGCCGCTTCGCCGCTTCGGTCCAGCCCCAGCTGATCGAGCTGGACCAGAATCGGGTCGACCTCGTTTTCGAAATCGAAGAGGGGCCGGTTACCGAGATCGATTCGATCAACTTTGTCGGCAATAACTCCTTTTCGGCCGGAACACTGCGCGGGGTCATTTCGACGCGCGAGAGCGCTTGGTACCGTTTTCTCAGCAGTTCCGATGTCTATGATCCGGACCGGCTTGCGTTCGACAGAGAGCTGCTACGGCGCTTTTACCTGGAGGAGGGCTATGCCGACTTCCGGGTCGTCTCCGCAGTGGCTGAACTGAATCTGGATCGCTCAGGCTTCATCATCACCTTCACAGTGGAAGAGGGTGAGCGCTATCGCTTCGGCGAAATCGATCTTGTCAGTGAGCTGCGAGGCGTCGATGCGGAGGAGCTGCTTCCCCTACTGACCATGTCCGAAGGGGACTGGTACGACGCTGTTGAAGTCGAAGATAGCGTCGAGGAAATCACCGAGTATCTGGCCGAGAACGGCTACCCCTTTGTTAATGTCAATCCGCGGCCGACCCGCAGCCGGGAAGAGCGGACGATCGGCATAACCTTTGAGGTGAGCGAAGGGCCGCGGGTATTCGTTGAGCGGATCGACATCGAGGGTAACGTCCGTACCGTCGACAGCGTCATCCGCCGCGAGTTCCGACTGGTCGAAGGGGACGCCTTCAACTCGGCATTGGTACGGCGCTCGCGCGAACGCCTGGAGGCTCTCGGCTACTTCCGCACCATCGACGTGCAACAGGAGGAGGGTTCTGCTCCCGATCGCACGGTGGTCAAAGTCGAAGTGGAAGAGCAATCCACCGGTGAACTTAGCTTTGGCGCGGGTTTCTCAACCAGTGCCGGACCTCTGGGGCAAGTCGAGCTAAGGGAGCGCAACCTCCTCGGACGAGGTCAGGAGGCACGAATCGCCTTCATGATGGCTGGCCGCGGCACTGAATTCGACGTTGGCTTTACGGAGCCGCGTTTCCTGGGGCGCGAGCTGTCTGCTGGCGTGGACGCCTTCCATGTGACCACTGAAGTGGATGAAAGTGGGTTTGACCGGCGGAGCACTGGCGGTGGCTTCCGTTTTGGCTATGACCTGACGGAATACACCCGCCAGGTGCTGAGCTATCAGCTTGAACGGCGTCAAATCAGCGACGTGGACGATGACGCGCCGCTTTCTGTCCGTCGGGACGAGGGGACCGACTGGCGTTCCACAGTAGGGCAGACGCTGACCTGGGATCGGCGAGATAGCGTTCTGGATCCACGGGAAGGATTCCTAGTTTCGCTCGATACTGATGTTGCCGGTTTGGGCGGTAACGTCCGCTTTGCGCGTGCGCAGGCGGAAGGCCGCTACTTCCAGCCATTGAGTGATGACTTCACTTTCGTGATCGGCGCCAGCGGCGGCGCGATGCACGGCCTTGGGCAGGACACCCGCATCAGTGACCGCTTCATGCTAGGAGCCGACAGTTTCCGGGGCTTTGAGTATGGCGGCATCGGCCCGCGCGAGGGGCGCTATGCACTGGGTGGTCGCTACTTTGCCAAGGGATTGGCAGAGTTCCGCTTCCCGCTGGGGCTACCTGAAGAATTCGATGTTCGCGGCCGGCTGTTTGCGGACTTCGGGACGCTGTGGGGGGTAGATGGGGCGGACAAGGACGCCAAAGGGGATAACGGCTCTATCCGAGTGTCCGTGGGTCCAGGCGTTACCTGGAACTCGCCGCTTGGCTTGATCAATATCGATCTCGGCTACGCGGTCCGCAAGGAAGACTACGACAAGACCGAGCTGCTCAACTTCAGCATTGGGGCAACCTTCTGATCATGAATTTTCGCAACTTCATCTGCTCCAGCGTAATTGGTGTTTCTCTTGCGCTTGGTGTGACCAGCGTTGCGAGCGTGCCACTGTCGGCGCAGGAATTGCCCGCGCCGAAAATCATGGTGATCGACCTCAATTACGTGATGACGAACTCCACCGCCATGCAAGGCATCCAGAACCAGGTGGATGAGGCGGAGGCGGAGCTTGAAAGCCAGATGCAGGAGCAGGAGAGAAATCTTCGCGCTCAAGACGAGGCTCTTTCGCAACAGCGGTCAGAGTTGTCTGATGAGGATTTTGAAGAGCGCCGGCGGACGCTCGAGGAAGAATTCTCCCGCTACCAGCGCGATTTCGCAGAACGTCTGGAAGGCATGGATGAGACCTACGCCGAGGCAGTAGGAGAGGTCGAGGTGGAGCTCCTGCGCATCGCCGATGAGCTGGCGAGCGAGAGCGGTGCCAACATTGTTATGCCGAAGTCCACTCTTCTTCTGGTGCACGAAGACTTCGACAGGACCGCGCAGGCGCTGGAGCGATTGAATGAGCGTCTACCGTCGGTGAGCATCAGCGACTAGCACGCTTGCGCCTCATTTTTCCGACGGCTGATACGGCCGGGTCAAAGGCGACTGGGTCAAGTTCCTGCGAGTAGCTGGGACTTAAAGTCGGTTGGGCTATAGAGGGCAGCTCTCGTGGAGCGATGCGCCATTGCGAAAATCAGGGAACAAGCAATGACGGAAAAGAAGGAAGGGTCCGAGCAAACCGCGACCCAGGAGCTTGGCAGCTTCGACATCATGCAGATCATGGAGATGATTCCTCATCGCTACCCGATGCTGATGATCGATCGAATCCGAGATCTGGTGCCGAATGAAAGCGCCGTGGGCCTGAAGAACGTCACCATCAACGAGGGTTTCTTTCAGGGGCATTTCCCACGCCAACCAGTAATGCCAGGCGTCCTTATCGTCGAATCGATGGCGCAGACCGCGGCAGTTCTCGTGGTGCAGACGCTCGAAGGCAGCGTCGCCGGCAAGCTGGTCTACTTCATGTCGATTGACTCCTGTCGCTTCCGCAAGCCCGTGGAGCCGGGTGATCAGCTCGAGATCAAGGTGAGCAAGCAGCGTAACCGCGGTCCCTTCTGGAAATTCTCCGGCGAGGTCTTCGTCGCAGGTGCGCTGGTGGCGGAAGCGACCTTTAGCGCCATGATCCGTGAGGACACTTGAAGCGCGTGGGTTGTTGAACCCATAGCGACTTTCGACTGGCAAGCTGCGCATAAGCCCCTTCATCCCCTTGGCCTAGGACACTAGATGAAGGGGAGATCAGCAGTTGATCGATGAATAGATAAGGAGGAGCGAGGCATTGAGTGAAGCCGAAACGCGGGCGGGTACCAAGCAGAAGGATGCCGCTGGCTTCCAGTTTCTTCACACCATGATCCGGGTCAAGGATCTGGAGAAGTCGCTGGATTTCTATACCCGTCACCTTGGTATGAAGGTGCTTCGGCGCAAGGACTATCCCAGTGGCGAGTTTACCCTCGCGTTCGTCGGTTATGGGGACGAGGCAGATCACACCGTGATCGAGCTCACCCACAACTGGGGACAGGAAGAGGACTACACCCACGGAAGTGGCTTTGGCCACCTGGCGATCGGCGTGCCGGACATCTACGGTACGTGCGAGCAGCTAGAGAAGGAAGGCGTAAAAATTCCGCGCCCCCCTGGCCCGATGAAGCACGGCGACACCGTGATCGCCTTCATCGAAGATCCCGACGGATACAAGATCGAACTGATCCAGAAGAGCTAACGCTATTGCCCGACAACGCCGCGACCAAGCCCACCTTGGCCGCGGCGCTTGCACTGACAAATGGCGGGCTGCGCCTGATCGAACACTTTTTGTCACCGATCAGACGCTTAGAGTATTGCCTGGCGGCAACTCCGGGAAAATAACTTAATTAGGTCGGGCTGCCGTCTGTTTGCTTGTTCTTACTGTTCGCTCTGAACGTGAGGTTGATATTGGCTCACGTTCAGAGCTAATGCGCGGGAAGATCGGGCTCAGACGAGGAAGAACTAGCCGCGTTCGTCCAACGGCACATAGGGGCGCTCGGCGGCACCGGTGTAGAGCTGCCGGGGGCGGCCGATGCGCTGGCGTGGATCTTCGATCATTTCGTTCCATTGAGCGATCCAGCCAACTGTTCGCGCCAGGGCGAAGAGGGCGGTGAACATGGAGGTGGGAAAGCCCATCGCCTTCAACAGAATGCCTGAGTAGAAGTCGACGTTCGGGAAGAGCTTCTTTTCGTTAAAGTAATCATCCTCCAGCGCAATCCGCTCGAGTTCCATTGCCAGAGCCAGCAAGGGATCGTCGCGCAAGCCCAGTTCGTCCAGAACCTCATGGGCCGAAGTTTGCATAACCTTCGCGCGCGGATCGTAGTTCTTGTAGACCCTGTGACCGAAACCCATCAGGCGGAAGGGGTCGTCCTTGTCCTTCGCCCGCGCGATGAATTCCGGGATCCGATCTTTGGAGCCGATTTCTTCCAGCATGCGCAGCACCGCCTCATTGGCGCCGCCGTGTGCGGGACCCCAGAGCGAAGAGATGCCGGCAGCGATACAGGCGAAGGGATTGGCGCCTGAAGAGCCGGCCAAGCGAACGGTCGAGGTCGAGGCGTTCTGCTCATGGTCGGCGTGGAGAATGAAGATGCGGTCCATGGCGCGCGCCAGGACCGGATTCACCTTGTACTCCTCAGCCGGCACCGAAAAGGTCATGTAGAGGAAGTTGGCGGCGTAATCGAGATCATTACGCGGATACACGAAGGGCTGGCCGATAGAGTACTTGTAGGCCATCGCTGCTATCGTCGGCATCTTGGCGATCAGCCGGTGAGATGCGATCAGGCGCTGGTGCGGATCCGTGATATCCGTGCTGTCGTGATAGAAAGCGGAAAGTGCGCCCACAACCCCGACCATGACTGCCATGGGATGGCTATCCCGGCGGAAGCCGCGGAAGAAGTTGTGCACCTGCTCATGCACCATCGTGTGGTAGGTGATGCTGTGCGTGAACTGCTCTTTCTCCGTCTTGTTTGGCAGCTCTCCGTGCAGCAGCAGGTAGCAGACTTCCATGAAGTCCGAATGCTCTGCCAGATCCTCGATGCGGTATCCGCGGTGCATCAAGAGCCCTTCTGCGCCGTCGATATAGGTGATCGCCGAATCGCAGGAGGCTGTGGAGGTGAAACCCGGATCATAGGTGAACATGCCGGTTTCACCGTAGAGGGCGCTGATGTCGATTACCCTTGGTCCGACTGAGCCCTCCATAACTGGAAACTCCCAGCTCCGACCGGTCTCATTGTCGGTCAGGGTCGCCGTCTTGTTTCCCTGAGCCTTGCTCGTCTGAGTCATCTTCACCTTTCCATATCTCTTGTCCGCGCGGCATACCCGAGGCAGGTGCTGAAAAGCAGCCGCGAGTGCAGCGCAACATAAGACCGAAACGAACTCTCAATCAATCGGCCGCAGCAGCGGCCCGTCAAAAGCCGATCAAACCACCAATGATAGTGCTGTGATCCGGCTTGTCTCCTTCTGCATCAGATCACATCAATCAGCCTCGAATGGCGATTTGTGCTAGAGCCACCCTTCACGATCCGACCGGCGAGATGACCTGAACCCAGTGAACTCCTGCCTTGCAGGATACCTTCCATCTGCTGGCTCCTTCGCAGGTCTGCCGCTTGCTCAGCTTCTAGAAACGGCATCCTCAATGCGGCCAAGTGTTTCATCTTGGCCAAGAACTCTGGCCACCTCGAAGATCCCGGGGGATACGTTCGATCCGGCGAGAGCCGCTCGAAGCGGCTGAGCTAGAGCTCCCAGCTTGACCCCAGCATTTTCCGCCGCTGTCCGCACTTCTGCCTCGATGGCGGCTTCGCTCCATTCGGGCAGGGCTGCGAGCCGCTCGTGCAGCGTCTTTAGCAGCGCGGTCGCGCCCTCGGCCGCCAGGATCTTCTCTGCCTTCTCGTTATAGTTAAGCGGCCGCTGCGCCACATAAAAGTGCGCGAGTTCCGCCAGTTCCTTGATCGTACGCGCGCGTGGCTTGAGCCCGTCCATGCCGGCTTCGAGACGGCGGCGGCCGACATCATCGACCGCCTCCAGGCGCTCGCACAGCAACTCGACAAGCCGCAGGTTATCGGCCTCCCGAAGATAGTGCGCGTTCAGATGTTCTAGTTTATCGAAGTCGAAGCGCGCAGCGGAGCGGCCGACGGCTGGCAGATCGAACCACGCGATCGCCTGCTCGGTCGAAATGATCTCCTCGTCGCCATGGCCCCAGCCAAGCCTTAGGAGGTAGTTTCTCAGTGCCTCGGGCAGGTAGCCCATCTCGCGATAGGCGTCGATTCCGAGCGCCCCATGCCGCTTCGAGAGCTTGGCCCCATCGGCGCCGTGGATGAGGGGAATGTGCGCGAAGCTCGGCGGCTCCCAGCCCAAAGCCTGGTAGAGCTGAGTTTGCCGAAAAGCGTTGGTCAGGTGGTCGTCCCCGCGGATCACGTGGGTGATACCCATGTCGTGGTCATCCACGACCACCGAAAGCATGTAAGTGGGTGATCCGTCGGCGCGTAGAAGCACCATATCGTCTAGCTGCTCGTTGGCGACGCGCACGACCCCCTGTACTTGATCTTCAATGACGGTTTCGCCCGTTTGCGGGGCTTTCAGCCGGATGACGGGTGCGACGCCGGCCGGAGCGTCCGCCGGATCTCGGTCCCTCCAGCGGCCATCGTAGCGCAAGGGGCGCCCTTCCGCGCGGGCCTGTGCCCGCATTTCTTCCAGTTCCTCCGGACTTGCGTAGCAATGATAGGCACGGCCCTGTGCAAGCAGATCGCGCGCCAAGGCAGCGTGGCGGTCGGAACGCTGGGATTGGTAGACTACCTCCTCATCCCATTCGAGGCCCAGCCACCTCATGCCATCCAGGATGGCATCAATGGCCTCAGGTGTGGAGCGCTTGCGATCAGTGTCTTCGATACGCAGGCGAAAAAGTCCGCCGTGGTGGCGGGCGTAGAGCCAGTTGAACAAGGCCGTCCGGGCTCCGCCGATGTGCAGGAAGCCGGTGGGCGAAGGGGCAAAACGGGTGACCACGCTCATGCGCTGGCGGCAACTCCTCTTCTGTCATCTGATCCGGGTGCCTCGGGAAAAGAACAAGCGCAGGCGCCGAACCAGCTGAATTCGCTCGATGGAAGATCTTATGAATCCTCCAGGCGCGATTGCTCTAGCACAGGTCAGAAGGATGCGCACGGGCAAGGCGGATGCCTCTCCCGGGTCATCACCCTGCGCGCACACTCAAACACGGCTAAGGGCGGCTATTCTCTCTTAGTGATGCATGCAAGTCGTGCAACACCCGCGGGAGAGGTCGTTGCTGGAGGAACTGAGGTCCTGCTTCTTTGCAGAACAGGAAAGGTGGATTCTTTGGCTTGCGCCGGCATTGGGGACCGGCGTTGCGATCTATTTTGCCCTACCGGAAGAACCGTCGTTCTGGATCGCCCTTCCTATTTGGGGGTGTTTCTTCGCCTTTGCCTTCTCGTTACGGCGCAGGCAGGCGTGGTGGCCCGTCTTTATCGGCCTCAGCTTCTTGATGCTGGGTTTCCACGTCGCCCAGTTCAGAGCGTGGTATGTAAGCGCGCCTGTACTGGTCGATGACCTGGGGCCTTTTCATCTCCAGGCGCGCGTCGTCTCTGCAGAACCCCTGACGAGCGGCTATCGCCTGCTGCTCGATCAGGCAGTCGTGGAGGGGCTTGATCCGAGCGAAACGCCGTCTCGATTGCGCGTATCAGCCCGCGCGTTGGACTTGGCTCCACCGCCGGGATCCACCTTTAAAGGTCTGGTCCGGCTCAGCCCACCGCCGGTCCCCAGCGCACCGGGCGACTATGATTTCGCTCGAACGGCTTGGTTTCAGCAGTTGGGGGGCGTGGGCTTTGTCTATGGGAAGCCCGAAATCGCCCCACCTGCCCACGAACAGACCTATCTTATAGGGCGATGGCAGGGCTTCTGGATCGGGCTTCGGCAGGTGGTTTCTGCTCGGATCTTAGAGATCCTGCCGGGCGCGACGGGTGGTGTGGCAGTTGCCCTCATCACCGGCATGCGCGGCGCGGTACCCGCCAAAGAACTGGAGGAGGTTCGTGCGTCTGGCCTTGCCCACCTGCTTGCTATTTCCGGACTGCACATCGGGCTGATTACAGGCATTCTGTTTGTGACCATTCGCGCGGGGTTCGCGCTTTGGCCAGCAGTGGCGTTGCGCTATCCGATCAAGGAAGTTGCCGCCGTCGCGTCCTTGATCGGCGGCGGTGCTTATCTGCTTCTTGCAGGAGCTCCGGTCCCAACTCAGCGGGCATTCCTGATGACGGCGCTGGCACTTCTGGGCGTTGTGGTCGGACGGACAGCAATTAGCCTCCATTCCATTGCCTGGGCGGCAATCGCAGTCTTGATCATGATCCCCGAGTCGCTTCTCTCGGCCAGCTTCCAGATGTCATTCGGGGCGGTCGTTGGTCTGGTTGCTGCCTATGAGGCGCAGCGCCGGTGGCGAGAAAAGCGTCTTGTCGGCGTTGGTCAGGCGCCTAGGCCCCACTGGGCAAGATGTTGCCGCTATCTGGCAGGAGTGACCTTTACATCCTTGATCGCGACGCTCGCGGTGGCGCCCATGACACTCCATCATTTTTCGAGCCTGCCGCTCTATAGCCTTCTGGCGAATCTCGTTGCGGTTCCCGTAACCGCCTTTCTTGTAATGCCTTCTGCTTTGCTGGCGCTTCTGGCCATGCCGTTGGAGTGGGAGCAGCCCTTCTTTCTCGCCATGGGGCTCGGCATCGATGTGGTGCTCTTTGTGGCTGCCGTGGTGGCGGAGCAAGAGGGGGCGGTTCTACTTGTTCCACCCATGGCGCCTTACGGCTTTCCTCTGGCGGTACTGGGTGGGCTTTGGCTGTGTCTCTGGCAGCGCCCGTGGCGCTTGTTCGGACTCATCCCCATTGCTCTTGGCCTTGCCTCCTCGACATGGACACCACTTCCCGATCTCGTCGTTTCAGAAGATGCCCGGCTACTTGCGATACGCGCTGAAAATGGACAGCTCCTGCTAAACACCCGCAGCGTAAACCGCTTCTCCGCTGATCAATGGTTGGCGCGCGCGGGAAAAGCGAAAGCTGCCTTGCTCCCGGCTCCTGGCGACCTGGAATGGCCGGATCTGGCCTGCGACACTTTCGGATGTATCCTGAACCGCCAGGGGCGTGAGGTTGCGATCGCTTTCGAAGGCAAGGCTCTGGAGGAAGACTGCCGCAGAGCAGACCTTGTGATAGCGCTCATTCCCGTCCCGACCGGCTGCAGCGCAGGATCCTTTGCCCCAAAGCAAGTGATCGATAGCCGCGACCTGCGGCGTCAGGGCGGGATGACGTTACGCATTGAGAGCGACGGCAGCTTTCGCATCGAACGAGTGGCTCAGTGGCGGGGCAATCGCCTCTGGAGCCACTCGCAAGGTCAGTGAGCCACGGAAGAGCCGCTTCGGGTAGAGTGCAGTCCACGAAAAAATCTGGCTTTGGCAGAACCCAAGCCGAGCGGAACAGATTTCTGGCTAGTAGCGCCGCAACAGGCCGACCAGACGCCCCTGTACCTTCACGCGGTCAGGCGGGAAAAGGCGGGTCTCATAGGCCTTATTGGCGGGTTCCAGCGCCACAGCACCCTGGCGGCGTCGCAACCGCTTTAAGGTAACCTCTTCATCGTCCACCAGCGCGACCACAATCGTGCCGCTCTCGGCCTCCTCCACGCGCTGTATCAGGACGGTATCTCCGTCAAGAATGCCGGCCTCCATCATGGAGTCTCCCTCCACTTCGAGCGCGTAATGTTCACCTCGCTCGAGCAGGCTGCGCGGAACCTGAAGAAAGGTCGACTCGTCACGCAGGGCTTCGATTGGCGTTCCTGCAGCAATACGTCCGTAAAGCGGAAGCGAAATAAGTTGCTCGTCGTCGGGAAGAGGGACGGGGGCAGCTTGATGGCTGACGTTGCCGATCCCCGAGGACCAGCCGCCGCTGATCACACTAGGCTGGAAGGGGCGCCGACCTTCGCCTGCGGGCGAAGACGGTTGCGTCAGATTCTGAGCGCCAGCAGCTTCGTCCGGCAAGCGCAGGACCTCGATAGCCCGCGCCCGGTGCGGCAGCCGCCGAATGAAGCCGCGCTCCTCCAGGCCGGTAATGAGCCGGTGAATGCCGGACTTGGACTTCAGCCCAAGCGCGTCCTTCATCTCATCGAACGAAGGAGACACCCCTTCATCCTTGAGATGTTGGTGCAGGAACTGCAGCAGCTGGTGTTGCTTACGGGTCAGCATGAAAGTTCTCCTCTGCCGGCCCGCAACGGAACGAAGCGGAAACCTGTTCTGTTCTACGGTTGTTCCGGTGCGCGGTCAAGATTGAGACCTGCGTATGCACCTTTTAGCGAATGTCTTTCCGCTCTGCCTTGGGATCGTAGGTGGCCCAGCCGACGGCTTCCTTTTCGGATTCTTGCTGCGGCGCCGGCAAGTCGTCAGGAGAAAGGTTGGCGTGCATGTAAGCCTTGGAGATCATGTTCGCGCTCAACGGCGCAGCGATGAAAAGGAAAATCGTGATCAACAACTCGTGGATTGAAAAATTCTTTTCAAACAGGAGAAAAAACGCCATGGAGGCAAGCAGGATCGCGCCCACGCCGAGGGTTGTGGTCTTCGTAGGGGTATGCAGACGCGACATGGTATCGGGCAGCTTGACGAGGCCGTAGGAACCCACAAAGGCGAAGAAGCCCCCGATGAAGATCAGCGCTGCTACCAGCAGCTCAGCAAGGAAATCCATCGTGCTTTCCTACTCGATGACGTCGCCGCGAAGAATGAATTTTGCGAATACCACCGTTGCGACGAAGCCGAACATGGCGAAGAGGAGCGCAGCCTCGAAGTAGACGGTGGTCCGTTGGGAGATTCCGTACAGAATGATCAAGGCGATGGCGTTGATCGTCATGGTGTCGACCGCGAGGATGCGATCAGCCATCCTGGGTCCGCGAACGAGGCGGTAGAGGTTGAGAAGTACGGCGAGGGTGATGGCGCCGAAGGCAAAGGTCACGGCGATGTCTATCATCCGAAGATCTCCTTCAGGCGAGCTTCATAGCGTCCCTTGATATCACGCGCGATGGCCTCGGGGTCTGGTGCGTCCAGGCAATGAACCAAAAGACTTTTCTGGTCGGACGAGAGGTCGCTGCTGACGGTCCCCGGGGTCATGGTGATCGTGCCGGCAAGCACCGCGATCGCTTCGGGACTTTGGACCTCCAGTGGAATGGAAACGAAGGCGGGCTTCATCTCGTCATTCCTGCGGAAGAGGACCAGATAGGCCACCTGGACATTCGCGGTGACGATGTCCCAGAGCACGAGCAGGCTGTAAGTGACAATTTTCCAGGGCCGCCGAAGGGTGGGCGCGTTCGGCCAAAAGCGGCGCGTGAAGTAGGGGATCAGCAGCCCGAGCAAGAGGGCGAGAAACAGGGCCCCGACACTGAAATCATTCATCAGCAGCAGCCAGACGGCCGCGAGCACGAGGGTGAGGAGAGGATGGGGAATGACGCGGTTCAGCATGATGTCTCCTCGCGTCACAGGCCTTGGGCCGGTACGGGCCGGGAGTTCAGCACGGCGGCGATGTAGTCTGCCGGGTCGATGAGCTGATCTGCCGTTGCATAGAGGAAGGCGGTGACCGGCCCGGAGAAGGCCGTCAAGGCAACGATACCAGACAAAAGGAGCGCAATGGCTATCAACGGCAGGAGGGCGACCTCTTCCTGGACTGCTTCACCTGCTGGCAAGGCGCTGGGCTTCCAGAAAAGCTGGCTGCCGGCCCGGGCGAAACCTAGAAGGGCCAGGACCGAGGTACCCAGAACGAACGCCCAGATCCAGGGGCCGTAGCTCGACGCGCGCACGCTGTCGAGGATAAGAAGCTTGCCGACGAAGCCGCTGAGGGGTGGCATGCCCACCATTGCGATAGCTGCGAGAAAGAAGAAGCCAGCCAGCAGTCCCATCTGCGGATAGCTGCTGGCCGAAGCCAGGGAGTCCCCGTGGTCGCCACGTCGTTGCGCCACCTGATCCGCGATCAGGAACAGCACCGCGACGATCAGCGTCGAGTGCAGCAAGTAGTAAAGCCCGCCGGCGAGGGCTTCCGAATTGAAAACGCCAATCGCCGCGAGCAGTGTTCCCATCGAGCCGACGGTGGCAAAGCAGATCAGCCAGCGCAGGCTCCGTGCCGCTACCACGCCAATCATGCCGAGCGTCATGGTGGCCAGTGCCGCAGGGATCAGCCACGGCTGTGCCAGCCATGCGACCTCGCCGGCCCCGTCGCCAAAGATCAGCGTAAAGACCCGAATGATCGAGTAGGCGCCTACCTTCGTCATGATGGCAAAGAGAGCGGCTACCGGCGCGCTGGCGGCGGCGTAGGTTCGCGGAAGCCAAAAATGCAATGGTACCAACGCGCCCTTGATGGCGAAGACCACCAGCAGCAAGAGGCCCCCGGTACGCAGCAGCCCCTGGTCGGCTTCCGGCACCAGCGGAACGCGGACCGCGAGATCGGCCATGTTTACCGTTCCCGTCACCGCATAGATGGTCCCAACGGCAACCAGGAAGAGGGTCGAGCCCGCCAGGTTGATCACCACGTACTGGAAGCCCGCACTCAGTCGCTCGGCGCCGGCCCCGTGCAGCATCAGGCCGTAGGAGGCGATCAGCAGCACCTCGAAGAAGACAAAGAGGTTGAAGAGGTCGCCGGTGAGAAAGGCCCCTGCTAGCCCCATGAGCTGGAACTGGAAGAGTGCATGGAAATGCCGGCCCCGGGTGTCCCACGCCTGAATGGCGTACAGCAATACGAGCAGGGCAAGAAGCGACGTCAGCGTCACCATCATCGCCGACAGGCGGTCCAGCACCATGACGATGCCGAAGGGGGAGGGCCAGTTACCCAGCTCATAAAGTTGCGGAGGGCCGCTGATTGCCTGCCCGAGCAGGAAAAGCGAGACGGCCAGCATCCCCGCCGTGCTGGAAATCGAGAAACAGCGCTGAAGCACGATGTCCTGGCGCGCCGCGAGGACGATGAGCGGCGCGGCAAGCGACGGGAGGATGATGGGGACGAGAATCCAGTGGTTCATTCGCGGTTTCCGCCTTCTGCCGCCTCGCCATCCACATGGTCGCTGCCGCTTTCGAGATAGGCTCGCAGCGCCAGAACAACGACCAGCGCCGTCATACCAAAGGAAATGACAATGGCGGTCAGCACGAGGGCCTGAGGAAGAGGATCGGTGTAGTGTTCCAGTTCGAGCAGCAGGATTGGCGGCCGGTCGATGACCAGCCGTCCCATGCTAAAGAGCAGCACGTTGACCGCGTAGGACAGGAGCGCGGTGCCCAGAACGACCGGAAAGGTCCGCCCGCGCAGGATCATGTAGATTCCGACAGCGGTTAATGTCCCGACGGCGGTAGCGACGAGGTATTCCATGGCTCGCTCCTACTGCTGCGCCGACGAGGGAGCGGAGGTCATTTTGAGGTCGCTGGCGCCTTCAACTTCTCCGGTACCAGCCTGACGGCCGATCCGGGCGAGGCTCGCAAGCGCCAGCATGACCGCGCCCACTACGGTGAGGAAAACACCCAGGTCGAAAATCATGGCAGTCGCCAGTTCAAAGCTTCCCAAAACCGGCAGGGTGACGTAGCCGAAATCGCTGGTCAGGAAGGGGCGTCCCGCGACCCAGGCACCAACGCCGGAAAGGCCGGCGATCAGAACACCGAGTGCGATGAAAGCGTGATAGTCGACCCTTACGCGCTCATGCGCCCAGTGGAAGCCACTGGCCATGTACTGGATTATCAGCGCAACGGAAACCACGAGGCCGGCAATGAAACCGCCGCCTGGTTCGTTGTGGCCGCGCAGCAAGATGTAGATGCCGACGAGTAGGGCGAAGGGAAGCAGTACGCGCGTGCCCACGACCAGCAGTAGCGGATGACTATCGAAAGCCAGGGGCCGCTGAGGCACCCACTGTTCCAGCCGCTCCCGGGCCTTACCTGCGAAGCCGCTTTCGACAAGGGCGAAGATGGCAAGCCCGGCGATGCCCAGCACGATGATCTCGCCATAGGTATCGAAGCCGCGGAAGTCGACCAGAATGACGTTGACGACGTTGGTTCCGCCGCCACCTGAGTAGGAGTTTTCCAGGTGGTATTCCGAAATACTGCTGGTGAAGGGGCTGCGCGTGGTGACAGCCAGAACCAGGCCCCCGACACCGGTGCCAGCCACTACCGAGAGAACGGCGTCGCGCCATCGCCGGGGGGCGTGGTGCGCCACCGGCGTCTGCTCCGGCAGGAAGTTTAGCGCCAGGAGCAGCAGGATGACGGTCACGACCTCCACGGAAATCTGAGTCAGGGCCAGGTCCGGCGCTGACAGGTAGAAGAAGCCAAGCGAGACGATCAGGCCGATGGCACCAACCAAAACGAGCGCCAACAACCGCCGATGATGGAAGAAGGCCAAGGTTACGCAGGCAACGACGAGAGCTAGCCAACCGGCGATCGCAGGCAGCGGCATGGCTAGCGTTTCACGAGAACCGGGGGCGTTCGTACCACCAAGGAAGCCTGCGACACCCATGACGAACATTGTGCCGAACGCCATGGCGAGATAGCGCTGCAGCGAGTTGTTTTGCAGGCGGCCGGTCAAGCTGGTGCAAAGACTCGCGACCCCGGCGACGAGCTGGTCGTAGATGTCCTTGGCCTCGGGACGTGGAACGCGTTGGCGGAGCGAGACGAAGGAGGTATAGCGCCACAGCAGCAAAAGGCCGACAGTCAGGGCAATGGCGCTCATCAGTAGGGCTGGGGTAAACCCATGCCAGAGCTGAATGTGCACTTCCGGGGCGGTCCCATTAGTAACCGCCCCGGCCGCTACTTGTACGAGAGGGCCTGCCACTGCCTGGGGAAAGATGCCGATGAGCAGGACGAGCGTCACCAGGAAGCCGGCAGGTGCCCACATCCCGAAGGGCGCTTCATGCGGGTGGCGCGGGTAGTCGTGCCGCTTCGGGCCCAGGAAGACATGGATGGCGTAGCGTGCGGAATAGGCGACGGAGAAGATAGCGCCGATCGTGGCAAGGAGAGGCAGCAGCCATCCGCTGCCGAGATAGCTGGTGTGCGACACCTCTTCCAGCATCATCTCCTTGGAAAGGAAGCCGTTGAAGAAGGGGACGCCAGCAGAGGAGGCTGCGGCTATCATGGCAATTGTGGCCGTTACCGGCATCAGCGTTACAAGGCCGCCAAGACGTTTGGCGTCGCGTGTCCCTACCTCATGGTCGACGATACCAGCCGTCATGAAGAGGGCGGCCTTGAAGGTCGCGTGGTTTAGAATGTGAAACACCGCCGCGAGCGCGGCAAAGGGCGTGCCGATGCCAAGAAGCATCGTCATCAAACCCAGCTGGCTGACGGTCGAAAAGGCCAGAAGACCCTTGAGATCATCCTTGAAGATCGAAATCCAGGCGCCGACGATCATGGTGATCAGGCCGAAGCTGGTCACGATGTAGAACCATTCCGGCGTTCCCGATAGCACCGGCCACAGGCGCGCCATCAGGAATACGCCGGCCTTCACCATGGTCGCGCTGTGCAAGTAGGCGCTGACCGGCGTCGGCGCGGCCATGGCATGCGGCAGCCAAAAGTGGAAGGGGAACTGAGCTGACTTCGTGAAGGCCCCGCCCAGGATCAACAGCAAGGCCGGCACGTAGAGGGGCGACGCCTGGATCGCCTCGCCCGATTGCAGGATCACGCTCAAATCATAGGAGCCGGCGATGTTTCCCAGGATCAGCATGCCGGCAATCATCGAAAATCCGCCCGTGCCGGTGACCATCAGGGCCATCCGAGCTCCCTGTCGTCCCTCCGGCAAGTGCTTCCAATAGCCGATCAGCAGAAAGGAGGAGAGGCTTGTGAGTTCCCAAAAGATCAACAGGAGCAGGATGTTGTCTGAGAGCGTGATGCCGACCATCGCGCCCTGGAAGAGCAGCAGGTAGACATAGAACAAGCCCATGGGATCCTGCTCGCTTAGATAGAAGCGCGCATACATGATGATGAGCAGGCCGATCGCCAAGATCAGCAGAGCGAAGAAGAAGCCCAGGCCGTCAAGAAAGAAGTTGGCGTTGAGCCCCAAGGTCGGCAGCCATGTGAACTGCGCCTGGACTACCTCGCCGGCGAAAACGGTAGGGGCGTAGCTCAGCAGCAGAGTCAGCGCGGTCACCGTCACGGTTCCGGCAGCCAATGCACTGGCATTTCGGCTCGAACGAATCATCAGAGCCGGGAATACGGCACCGAGGAACGGCAGCAAGGCGATCAGGACGAGACTCATGGCTCTCCAAGCGTTGGCCTGAAATCGGTCCGCAGTTCCCGGACCCCCCGAAAATTCGATGCAACATTAGGGACCTGTCCCCGGGGGTCAAGAAAAGCCGGCCGCAATCGCGGAAAATGAAGGCGCTTTTGCTAGAGGCTCGAGAGCTCAGGGCGGCTTTTTCAATGAAAGCACCTTGGAACCAGGCCCGCTTGTGCCGATCTTCGGCTGGCAAGGTTTCAGGAGCTCAATGATGATCAATGCAAAATCTCTGCTCGAGCAGTTCATGGGTGCAGGCGGTCGAGGGGGTGACTTGCGCCGGGGCCTCGGCGGGTTCGCCGGCAAGAGCGGCCTTTCCGGCGCAGCGGGTGGCGCCGCTGCTGGCGGTCTTATCGCACTCTTGCTCGGCAGCAAGAGCGGCCGGAAGCTCGGGGGCAAGGCGCTCACTTACGGCGGGGCCGCTGCGGTGGGGGCGCTCGCTTATCGGGCCTGGCAGAACTATCAGGAGGGCAAGAAGGTCAGCACCTCAGAGGTCGCGACGGCACCGCTGCCCCCACCGCAGGACAGTCCCTTCCAGCTCGAGCATGCGCCGGGGGCTGATGGCCTTCCTTTTGAACTGGCTGTGGTGCGCACGATGATCGCCGCCGCCAAGTCTGATGGACATGTGGATGCCGAGGAACAGGCCAAGCTGTTCGATCATGTCGACCAGCAGGGTTTCGACAATGAGACCAAAGCCTGGATGTTCGACGAGTTGCGCAAGGATCACGACGCCGCCAGCCTTGCCGCCGCAGCGCAGACCAGCGAGCAGGCAGCAGAACTTTATCTCGCTGCACGCCTTGCCATCGATCCCGACGACCCTCGGGAGGAGGCTTTTCTTCGCGAACTAGCGGTGCGCCTGGATCTCCCCGCCGGCCTCGTGGAGCATCTCGACGCTGAGGTGGTGGCCCAGGCTCGGGGCTAGGCCTCCCTCCAACGTGAAAGGCGCGTAAGCCCGCCTCACCCCTTTGGGGTAGGGCAGATCTACGCGCCTCTTCTAACTACAAGCCGCCCAGCAGGTCAGGCAGCGTCCGCCTGAACCTTGATGGAGAGGATGCGGTCGGGATCTGGCACGCGGCCAGAGGGGTCGCTCGCGGGGGCCTTGCGCAGCGCGTCTACCGCCTCCATACCTTCCACCACTTCGCCCCAGACTGTGTATTGCCCATTCAGCCAGCTCGCATCGCCGAAGCAGATGAACCACTGGCTATCGGCGCTGTTCGGGTCCTGAGTACGTGCGGCGCCAATAGTGCCGCGGGTAAAGGGGGTTTGCGAGAACTCTGCCTTGAGCTTCTGGCCGCTGCCGCCGGTTCCCGTACCCTGGGGGCAGCCGGTCTGGGCCATGAAGCCGTCGATCACCCGGTGGAAGGCCAGGCCGTCGTAGAAGCCCCCCCGCACCAGCTCTTTCACCCGTGCCACATGCTGGGGTGCCAGATCGGGGCGAAGGGCGATGGTCACCTGGCCGCCTGGCAGCTCCATCACCAAAGTGTCTTCAGGGGCGCTCATCTTCGTCTCTCCTGCTGGGTTCACTGTATATCCGCAAGAACCCGCAGGCTCTCGATACGATCCGGATTTTCGACCGTGCCGTTGCGATTGGGATTGCCCTTCTTGATGGCGTCCACAGCCTCCATGCCGCTCAGCACCTGGCCCCAGACGGTATACTGTCCGTTGAGGTGAGGCGCGCTGCCCAGCATGATGAAGAACTGGCTGTTGGCACTGTCCGGGTTCTGCGAGCGAGCCATTCCCATTACGCCGCGCTGAAAGTGGCGTCTCGAGAACTCCGCCGGCAAGTCGGGAAGATCAGAACCTCCCATCCCGGTACCTGTAGGATCCCCAGTCTGAGCCATGAAGCCGTCGATAACCCGGTGGAAGACAATCCCGTCGTAGAAGCCGTCCCGGGTGAGGGTGCGAATACGCTCGACATGCTGCGGTGCCAGTTCTGGCAGCATCTCGATTTGCACGGTGCCGTGCGCCAGCTCCATGACCAAGACGTTCTCCGGATCGGGCTCCGCCACGGCCTGGGAGCCCAGGCCGAAGAGGAGAAGAGCCGCGGCGGCGGCCGCAACCAACCGACGCATGGTCAGCTCATTGCCTTCTGGAGATTTTCGTCGAGCTTGTCGAGGAACTGGTTAGTGGTCATCCAGGTCTGATCAGGGCTGATCAGGAGCGCTAGGTCCTTTGTCATGTGCCCGCTCTGCACGGTGTCGATGCACACCTTCTCGAGCGTCTGCGCGAAACGCACGACCTCGGGGGTGTCATCGAACTGGCCCCGGTAGAAGAGGCCGCGAGTCCAGGCGAAGATCGACGCGATTGGGTTGGTCGAGGTTTCCTTGCCCTGCTGGTGCATCCGGTAGTGGCGGGTGACCGTGCCGTGGGCAGCCTCGGCCTCGATCGTCTTGCCGTCGGGGGTCATCAGAACCGAAGTCATGAGGCCGAGGGAGCCAAAGCCTTGGGCCACGATGTCGGACTGCACGTCGCCGTCGTAATTCTTACAGGCCCAGACAAAACCACCCGACCACTTGAGGGCGGCTGCCACCATGTCGTCGATCAGGCGATGCTCGTAGGTCAGGCCTTTGGCGTCGAACTCCTTCTTGAATTCGGCGTCGAAGACCTCCTGGAACAGATCCTTGAAGCGGCCGTCATAAGCCTTGAGGATCGTGTTCTTGGTCGACATGTAAACCGGGTAGCCGCGCTGCAGGCCATAGTTGAAACAGGCGCGGGCGAAGCCGCGAATCGACTCGTCATGGTTGTACATGCCGAGAGCCACGCCGCTATCGGGAAAATCGTGGACCTCATAGACAGTGGGCTCGCCGCCGTTGGCGGGCTGGAAGGTCATGGTCAGCTTGCCCGGCCCGGGAACCTTGAAGTCCGTGGCGCGATACTGGTCGCCGAAGGCATGACGGCCGATGACGATCGGTTGCGTCCAGCCCGGCACCAGGCGCGGTACGTTCTGCATGATGATCGGCTCGCGGAAAACCGTGCCGCCCAGGATGTTGCGGATCGTCCCGTTGGGAGAGCGCCACATCTTCTTCAGCCCGAACTCCTCGACGCGGGCCTCATCCGGCGTAATGGTCGCGCACTTTACGCCGACGCCGTGCTGCTTGATGGCGTTGGCGGCATCGACCGTGATCTGATCATCGGTCCGGTCGCGCTCCTGGATCGAGAGGTCATAGTACTTAAGGTCGATGTCGAGGTACGGCAGGATCAGCTTCTGCTTGATGAAGTCCCAGATGATCCGCGTCATCTCATCGCCGTCGAGTTCGACGATAGGGTTTACAACCTTGATCTTTGCCATGGCCTCTCTCGTTATGCAGCAGCTTCAAAGGAAAGCGCGCGCCAGAGGCAGCGCTGCGGCCGCACAATAACAGGGATCGGAAAGCGGGCAAGCCTGTGTCCGCCGAAGAAGCTTCCCGCGACCGGGCTTCATCTGTCAGGGCCAGATTGGCTTAATCGAATGCCTGTGGGCTCTGCCTCGGGAGGTATGCTTCCAGAACCTCTTCAAGCTCCGGAACCTGGCTGATACAACGCAAGTAGCTCAAATGCTCGGATCGGAGAAAACCTGCCTCAGCCTGGTGCTCTATCAGGCTGAGGAGAGGCTGCCAGTACTCGGCGACATTCAGCAGAATGATTGGCTTCTGGTGCAAGCCGAGCTGGCGCCATGTCAGCACTTCGAAGAGCTCTTCCAGAGTTCCCAGCCCTCCCGGGAGTATGCAAAAGGCGTCGGCGCTCTCGGCCATTCGCATTTTTCGTTCATGCATTGTGGAGACGACTTGTAATTCCGTCAGCTCGGTGTGGCCCACTTCGTGCCGAAGCAAGAAATCGGGGATAATTCCCAACACCTCACCACCCGCCTGCATGCAGGCATCGGCAGCAGCGCCCATGAGCCCGACTCGGCCTCCGCCGTAGACGAGGCGCATTTGCCCTTGGGCGAGGAAGCGACCCAGTTCGGCCGCCGCTTCCACATATGCTGGATTGGTGCCTGCATTAGAGCCGCAGTAGAGGCAGAGGGATAGGCGACGAGACATAACCAGGCTCCTGAAGGCGAATCTCTTCCAAGCTAGGCCATGGCAGCGTGCAGGAAAATGGGGCTTCCAGACAGTTCCGACGCGAAGAGGCCTTTTACGAGGTTTCAAGGGCCTCGTCTCTCATCAGATCACATTCATTTTAATCTGTTCCGGACCCAAGATGGATGCATCGCCGCCCCAGAGGCGAGGGCGGTCGAAGGTGCGTCCCAGATTGGTCGCTGGCAGAGTCGCTTTGCCAAGATCTAGTGTGATGGCAGTCGCGCCATAAGCTTAAGAGCGAAGAGGATAGATTGCACCTAAACGAGTCTCAGCGTTAGTGTCGGCTAATCCCTTTGGGGAGGTAGCCTATCCTCTTGGAGTCTCGTTCTGTGAAGCGTCTTGTGCTGGCGATCCTGGCCCTGGTCGTTGCCGCGTCGGTTGGCCTCTATTTTCTGGGGCCGCCGCGGAACTCCGGCACGTCCTATGTAGATGCAACGGCTACAGAAGTTGTCGCAGACGATGACCGTCTGCAGGCTCCGTCGACGAATTCCCAGGATCCTTCGAGCTCGGAGATGGGGAAGCAGGCGGAAGAAGGAACCGAGCCAGGGCAACAGTTACCCGAATCCGTTCCGGCGGATGAAGTCAGGGAAAGCGAGCGCGGTCGGGAGCCGGCCGACTCCCAGGACCTGGCGGAAGTCTCGCCCGAAAAGGTCAGTACGGCGCCGAGCTTCGACGTCGTGCGAGTCGAAAACAGCGGCCGTCTGGTTGCTGCAGGTCGGGCCGAGCCCGGGGCGCTGGTGGAGCTGCGCAGCGGGGAAGAGCTTATTGATAAAGTCGAGGCCGACGCACGCGGCGAGTGGGTCATGCTACCAGACGCAGCGCTGTCGGCGGGTGATCACGAACTCATGCTCGTGGCCCGCAACGCCGGTGCAGAAAGAATTGCCGATAATCGCGGCTCAGGCACTGTGATTGTTTCAGTACAGCGGCAGACCGCGGAACTCGAGACCTCGACGGATGGCTTCGACAAAGAGGGCGCCCCCCAAGAAGACAGGGAAGCGTTGAGTGCGGCTGAAGCGCCGCCTTCCGAGCCGCTGGCAGTCCTGCTTTCCGATGACCCAGAAGAGGCGCCCCGAGTCCTGCAAGGCCCGCGCGAAGGTCTGACATCGGGCGACCTGAGCCTCGAAGCCCTCAGCTACGACCACGAGGGGCGCCTGACCATCGATGGTCGTGTGGTCCCATCGGGGCGCGTCTTCGTTTATGTCGACAACGCGTTTTTCGGCGACGCGGTTGGCGATGCAGAGGGGCGCTGGCGTTCGAAACCCGAGCAGCTGGTGTCGGAGGGCCTGCATCAACTCCGGCTGGATCAGGTCGATGAGGCTGGGACGGTCTTGGCACGATTGGAAACGCCCTTTGTCCGCTCCAACTTCGTCGGCGGCCTGGGGGAAGACGGGCACTTTGTGGTCGTGCAACCTGGGAACAGTCTCTGGCGGATCGCTCGAGGCACCTATGGCCGCGGCATCGAGTACACGCTCATCTTCGATGCGAATCGCGATCAGATCGGCGACCCAGACCTGATCTATCCGGGGCAGATCTTCCTGCTGCCAGAAAGAGGCTAGGCCAGGTAGGTCCCCAAGGAGTCGGCTGTTGCAGGAAGGCATCACTACTGTGGGAATGAAGTCACGGATGCCGCTATTCTTCTTGCACCGCCAAAACCTCGGGTGTAGGCAGCAAGCTACTCGTACGTGAGTTCGCCGCGTGTGAGGTTGATTCGTTCCCGGGTTGCGGGAGCACCTGTGGTGCGTCCGTCTCGGGGCAAACGATCGGCACGAATGATTGGATGTTGAACTTGCTGAGGGGAGTGCTGGAACGAATGCAGCCATTAAGCGATTTTCCCCAGTGTTCCTCAGCTGTTTGGGCAGGTTCGCCTTCCAATCATTGGCTTTACGGTGTTAGATGTTGTCTTGGAACGACACACTGTAACCGGCTGAGCGGGGTTCCTCGTGCCCCGAAAAGCGAGCAGTGACCAACCAACCCTAGGGGGACCTCTCGAAATGATTTCTCTCCGCAAGACCTGCTTCGCAGTGGCTTCGGCCTTCGCGTTGACGATGGCGGTGAATGCCGCGCCCGCATCCGCCCAGTATGACGACCCGTCGCACGGTCACGAATGGTGCAACCCGATCACGAACATCACGCCGACGAACGTGATTCACTCGTCGAACGGTGCGCCTGTTCTGCAGCGGTCGTCCTACCCCTGCCCGGTACAGGCGCAGGCTCCGGTTCCGGCCCCGGCTCCGGCGGCTCCGCAGACCTATACCGTCTACTTCGACTTTGACCGCTCCAACATCCGTCCGGATGCGGAGCCCGTGCTTCGGCAGGCCCTGGAAGCCGCTCAGGCTAACAACAGCAGCTTTGCGCTGACCGGCCACACCGACACCGTTGGTACTGCTGAATACAACATGGGTCTGTCCCTGCGTCGTGCCGAATCGGTCCGCAACTGGCTGGGCCAGCAGGGCGTCCCTGGGTCTGAGGTTTCGGTTGCCGGCCGTGGCTTCTCCGAGCCAGCCGTTCCGACCGGACCGCAGGTTCGCGAACAGCGTAACCGCCGCGTCGAGATCATCCTGCAGTAACTGCAGCGACCATTCTCGCGCCTGAACGGGCCGGCCTTGTGCCGGCCCGTTTGCGTTCTGCCTTGTAGGCATTGAGGCAGTACGGCGGTGCTGTAGATCAAGCGGCCAGTTCTACCTCCTTCGGGGCAGGGACGATCTGGCCTGGTCGCCATTCTTATGAATGGTTGAAGGGGGGTGTGCCTGACGCCATTCTTGCCGGCGGCTGTGCCGATTCCGGCTCGCCCCGCCTCTTCGAGCCTTCATCTGCGCGGCAGGATCAAGGATGGATCTCCTTCAGTTAGTGGTTCTGGCCCTCGTCCAGGGCATTACCGAGTTTCTTCCCATCTCCTCCTCGGCACATCTCATCCTGATCCCGGCCCTCTTTGGCTGGAGCGATCAGGGGATGTTGATAGATGTGGCGCTGCACGTCGGAACGCTGGCTGCGGTCGCCGGCTACTTCTGGCGAGAGTGCCTGCGGATGGGGGAGGGGAGCGTTTCGCTGCTGCGCGGTCGTTATGACGGTGGGGCGAAGCTGTTGCTTCTCGTCATCATCGGGACGCTTCCCGTAGTCGTAGTCGGCGTCGCTTTTCAGGAGGCCATTGCGATTCATCTGCGAAGCGCCGGCTTGATCGCGGTGACGACGATCGCCTTCGGGCTTCTGCTCTACCTTGCGGATCGTTCCGGGCGCCGGACCGAGATCATGGAGGCAATGACCTGGCGGCACGCGCTGCTGATCGGACTGGCGCAATGTCTGGCCTTGATCCCCGGCACCAGCCGTGCCGGCATCACCATGACCGCGGCCCTCTTCCTTGGCTATCAGCGCGCGGAGGCGGCTCGCTTCTCGCTCCTCCTGTCGATCCCGACTACCGCCGCCGCCGGTTGCTTGATCGGTCTGCAGCTTTGGAAGGGCGGCGACCTGGCTCTGCAAACGGACGCCCTGCTGGCGGCAGGCTTTGCCTTCATCGCGGCGTGGCTTGCCATCGGCGGCATGATGGCCTGGCTGCGTCGGGCGAGTTTTACGCCCTTCGTGTTCTATCGTCTGTTCCTGGGCGTTTCGTTGCTGGTGTGGCTCTATCTCTGAGCAGGGACCGGCCCGCTATGCGGGGCAATTTTACAAATCCCTTATTTGTTCTAAGCTCCGAGCGCTCAAATCGAGCGATTGGAAGATTTGTCGGGATCAGCTCGCAAGAGGAGGTGAGGGGTGGAAGCGATCATTGCACAGGCGAAGCAGGATCTGGCTGCGGCGCTGCGAATGGCTGCCTGGTATGGCCTGAACGAGGGTATCTGCAATCATTTCAGCTACGCCCTGCCGGGCATGGAAGATCGCTTCTTGCTCAATCCCCACGGAGTCCATTGGTCGCAAATCAAGGCTTCGGACATCCTGCTGATCGATGCGGACGGCCGCACGATCGAAGGTAAAACGGAAGCCGAGCTTACGGCCTTCATCATCCACGGTCGCATCCACGCCAACAACCCGAAGGCGCGCTGTGTGATGCATACCCACATGCCTTACGCCACCGCCTTGGCAAATTTGGAAGACCCGACCCTTTTGCCGTTGAGCCAGCAGTCCCTGCGGTTCTGGGGAGAGGTCGCCTACGACATGGATTACAACGGCCTGGCGGAAGACCGGGAAGAAGGGGATCGCATCGCTCGCGCGCTGGGGAACAAGAGAGTCCTCTTCATGGCGAACCACGGCGTGACAGTCGTGGGTGAGACCATCCCCGAGACATTCGATTCCCTCTACTATCTCGAGCAGTCGGCGCGCCTCCAGGTGCTGGCCTATTCGACAGGCCGTCCCTTGAAAGTCGTGGGCGACAATATGGCCGGCAAGACCAAGGCGGAGTACGACCGCGGCGGCGCCTACTATCTGGCGCATTTCGAAGGCATGAAAAAGCTGATCGGAGATGATTATCGGGACTAGCCGCTTGGTCCCGGCGGTTCTGCACTGGAGCTCCGGAAAGGACGCGGCCTTCGCCCTCCACAAGGTGCGGCAGGAGGGGCGCTTTCACATTCGAGCGCTCCTTACCACCGTGAGCGAGGAGCATGCGCGGGTCGCAGTACATGGCGTGCGGCGGGCGCTTCTCGTCGCCCAGGCCAAGGCCTTGGCCTTGCCTGTGATCGAGGTGCCCCTGCCTGTCGTCTGTTCAAACAGTGAGTATGAAGCCCGGATGGCGCGCGTCTTTGCGCAGCTGGAGGCAGAGGGGGTGGTGGACCATCTTTTCGGCGATCTGCATCTGGCCGATGTGAGAGCCTATCGCGAGGCGCAGCTTGCCGCCCACGGACTACAGGCGCACTTTCCTCTCTGGTCTGGCGACAGCCGTGCCCTGGCAAGCGAGATGATCGCGGCCGGGATCAAAGCGCGGATCGTCGCCATCGACGTTGCCAGGATGCCGCGGGAGCTACTGGGCGGCGCCTATGATGAAACTCTGCTGGCGTCCCTCCCGCCGGAGGTGGATCCCTGCGGTGAGCGGGGCGAGTTTCATTCCCTTGTGACAGATGCGCCGGCCTTCTCGCAGCCTTTGAATGTCGAGCCTGGCACGGTGGTAGAGCGCGACGGCTTTCTCTATCAGGATTTTCGCATGATCCGGCAGCCGTGACCTAGCCAGTACTACAGTCGCGTCTCGGAGCTTGTTCTGATTTCCAGGTTAGCGAGAAAGCACGGGCATGACGTGGCCCTTGGCCGCCGGTACGCTAGGGTCGTACCTCGATCCCCAAATCTTCTTCGATCATGCCGCACTGTAGGTTGATCGGCGGCGTCTCGGAGACGTCGGATAGCCGACCCTGGATGGTGTCGCAGCTGATCAGGTTGTCTGGGCTGCTGAGGCGAGCGCTGTAGACGCTGATCTCTACCAGGATGTCCCCCTCGATCCACTGCAGGGCATCGAGGTCAAGCTGATTCCCGGCAATCTCGACGATCTCAGGTTCGGCGGCAACCTGCAGCTCTTCTCGGCCAAGATTGATGCGGCCTACATCGTCGGCTAGTTCCTCGCTACCAGGCGCGGGATCTGCGTAGTAGGAAGCGGACACCACGACTTCCTCCTCGCGGCTGTTAAGAGTCGTGAGCGCCTGGTCGGTGAAGGTGAGATCGATTGTGAAGGCGTACGGCTGATCTGCCTCCGGGGCATCGACAACGTAATGGGCAGAGCAGGTTGCCAAGCTTTCCGGAGCGCCGAGATTTCTGGCCCATTCGATCAGTGTATTCCGCTCTGACGGATCGGCCCAGCCTGCCCAAACATCCCGAAACTGTTGGGCGCCATCGACGTCTTCAAAAAAGAACACGGCGTTGTCGGCGGTCGGTACTGCGCCGTAGACTGCACTCCAACCGCCGCTGGCCAGGAAGCTGTAGACCTCCACATCCCCGAGACCCAGGCGCTCGGAATCTTCCTGGTCAGCGGAAAGGGAATCAACGATCAGCGCTCGGTACTCATGCTCGCGGGCATCTGTCAGATCGGTGTCTACGCTGGCGCAGGCCGCATCCGCGGAGGCTGTACTCCTCGCGGGCACGGCGCAGCCGAGGTCTTCTTCCGGGCAAGCAAGATATTGCTGAAGGTCTTCCACGCGCTTCTGCGTCAGATCCGCGAGGCAGAGGGTCTGCACCATGGAATAGGCGCTGCCACCAGCAATGGCCGAGGAAGAAAAGGCGCATTCCGCATCGCGATAGCTTTTCCAGGCCTGCTCCGCATCGAGGAGCAGCTTCTTCGCAACCGCGTTATCGCTCAACCGAAGCTCGATCTCGCGATAGAGCCGATTCATCTCTGCCTCAGAGGCCGCGTAAGTCTGCTGGGCGCAGGCGCTCATCATTGCCTGGTCCGCAGCATCTTCGCACTCGTTAGCTTGGGCCGCCGGCAGCATCGCGGCAAGGTGTCCAAGAGCTGGGAAGCTGCGCATCATGGCAATGCCCCTCAAAATTCGTTTCCGAAATAGCGGCTGTTGATCTCGGCGATCAGCCCGCTCTCATAGGCGCCGATCAACTCGACGCTAGACCGGATCGCGTTTGATCTGAACCACTTTGGGGTTCAGATCAAACGCGTGAATCCGTTCTACATCAAATAGATAGAGCAGATTCACGTAAGAGGGGCAAAACCCCGGGCGGTTAAGTTGTGACGGCGGCGTCTCGGACGAGGCGCGGGAGCGGTGGGATCTGGGGCGCCCCGGGCACCAGGAGGCGGTCGCCGAGATAGTGCCAATAGGAGCGGCCGAGCTTGTCG
>JAJUFM010000022.1 GCA_029265995.1 Rhodospirillaceae bacterium | reverse complement strand
GAGGTTGTTCTGCGCCTGAACCACCAGGACCTTGAACATCATGACCGGATCAAAGGGCGGACGGCCGCCCTTGGCACCATCGCTATAACCCAGCGCTGCTATCAAGTCTGCCCGAAATATCTCGAAATCCACCACCGCTGCGAAGGCCTCGAGCTGATCGCCAATCTCGCCCGCCTTTCCGGCTTCCTCATCCGCCGCTACGCGGACCAGATCACCTCGCAGAGCAAGGGCGATGGGCAAAAGCTGATCCTGCACTTCGAGAACTAGAGCTTCAAACTACGCGCGGATAGAAAACAGCAGCCACCCGATTAAGTTGTCCACTTCCTATTGCTAATCTAAGTTTTCAGGAAACGATACTGGAATGCTCAGCGAAGAGCACGAACAGATGGGATGTATTGGTGACGGCAAACTCTACTGGCCTGATTTACGGACCGAACGACCGACCGCCTCCAATGGCGATCCTTGTTTTGGGCCTGCAGCACGCCGGGCTTGCGATCATGTTCATGATCTATCCGGTCGTGGTGGCTCGGGAGATCGGCTTGACGTCCCTCGAAACCAGTGGGCTCATCACCGGCAGCCTGATCGCGGCAGGGGTCGCGACCATGCTGCAAGCGCGCGCCGCCCCTCTCGGGAGCGGCTCGCTTGCGGTGGAGATTCCTGGGCCTCTCGTCCTCCCGGCCATGATTCATGCGAGCTCGCTGGGTGGTCTTGGGGCGGTGGCTGCCATGCTGACTGTACACGGTCTGGCCGAAGCGACGCTTGCGCGCATGTTGCACAGGCTAAGGCAGCTCTTCCCGCCCGAGGTCTGCGGCGTTGCGGTACTCATGCTCGGCATCTCCATTGCCCAACCAGCGCTAGTGCGCTTCACTGGTGTCAATCTGGATCAAGCCGGTGCGCTCGCTCTCGATCCGGCCTATCTGCTGGTCGGGACGGCTACTCTTGCCGCAATAGTCGGCTTTGCCGTCTTCGGCCGTGGCGGCCTGAAGCTCTTTGCCTTGGTGTTCGGCCTCCTGACAGGGGCTCTGCTCAGCCTCGTGATGGGGCTGATCGAGCCCTCCGTCTGGCACGCACTGCGCGACGCGCCAGTGGCCGGCCTCCCAACCCTGTTGTTCCCGGCCTGGCAGGTCGAGGTTCTCCTGATCCCGCTCTTTGTCCTGATTGCAATCGTCACCACGGTCGACAACCTCGGGGTCCTGGTGAGCATCCAGCGGCTGAATGATCCTAACTGGGTCAGGGCCGACTTACGCAGCGCCGCCGGCGGGGTTCAGGCCAGTTCGATAGGTAATCTAATCGCAGGTACGGTTGGTGGGACTGCTGTTGGCATCTCCTCCAGCAACGTTGGCCTGGCATTCGCTACTGGGACCTCCGCTCGGATCGTCGGTTTTGTCGCCGGCGGCCTGATGATCGGAGCGGTCTTTCTGCCAAAGGCGATCGTCGCCTTGGCATCTATTCCAGCCCCGGTCATCGGCGCGATCATGATCTACACCGCGGCCTACATGATCGTCTCCGGCATGGACCTCATCCTGTCGCGCATGTTGAGCGAGCGGCGAATTTTTACCGTCGGCCTCTCCATCGTCTTCGGGCTCACCGTGGTGATATTCCCAGACATCTACGAGGGATTGCCGGAGTGGCTCGTGCCGCTGTTCCAATCGGAGCTGGCGCTCGCAACCTTGAGCGCGATCCTGCTCAACCTGCTCTTCCGCATCGGGATTGCACAGCGGGCTAGCCAGCCCGTACCTCCGGACAGCGATGCCTATGATTTCAGCCAAGAGTTCCTGAAGCGCCAAGGAGATCTTTGGGGTGCGCGCCGCGAGATCGTTCAGCGCGCGGTTCAAGCCTCGTCGGAAGCTCTGGAAACGCTTCGGTCACAAGAAATGTTCAAGGCCCCCCCGGAGATGACAGCCAGCTTCAACGAGTTCGACCTCGACGTCACCTTGACCTGGCACGGGAAGCCATTGGCCACGCCCGACGAGCGACCTTCCCTGGATGACATCCTCGAGGATGAAAGCAACGTCTCGTTGATGGCGGGTTTTCTCATCCGACGTTACGCGGACCAGGTGACCCACCGCAGCCATGGTCAGCAGCAACGGCTGACCCTTCACTTTCAGCATTGAGGGTGCAGGATGTAAGCGACAAGTCCCTTTCTTGTGTGACACACTCAGGCTGCCAGTGCGGCGCCTTTCGCTTATCGTGCAACCATGACTTCGCTTCAGCTTGATCCCAGCCTGCTCTTGCTCGATGGCCGCCCGGTGGCGGTCAGAGTGCGCCGGTCTTCTCGCGCGAAGCGGATGATTCTCCGGATCGTCCATGACGAGGAAGCGCTTCTCCTCACCTTGCCGACAGGCGTGACGCGGGAGGCTGGCCTGGACTTCGTGCGTCGGCAGCAAACCTGGATTCAGCAGCGACTCTCCAAACTGCCAGACCGCGTTCCCTTTGCAGAGGGCGCAAAACTTCCGCTCCTGGGCGAGGAGCATGAGATCCGCCACGCACCAGAGGAACGGCGCGGCGTCTGGCGTGAGGCGGGCTGTCTGTGGGTCAGCGGTAAAGCCGAGCATCTTCCAAGGAGGGTTTCAGATTATTTGCGCGAGGAAGCTCGCAAGCTGCTCCGCACAAGAGCCCGGGAAAAATGGGCCTCCTTGCCAGCGGGCACTGCACGTCCCTTGCGGCGGGTGGCCGTGCGCGACACGAGCAGCCGTTGGGGAAGCTGCTCCTCCCAGGGCAACCTGAACTTCTCCTGGCGTCTGATTTTCGCGCCGGAGCCGGTTTTCGACTATGTTGTCGCGCACGAGGTCGCCCACCTCGTGCATATGAACCACTCACCTGCCTTCTGGCAGCTGAACGACAGTCTTACGCCAGACATGCACTACGCGCGTCAGTGGCTAAGAAGCCAAGGCGCGCGGCTTCTTCGCTACGGTTGAAACCAGAAGCCGCTGTCAGAGACCGCGCCCTCAGGGTCTGAACACTTTCCGATAGCCCTTGCGGCGGAGGATGGCCATCTCGCATGCTGACCGCATGGCCCCTGTGACCGATGCTGCCGCTGGCACGCCGTTACCCCTGATCTACCCCGCTAGTCGTCTGCGCCTGCGGACCCTGATCTTCATCCGTTGGATCGCGGTTATCGGTCAAGTCCTTGCAATCGCTGTAGTACAGGCCGGACTGAACTTCGACGTGCCACTGGTGCCAGCCTTGGCAGCAGTTGGTGGACTCGCCGCCCTGAACCTTATCACCGCGCTGCAGCACCGCGGCGCCACGTGGCTGAGCGACCGCCCTGCCCGCTTGTACCTGGCGTGTGATCTTCTGCAGCTACTGGTGCTGCTGGCGATGACCGGCGGTCTGCAGAATCCCTTTGCCGTTCTAATACTTGCCCCGGTCGTTGTCTCGGCCGCGACGCTGTCGCGCCGTAGCACCATCTTGCTCGCGGCCCTCGCGATAGGGGGCATTGCTGTCCTGGCCTACTTGCATCTGCCCCTGCCGTGGGATGATCAAGGTCTCCAGCTGCCCAGGATCTATATTGCGGGCATCCTCGCAGCGCTCGTTCTGGCGGTCGCCTTCACTGCAAGCTACGTTTCTTCGCTCGCCCTGGAATCGCGCCGGCTTGCGGATGCCTTGGGCGCGACACAACTGGCGCTGGCGCGCGAGCAGCAGCTTTCGGCCCTTGGGGCCCTGGCCGCTGCTGCAGCCCATGAGTTAGGCAGTCCGCTCGCGACCATTGCCGTGGTGGCGCGCGAGCTAGAACGTGAACTTCCCGAAGATACCCCCGAAGACCATCCCTTGCGGGAGGATATTGCCTTGCTGCGCGAGGAAGCCGAGCGGTGTCGACGTATCCTCACTGAACTTGCCAATCGTCCCGCTGCTGAGGAGGACACGCCCTACCATCACCTTCCACTATCCGCGCTGGTTGAAGCCGCGGCTCATCCCTACGCAGGCAACGGGGTCAGCCTGCAAATAGAGTATCAAGGCGCGCCGAACGAACAGCCACTGGTGCCCCGCATGCCGGAAATGCTGCATGGTCTGGGGATGCTGTTGCAGAACGCGCTGCAGTTCGCCCAGTCGAGGGTAGAAGTTGAGCTTTCCTGGACAGACCGCCAGGCCCACATCGTCATTCGCGACGACGGGCCGGGGTTCGATGAAGGCATCCTTGGCGACTTGGGTGAACCCTATGTGTCCACGGGAAATCGCGGGCGCCAGGCAAGCACCTATATGAACACCTCCGGAGAAGCCGGCGAACATATGGGCCTCGGCATTTTCATTGCCCGCAATCTTCTGGCTCAAGCGAATGCCACAGTAGCCTTTCAAAACCGCTCAGGAGGTGGCGCGGAGGTTGCCATCGTGTGGCCGCTTGGCGATAGAAGGACGAGGAGTAATGCAGCATGACAGCAGATGAAGCCGCGCGCACCTCGGACAGCAGCCGAACACTCTTGATCGTGGATGACGATCAGCGCTTCGCGCAGCGCCTCGCGCGCGCCATGACGCAGCGCGATTTCGACGTCCAGGTCGCACTCGGTGTCACCGAGGGTATCGAAACGGCGCGGCAGAGCCCGCCCGATTTTGCGGTTGTTGACCTTCGCCTCGGCGACGGAAACGGCCTGGACGTGGTACAGGCTCTACGCGAGTTGAAGAAGGATACGCGGATTATCGTGCTCACGGGCTACGGCAACATCGCGACAGCTGTGGCCGCGGTGAAGGCAGGCGCCACCGACTATCTCCCGAAACCCGCGGACGCCGATCAGATCGAAGCCGCCCTCATGGCCGAGGAAGGCTCTCTTCCGCCACCTCCGGAACACCCCATGACCGTCGACCGGGTGCGCTGGGAGCATATCCAGCGGGTCTTCGAGCAGTGCGATCGCAACGTTTCGGAAACTGCACGCCAACTCAGGATGCACCGGCGCACGCTCCAGCGCATCTTGGCCAAGTACGCCCCCAAAGGCTAAAGCAGTCAACGGCAGACGCCGGATGTACTCTACGCCGGCGAGATGACCTCCTGGTCTTGAAGATCGCGCGGGTCCAATGTTTCCAGGTCGAAGGCTGCTTTCATCAGCGCCTTGGTATAGGCATCGCGCGGCGCTTCAAAAATCTGCTCTGCCGGTCCCTGCTCTACGACCTTGCCATGGCGCATGACGACAACTTCATCCGCCAGCGCGCGAACCACCTTCAGATCATGACTGATGAAGAGATAGGCCAGGCGATGGCGGCTTTGCAGGCCGCGAAGCAACTCGACGATTTGCGCCTGCACCGACATATCTAGGGCCGAGGTGGGTTCGTCCAGTACGACGAAGCGCGGCTTCAGGACCATCGCCCGCGCAATGGCGATCCTTTGCCGCTGTCCGCCTGAAAATTCGTGGGGATAGCGATGGCGGCTTTCCGGATCGAGCCCCACTTCCTCCAGTGCTTCGATGATGCGGGCCTCATAATCGCCTGCGCCGCCCGGTTCATGGATGGCGAGACCTTCTCCAACGATCTGCCCCACAGACAGACGGGGAGAAAGAGAACCATAAGGATCTTGAAATACTACCTGCATCTCGCGACGCAACGGCCTTAGCTGGCTGGCTTTCCAGCCCTGAATGTTCCGACCCAGGAAAACGACCGAGCCCTGACTGGCGGTAAGGCGTAACAAGGCCATGCCCAAGGTGGTCTTGCCGGAGCCGGATTCCCCCACGACCCCAATCGTATGGCCTTCGCGGACGACGAGATCGATCCCGTCCACTGCTCTGACGTAATCGACGGCCCGTTTGAGCAGCCCCTTGCGGATGGGGAAGTGGACCTTGATATCCTTACCTTCCATTATCACTGGAGCGCCGGGGTCACGAGCCGGGGGGCGGCCCTTCGGTTCGGCCGCCAACAAACGCTGAGTGTAGGAATGCTGGGGCGCGCGGAAGATCTCCTCCACCGGCCCCTGCTCCACCACCCGCCCGTCGGTCATCACGTAGACCCTCTGGGCCATCTTGCGCACCACCCCGAGATCATGGGTGATCAAGAGCATAGACATGCCCAGTCGCTTTTGCAGATCCTTTAGAAGCTCAAGTATCTGCGCCTGTATCGTCACGTCCAATGCGGTCGTCGGCTCATCGGCTATGAGCAGGTCCGGCTCATTTGCCAAGGCCATGGCAATCATCACGCGTTGTCTCTGCCCCCCTGACAGTTCGTGAGGAAAGGCGGTGAGTCGACGTTCCGCATCCTGAATCCCGACCAGGTCGAGCAGTTCAAGAATGCGCCGCCGAGCCTGTCCACGGTCCATGCCTTTATGCAAAAGCAGAACCTCTCCGATCTGCTTCTGCACGCTATGCAGTGGATTCAAGGACGTCATCGGCTCCTGAAAGATCATGGAGATCTCGTTGCCGCGCACCTGTCGGATACGCCGCTCGCCGATACCGATAAGCTCTTGCCCCTTGAAGCGGATCGAACTGCCGGGGGGATGTTCAGCCTGGGGATAGGGAAGTAGCTGCAGGACTGACAGCGCCGACACTGACTTGCCCGAACCGCTTTCTCCGACCAGTCCCACCGTCTCACCGGGAGCTATGTCGAAGGAAACGCCTTTAACCGCCTCCACCACGCGGTCGGGCAGACGAAAATTCACCCCAAGAGAGCGCACCTGCAGAATCGGTTCTGCCACCTTCCCGCTCATGGCGCCCCTCGGTGAACCGAAGCGACAGACTGGGCTCCCGGCTCTGCTGCCGCTTCCGGCGGCGGCGCAGCGCCAGTGAAGAGTCTGCGAGGGTCAAAGGCGTCGCGTACTGCCTCGCCAATGAAGACGAGAAGGCTCAGCATCAAGGCCAAGACGAAGAAGCCTGTGAGGCCGAGCCAGGGTGCTTGCAAGTTCGCCTTTCCTTGCGCCAGCAGGTCACCAAGGGAAGCAGAACCCGGGGGCAGGCCAAAGCCCAGAAAGTCCAAGGCAGTCAAGGTAGTAATCGATCCCGTCAGCACAAAGGGCAAGAAGGTCAAGGTCGCCACCATGGCGTTCGGCAGCACATGCCGGAAAATGATCGTCGAGTCGCCAACACCAAGCGCCCGCGCCGCCCGCACGTAATCGAAGTTACGAACCCTTAGGAATTCCGCCCGTACGACCCCCACCAGTCCCATCCAGGAAAAGGCGAGCATGATGCCCAGCAGCCACCAGAAGTTGGGCTCCACGACGCTGGCGAGAATGATCAGGAGATAGAGCACGGGCAAACCTGACCAGATCTCAATGAAGCGTTGGAACAATAGGTCCGTCCAACCTCCGAAGTAGCCCTGAATCGCTCCGGCGGCGACCCCGATGATCGAACTGAAGAAGGTAAGCGCGAGACCAAAAAGAACGGAGATGCGGAAGCCATAGATCGTGCGCGCCATCACGTCGCGGGCCTGATCATCCGTTCCCAACCAATGTTCGCTACTCGGCGGTGTGGGGGCCGGTTCTGGCAAATCCCACGCTACGCTCCGGTGGTTGTAGGCGACCAGCGGCCATAGCATCCAGCCCTTCTCCGAGATCAATTCCCGCACGTAAGGATCTCGGTAGTCCGCTTCCGTGGGGAACTCGCCGCCAAAATGGGTTTCCGGTAGCGTCTCGAAGATCGGCATGTAGAAGACGCCGTCATAGCGAACGAGGATCGGCTTGTCGTTCGCTATGAACTCGGCAAAAAGGCTCACCATGAAGAGAAGCAGAAAGATCCAGAGGGACCAAAAGCCCCGCCGGTTCGCGCGAAAGTTCTGCCAACGTCGGGCGGCGATGGGAGAAAGCCGGAAGCCTAGGAGGCGATGGCCCGCGCCTGGTGCGACGTCTGCTAGCCGTGCCATCAAGCCTCTCTCGTTTCGAAATCAATCCGCGGGTCGATTACGGTGTAAAGAAGATCTCCCACGAGATTGAGAAAGAGGCCAAGCAGCGTGAAGAAGTAGAGCGTCGCCAGAACAATGGGATAGTCACGATTGACCACAGCTTCGAAACCCAGAAGTCCTAGACCGTCCAGCGAAAAGATCACCTCGATCAACAGCACGCCAGTAAAGAGAATACCTATAAACGCGGAGGGAAATCCTGCGATCACGATCAGCATAGCATTGCGAAACACATGGCCGTACAGCACTTTCCCTTCGCTCAATCCCTTGGCACGAGCTGTCAGCACATACTGTTGATGTATCTGATCTAGAAAGGAATTCTTGGTCAGCATCGTGAGCCCGGCGAAACCGGAAATCACCATGGCGAGCACCGGCAATGTCAGGTGCCAGAAATAGTCCAAGACCTTCATCGGGAGGGAGAAATCTTCCCACCCATCTGATGTCAGGCCCCGGATGGGGAACCAATCCAGGTAGCTTCCGCCGGCGAAGAGCACCACCAGAAGTACCGCGAAAAGGAAATTGGGAATTGCGAAGCCGACGATCACCAAACCGCTGGTCCAGACATCGAAGCTACTGCCATCACGGACAGCCTTGCGTATGCCCAAAGGAATGGAGACCAGGTAGGTAATGAGGGTCGTCCAGAGCCCGAGAGAAATGGAAACCGGCAGCTTCTCCACAACGAGCTCTACAACGCTGCGCCCGCGGAAGAAAGAATCGCCAAAGTCGAAGACCAGGTAATTTCCCAGCATCAGGAAGAAGCGTTCATGCGCAGGCTTATCGAAGCCGAACTGCCGTTCGAGCTCCTCGATAAACTCCGGGTCCAGCCCCTGCGCTCCCCGATAGGTGCCCGTCTCCCCTTGTCGCATTGGACCGCTGCTGACCTCGGGGCCGCCAGAGCGGGTCACCCGCTCCATAGTAGAGCCAGCGCCCTCTCCAGTCATCTGCGCCAAGACCTGCTCAACCGGCCCTCCAGGCACGAACTGCAGGACAGCAAAGTTGAGCAGCATGATACCGAAGAGGGTCGGTATCATCAGGAAAAGACGCCGGACAATATAGGCAGTCATGGCTGTGCAGTGCCCTTCCCACAGGACAAGGCGCTCTTACAGACCATCTGAGTCAGGCTGGTTGCGATCAAGCTAGCTTCCAAGCTCTTGCTCACTTTGCACAAGCTGACGCCGTTCAAGGCGACGCGCGCGCTCCTCATCGAACCACCAGGTGTCGAGATCATAGCCAGAGTCCGGGATCACGTCGGAATGGGCAAACTTGTCCCAGTAGAGCACACGATCAACGCGCGAGTGATACTGCGGGACCACGTAATGCCCCCAAAGCAGCACGCGATCGAGGGCACGTGTGCGTGCCACCAGTTCCTCTCGGGTTGGGGCGGCAATCAAGAGTTCCACCAGCTCATCCACCACCGGATCGCGTACCCCGGCAAGATTGCGGCTACCAGGCATGTCCGCGGCTGCACTGCTCCAGAACTCCCGCTGTTCATTGCCGGGAGAATCAGATTGCCCCCAGACGTTGATGATCATGTCGAAGTCAAAGGCACGATAGCGGTTGATGTACTGGGAGCTGTCGACGAGACGGACCGTGGTGGTGATCCCAAGCCGGCCGAGATTACGCTGGAACGGCAAGACGATACGTTCCATTGCCGGGCTAACGAGCAGAATCTCGAATGTCATGGGCTCGCCGCTCTCCTGGTTGGTCAGCAGCAGCGTCTCGGGATCTACTTCCCAACCGGCTTCCCGTAGCAATCGGAAGGCTTCTCGCAAGTTAGCCCGCGGCCAGCCAGAAGCGTCGGTAGAAGGCGGTTCATAGGGCTCGGTAAACACCCGCTCTGGCACCTGCCCCCGATAGCTCTCCAGGATTTCAAGTTCGCGTCCCTCTGGCAGCCCGCTGGAGGCCAGCTCGGAATTCGAGAAGTAGCTCTTCGTTCGAGTATAGAGGCCGAAAAAGAGGGCCCGGTTCGACCATTCGAAATCGAAGGCATAAGCAAGCGCTTCACGTACCAGCGGATCCTGAAAGATTTCCCGACGGGTGTTGAATACGAAGCCCTGCATGCCAGTCGGCCGCTTGTGCTCCAAGGCCTCCATCTTCAACCATCCATCGCGCACTGCCGGTACGTCATAATCGAGCGCCCAGGCTTTAGCTTGGTTCTCCACCCTGAGGTCGATGCGACCTGCCTTCAGCGCCTCGCGTATGACCGTGTCATCTAAATAGTAGTCATAGCGTATGCGATCGAAATTGAAGCGCCCCCGATTGACCGGCAGCTCCGCCCCCCAATAATCTTCCACCCGCTGATAGGTGACGTAGCGGTTGGCCTCGAATCCAGCCACTCGGTAGGGGCCGCTCCCGAGGGGAGACTCCAGAATTGCCCGGCTGAAATCTCTTCCCTCCCACCAGTGCTTCGGCAGGATCGGCATCTGGCCGGCGATAAGGGGGAGCTCCAGATTGTCTCCCTCACTGAAGATCATGCGCAGGCGGCGCTGACCCAGCTTCTCGATCTCGACAATATCTGCGTAGTAGTAGCGATAGAAGGGATGGCCGTCGGTGGTAAGGATCTCGTGGGAGAAGATTACATCGTCCGCGGTAACGGGCTCGCCATCATGCCAGCGCGCCTCAGGATTAATGTTGAAGATGGCCCAGGAGCGGTCATCCGGCAGTTCGATGCTTTCTGCCAGCAGGCCGTACATCGTCAGGGGTTCGTCAGCACTGGGCATCATAAGAGATTCAAAAAGGTAGCCAGTACCAAGTGCGGCGGTCCCTCGGACGATGAAGGGATTGAAAGAGTCAAAGCTTCCCTGAGCAGCCAGCCGGATGGCACCGCCTTTTGGAGCGTCAGGATTGGCGTAGTCAAAATGGGTGAAATCGGGGCCGTACTTCGGTTGCCCATGCATCGCAACAGCGTGGCGAGGCTCGACTTCCAGCGCTGGCGGCGGCGACAAGGGCTCTGCTTCCTGACCCACAGCCGTAGTGCTGCCAGAAACAGCAATTGCCAGAGCCAGCACAACCGCGCGCAACAACACTACCAGCGCCTCTCTTTTTTCCGCCCCCAGGTCCTCTCCAATGCCAGCGCGCCTGTTCAACTCTCTAACGAAGCAGGATCGGCTTCAGACAAGCATATGGAGTAGCTTCTCACATCAACGGAGATTTGCCTTGGCCCCCACTAAATGTGTCTGCTCCTAACCTACGGCTTATACGGCGTGCCGCAACAGTGCAGGAGCCTGCGTAGCATTATCTTTTTGTAAGGTTTGCGCTAATGGCCAAGAGGTAGGCATGTCTCATTTCTCGAGACAGCTCTTCCAAACGAGCTCATCCAGCGCGGCCGTATCGCGCTCATGCATCAGTCGCGGAGCAGTTTTTGAAGTACCTCATCGCGTAGTTTTTGGTTGCTCGCGAAGACGACACTCCCGTCGGAGTCCAAACTAAGTGGTTGGCCTCGCCAGTCACTCGCGCAGCCCCCTGCCCCCTCGACCACGGGCAGGAGCGCCATGAAGTCGTATGGTTGGAGATCCCCTTCCACGACAACATCGGCCCAGCCACTCGCAAGTTGGGCATAGCAGAAGCAATCGCCACCGTAGATCGTCAAACGGCTCGATCGCGCCACCCGCCCGAAAGCGGCAACATCCTGCTCTGAGGTAAACATGCTGGGTGATGTACAGCGAAGCACTGCGTCTTCGAGACTGATGCAGGCACGGACTCTGATTTCCCGCTCCTGCCCCCTAGCATCCCGATGCAGCGTTCCTCGCCCCCCTGCACCAATCCAACGCTCCCCCAGGGCCGGGAAGTCGATGACGCCCAGGACGGGCCGTCCCTTGTGTGCCAAGGCCACAAGGGTACCGAAGAGAGGGTTGCCGGTGATGAAGGACTTGGTTCCGTCGATGGGATCGAGGATCCAGACGTACTCCCTGTCGCGTCCCTCCGTCCCGTGCTCCTCCCCGACGATTCCGTGCTCAGGGACTTCCTGTGCAAGCAGATCGCGCATCGCTGCTTCCGCGTTGCGATCCGCGAGCGTTACCGGGCTGAGGTCGGTTTTGGTGTCGACTGCAAGATCGCTGCGAAAGTACCGCAGTGTAACGGCACGGGCTGCGTCCGCTACGCGCTCTGCCAGGTCAATTAAGGCCTGGGAGGGCGTAGCGGACGTGACGCTTTGCACGTCCCGACCTACTGCAATGGCGGCGCGTCGGTTCCCATGCTGCGCAAGTAGGCAATCATGGCCGCCCGATCATCCGCATCGCGCAAGCCCGGGAAGACCATTCGCGTACCCGGCATGAAGCCACGGGGGTTTTCGAGGAAGGCACTCAAGTTCTCGTGCGTCCAGGTGACCCCCTCGTCGTGCATCGACTGAGCGGCATCCGAGTAATTGAAGTTGTCCAGGTGCGCCACGGGACCGCCCACCACGTTCCAAAGGTTTGGACCAACCCGATTCGGACCCCCTTCATTGAAGGTATGACAGGCCGCGCAGCGGCGGGACAGTGCTTCTCCATCCGCTGGATCAGCTTCGGCGATGGCTGCGAGAAGTTCGCTATCACCATCGGCTGGGGCTGCCTCTTCACCCGCATCGGCGGCTCCCGCCTCAGCTTCAGCGGATGCTTCGCCCTCCTCTGCCGAAGCTTCCGCAGATTCTTCCTCCGCAGGAGCCTCTTCGGCCTCATCAGCCTCTGGCGCAGCTTCCTCGGTTGCAGCCTCTTCCCCACCGGCATCCAAGGGCGCTGGATCGTTCGACTGCTCCCGCAGGAAAGCGATCAAGGCAGCACGGTCGGCTTCATTTGGAAGACCGGGGAAGACCATTCGCGTGCCCGGCATGAAGCTGCGAGGATTCTCGATAAAGGCGCTCAGGTTCTCGTAGGTCCAGGTTACGCCCTCATCGTGCATAGCCTGGGCAGCATCCGAGTAGTTGAAGTTATCCAGGTGCGCGACCGGGCCGCCCACGACGCCCCAGAGATTCGGCCCAACCCGGTTAGGTCCGCCTTCCTCGTAGGTGTGGCACGCCGCACAGCGACGGAAGATGTTCTGGCCGTCCTGCGGATCCGCCTCAGCAATCGCGGCGATCAGGGCGCTGTCTCCACCAGCCCCGGAGGCGGCGGCAGCTTCCTCTCCAGCGGCCTCGTCTCCCGTGCCGGCGGCTTCCACGTCTTCGCTGGGCTGAGCTTCAGCCTGCTCGACCGTGGCCTCTTCTCCCGCAGCAGCCTCACCTTCCTCGGCGGCAGCTGGTTCGTCCCCGGCAACCGCCTGAATTTCCTCCTCGGTGGGAAGAGGCTCAGGCTCGTTGTCGAGCGTGCGCAACCAAGCGATCAGATTCGCGCGATCCTGAACATTGCGAATACCGCCGAACGCCATCCGGGTGCCAGGCACGGCTTCGCGAGGGCTCGCCAGGAAAGCGTTGAGCGCTTCGTAGGTCCAGGGCTCGTCACTCCGCTCCATCATGGCATCGGAATAGTTGAAGCCCTCGGCATGAGCATGGGGCGCGCCGACAACACCCCAGAGGTTCGGGCCAACGCGATTCGGCCCGCCTTCCTCATAGGTGTGGCAGGAGGCGCATGCACGGAAGGCTGCTTCGCCCGCCGCTAGATCCGCATCAGCCAGAAGCGGCAGGACCGGCTCCAGGCCAGGCTCCTCTGCGGCCGCCGGTGCAGTGCCGCCGGCATCCGCAACCTCGATCGGGTAAGCGTTTTCTTCAAGTGACTCCGGATGAACCAGAAGATTAGCTATGAAGCCGGTAGTCATGGCCACCACGCCTGCGGTAAGGACAGCCGCGGCCATTTTATTGAACTCGAGGGACATCGCGCTTCGCTACCCTTTCGATGCGGTCTGCGTCTCGTTGAACCAGGCATGCGCACAGGGGGCTAACGCAACTCCGAAGCAGTCGAAATCTTATTGCCCCCGCAGGCGCTTGCCGTCTGCGCCGCTCGATGCTTTAACCGCTCCAGTCGCGCCCCGCAAGTGGAAGCCTTAGTTTTGCCCAATCCGATCGTTCTGATTCCGGCCCGAATGGCCTCAACCCGATTGCCAAACAAGCCTCTCGCGGACATCCACGGTCAGCCCATGATCGTACAGGTGCTGCGCCGGGCGATGGAAGCAAAGGTGGGTCCCACCGTGGTTGCGGCCGCGGAACAAGCCGTTGTAGACGCCGTGGAGGCCGCCGGCGGCCAAGCGGTGCTGACAGACCCATCTCTTCCCTCGGGATCGGATCGGATCTACCAGGCTCTCCGCCAAGTCGATCCGACGGCGCATTACGATGTGGTCGTGAATCTGCAAGGCGACCTGCCCACCCTCGATCCTTCACTGGTGAGCGCGGTCTTGGCGCCGCTGCAAGATCCGGCCGTGGACATCGCGACCTTGGCGGTGGAGATCACGGAGCCCCAGGAGCGCGAAAACCCCAATGTGGTGAAACCCGTTTGCGCCTTCGTCGGGGGGAAGAGAATTGCGCGCGCCCTCTACTTCACGCGCTGCAGCGCCCCTTGGGATCAAGGTGATGAACGCCAACCGCTTTACCACCACATCGGTATCTATGCCTACCGCCGAGAGGCTCTTGAGCGCTTCGTCTCACTGCCGCCAAGTCCTCTGGAAGAGCGCGAACGCCTGGAGCAACTACGGGCGCTCGAGGCCGGTATGCGCGTGGATGTAGCCCTCGTTGACACCCTTCCGCTGGGTGTCGATACTCCCGCGGACTTAGAGCGGGCTCGCGCTTTACTCGCGCAACAATGAGCAGCATCCGCACCAATCATCCGGTGGTAGAGCATGGTTGAGACGGCACAGGCCATTGCCTTTCAGGGAGCGCACGGCGCCTATTCCGACATGGCCTGCCGAGCGGTTTATCCAGACCGCCCTACGCTGCCGTGCGAATCCTTCGAAGACACCTTTATGGCAGTTCGCGAGGGTCAGGCCGAACTGGCCATGATCCCCATCGAGAACTCAAGCGCCGGTCGGGTGGCGGATATCCATCATCTGTTACCGGATTCGGGCCTGCACATCATCGGCGAGCATTTTCAGAAGGTGGAGCACCAGTTGCTTGCGGTGCCTGGTGCGCGCCTTGAAGATCTGAAACAGGTTCACAGTCACGTTCAGGCGCTCTCCCAATGCCGCAACTTCCTGCGCAGTCGAGGCCTCCTGCCCGTTGTCCATCCCGATACGGCTGGCGCCGCCAAGGAAGTCGCAGAACGAGGAGATGTAACGCGGGGCGCCGTGGGCTCGGCGCTCGCCGGCGAGATCTATGGTCTGCAGACACTGATCCCAAACATTCACGACCAGCCCCACAATACCACGCGCTTCGTTATCATGGCGCGCGAGCCCTCGGAGGTTGGGCCGGACGAGGAACTGGTCATCACCTCCCTGGTGTTTCGCGTCCGGTCAGTTCCGGCCGCGCTCTACAAGGCCATGGGCGGCTTTGCCACCAACGGGGTCAATATCACGAAGCTGGAAAGCTACATGATCGATGACCGCTTCACCGTGGCACAGTTCTACGCGGACATCGAAGGACATCCCGAGCAGCGCATGGTGCGCCTGGCGCTGGAAGAACTCGGCTTCTTCAGCCGCGAGGTGAGAATCCTCGGCGTCTATCCGGGTGCTTCCTTCCGACTTAAGAGCGACCGGCGCTAAGCCAGCCGCGCGGACACTTCAGGTCGGCGCTACCCGCCACAGCGACCCGTCGCTGGCTACCGCCTCCCCGACAGAAACCAGTCCCAGCACCATTGCAGCCAGGACACCTACGGCGGCAGCGCCGACGGCAACGCCAAAAAGTACCAGAAGACCATCGCGCTCCAACAGCCCGAGTGCGATCAGCACCAGCGACCACCCCGGCAGCCATCCCGCAAGCGGCAGCGGCACGACCGCCACCAGCGAAATTACGACTGCAGCAAGACCGATCAGCCTTTCACCCTTGCCGAATACTCCGCCCATCCGCGGCCGGATGAACCTTTCCATCACCCGCAGAATCGGAGCCATGCGGCGGCAGAGTTGCTCGAGCCGCGACCGCCTGATCGGCCGGTCCCTCATCCACTTCGGTAACCAAGGAATTTCTCGCCCCATCAGTATCTGGGCGGAAAGCAGTACCAGCGGCAGCGCAAGGACATTCGCCAGAAAAAGTGGAAGTGGGAGCACCTGTGGCGTGGCCGCGAGCAGGAGCGCGGCAGCCATGCTGCGGCCGCGCAGGATATCGAGCAGTTCCTGCAACCGAAAGGTTCCTCCGGTCAGCTGGTCCGGAAGAGATTCCAGCAGGCCGGTGACAGATTGCTTGTCCAAATTCGCTGATGCCAAGGCTACTCTTCCGGGCAGGATCCTGTCCTCTTGGTTAAAGATCAAACAGATCGACATAGTAGCCAAGCTGTGGCGGGACGTGGACAGCTACCGCCATGCTTCCTATAACCGGCCTATGCGACCCTCCCCATCAGACCCCTCGGCAGAGCCACTCTCAGACGCGGTAGAAGTCGTCACCTTTGGCTGTCGCCTGAACGCGTACGAGTCCGAGGTGATGCGTCGCCATGCCCGCGCTGCCGGCCTGGAGAAGGCGGTCGTGTTGAACTCCTGCGCGGTAACAGCAGAAGCAGAACGACAGTTCCGCCAGGCTGTCCGAAAGGCCAGGCGCGATCATCCAGACGCAACGATTATCGTGACCGGCTGCGCGGTGCAAATCGACCCAACCCGCTACGCAGCGATGCCGGAGGTGGACCGCGTTCTAGGCAACATGGAGAAGCTGGACCCGCGATCGTTTCAGCCGCATGGCGTGCCCCGGGTCAAGGTTGCGGACATCATGGAGGCGCGCGAAACCGCCGGGCACCTCATCGAGGGTTTCACCGAGAAGACGCGAGCCTTCATCGAAGTGCAGCAGGGGTGCGATCACCGCTGCACCTTCTGCATCATCCCCTTTGGACGAGGCCCGAGCCGTTCGGTTCCCATGGGAGAGATCGTCGCTCAGGTGCGCCGGCTCGTCGCCAACGGCACGCGAGAGGTCGTGGTAACCGGGGTCGACGTGACTTCCTATGGCGCAGACCTGCCGGGCCAGCCGACACTAGGCCAAATGCTGCGCCGCCTGCTCGCAACGGTGCCGGAGTTGCCCCGGCTGCGCCTTTCCTCGCTGGATCCGGTCGAGATAGACGATGATCTTTACCGGCTGTTGGCAGAGGAACCGCGGCTCATGCCGCATCTGCACCTCTCTGCCCAAGCGGGCGACGACATGATTCTGAAGCGCATGAAGCGACGCCATCTGCGCGCAGACCTCTTGGCGGTGACGGAGAAAGTAAGACACCTGCGACCGGATGTGGTTTTCGGAGCTGACCTGATCGCCGGTTTCCCTACCGAAACCGAGGAGATGTTCCGGAATTCGCTCAATCTGGTCGAAGATGCTGGGCTGACCTGGCTGCATGTCTTTCCCTATTCGGAACGTCCCGGAACGCCCGCAGCACGCATGCCAAGCGTACCCAAGCCACTGCGCAAAGAGCGCGCCGCCTTGATTCGGGCCGCCGGAGAGACGGCAGCCAGACGCTATCTGGAAAGCCGGGTCGGTAGCCGCGATCAAGTTCTGATCGAGCGGCAGGGGCTTGGGCGCTGCACCCACTTCGCTCCGGTAGCGGTGGACGGACCTGTTGGAGAAGTTATCGAAGTGACCATGACCGGGTGCAACCAAACGGAGCTGACAGCCCAGCCGCTGGAGGCCGCGGCATGAGCAAGGGGTGGTTTTCACGGCTAAAAGCCGGATTGGCCCGCTCTTCCTCGCGTATCGGCGAGGGCATTACCGGCATCTTCACCAAGCGCAAGCTGGATGACGCGGCGCTGGAGGAACTTGAAGAACTGCTGATCTCTGCCGATCTGGGTGTGGGGCCGGCCGCCAAGTTGACGAGTCAACTGGCGAAAACTCGTTTCGGCACCGACGTCAGCCCTGAGGAGATCCGCAGCGCCCTGGCCGAAGAAGCTGCGAAGCTTCTAGAGCCGGTTGCCCAGCCCTTGGAGCCCGACAGCGCAAGGCGTCCACATGTAGTTCTGGTGGTTGGCGTCAACGGCACCGGCAAAACAACCACCATCGGCAAGCTTGCGAAGTACTACCGAGAGCAAGGTCTCACGGTAGTTCTGGCGGCAGGCGATACCTTCAGAGCCGCCGCCATCGAGCAGCTTCAAATTTGGGGTGAGCGGACGGGCTGTGATGTTGTTGCGGGGAAGCAAGGCGGCGATGCTGCCGGCCTGGCATACGACGCCCTACAGCAAGCACGGGCCAATAATGCTGATCTCCTGCTGATCGATACGGCAGGCCGGCTGCACAACAAGGAAAACCTCATGGCCGAGCTGCAGAAGATCATTCGCGTGATCCGCAAGCTCGATCCTGAAGCACCCCACGATGTCTTGCTGACTCTTGATGCGACCACCGGGCAGAACGCCCTGCAGCAGGTGGCGACCTTCAAGGATCTGGTCAACGTCACTGGCCTTGTCGTCACCAAGCTCGACGGCTCTGCGCGCGGGGGCGTGCTGGTAGCGCTGGCGGAGAAGTTTGGTCTGCCGGTTCACGCAGTGGGCGTTGGCGAAGGCGCGGACGATCTGCGCCCCTTCGAGGCCGGCGCCTTTGCCCGTAGCCTCATGGGACTGGAAAACTAACGTTGGCCGATGCAAGCGCTGCACTAGTTTTGCCGCTTGTTCTGCTGGCCGCCGCGCTTCATGCCTCCTGGAATGCATTGGTCAAGGCTGGCGGCGACAGGCTGGCGGTGCAGGCGCTGGTCATGCTGGCGCCTGCACTGGTGGCCGCCCCCTTTCTGCTGATTCTCCCGTTCCCAGGCGCGGCGGCCTTGCCCTTCCTCCTGGCGTCCGTGACCCTGCACCTCGTCTATAACGCGCTGTTGGTCGCGGCTTACCGCCACGGTGACTTGAGTCAGGTATACCCGATCGCGCGCGGCTCGGCTCCACTTCTGGTCGCCATTGGCGCCTGGGTCGTGGCGGGGGAGGAGAAGTCCTCGGCAGAGATGCTGGCCATTCTTATCGTCAGCCTCGGCATTCTGGCGCTTTCCTATCGCCGAGGCCCCCGCCGCCATGGCGAAAGCCAGTCCGTCTTTCTCGCCTTCCTGGTCGGGCTTTCCATCGCTGCCTATTCGCTCACCGATGGCCTTGGGGCTCGCTCGGCAAGCTCGCTCATGAGCTACATCGCCTGGCTGTTCTTCCTCGAGGGAACGGTGTTTTTCCTGATCATCGCCGGACTGCGGCGAGGCAGATTTGTCAAGAGCATCAAGCCGGTTCTCCTGCCAGGTTTGGGCGGCGGACTCATGGCCGGATTGGCCTACGCTATCGTGATCTGGGCAATGACCATGGCGCCCATTGCCCACGTCGTCGCCCTTCGCGAAACGAGCGTTCTAATAGCGGCCGCCATCGGGGCTCTGGTTCTCAAGGAAGGTTTCGGCCGTCAGCGGCTGGCTGCTTCTGCTTTCGTGGTCTTCGGCACCGTGCTGCTACAGCTGGCTCGCTGATCGCTCCGCGCCCGCGGGGTTGCCGAAGGGAGCAAAGGCCTTCTGTTCGCGCGTTTCCGCAAAATGGTGCAGCGCCCAGTGCACCGAGGGAAAGGCAATCTCTTCCCAAGGGATCTCATCCCAGGTGAAAAGCCCGACTTCGGCCGACTCAGGCCCGGCCGAAACGTCTGGCGAGGCAAGTGCTGCGCGATAGATGAGCTGTATCTGGCTGATCCGCGGAATGGAGTAGATGGCCAGAAGCTGGTCGATCATGATCCGCGCGCGGGCTTCCTCCCAGGCTTCCCGGCGTGCCCCTTCCTCCGCCTCCTCCTGCAGTTCCAGGTAGCCCGCGGGCAGAGTCCAATACCCTTTACGCGGCTCGATCGCTCGGCGGCATAGCAAGAGTTGATGATTCCATTGCACCACCGAACCGACCACAATCTTCGGGTTTTGATAGTTGATGAAGCCGCATGAGCGGCAGACCAGCCGCAGGCGATCATCACCTTCCGGCATCCGCTCTTCAAAGTTGGCAATATGGGAGGCAGGAGGGCTCTCGCGTGGATCCGACATGAGCCAACTGTGCAATGCCCACGTCTTTACGGCAATAGGGGCAGCTTCCTCCTCTTCAAGCGGGAGGAAGGTCTCCCCGCCCTGCCCTCTATTCCTCTGAAGGCGCGCGGGTAAGCAACTCGAGCGCATGCAGGCCCGAGGCAAATTCCTCCTTCAAGAGGCCATAGACCAGCCGCTGCCGCTCGACACGGTTCTTCCCGGCGAACGCATCGGAAACGATTTCCACGCGGAAATGAGTGCCGCCACCCGGGCGCCAACCGGCGTGGCCCTCGTGGCGGGATGAGTCGTCCCGAATCTCCAAACGCCGTGGCGCAAGCTCACTGCGCAACTTTTCCTCGATTCGGGTGCCCATGGACATGATGCTTTGCCCCTTCTAGGTTTAAACTTGTTCAGCCTTCAGCGTCGCAATCTTCCTGTACTGGTCCAGCACCTGTGCCACACTGTCAAGGCGCTGGCCTAGCTGGTGACCTTGGGGGCCCGGTGCGAACCCTTTCATCCATATTTGAGCCCCTGATACATGCCTGCGCCCAGCAGACCGTCTGACGAGCCTGGTCCAACCTTCGCTTACCTACTTTTCGGCCTTACCATCCTAATCTGGGGTACGAACTGGCCCATCATGAAGGTGGGCCTGACGCTCATCCCACCTTTCTGGTTCGCCTTCTTACGCGTAGGCCTTGGCTGCCTCACGCTGTTTGGGGCGCTCTTGCTGACAGGTCGCTTGGAATTACCGAAACGCACTGACCTTCCAGTCATCGTCAGTGTAGGCTTTCTGCAGATTGCGGCCTTCCTGGTCATCATCAACCTGGCGGTTCCCGCCGTGGGCGCCGGCCGCTCGTCCATCCTGGCTTATACGACGCCGCTTTGGGTCGTACCCGGGGCCATCCTGCTACTGGGTGAGCGCTTGCGAAAGCTGAAGCTTTTGGGGCTTCTGCTCGGCCTCGTCGGGGTCGCCATTCTCTTCAATCCGACTGCGGTAGATTGGAGTGATGGCGATCAGCGACGCGGCAATTTGCTGTTGATGCTTGCTTCCCTCGCCTGGGCCGTGGCCATTCTTCATGTTCGCTCACGCCGATGGCAGGGCTCACCCCTGCAGCTCGCACCCTGGCAGCTTCTCTTCGCTCTTCCCATTCTGCTGCTGGGTGCGCTGGCGTTCGATCCACCCTGGGTACCGGATTTGGATTGGCGCCTTGCCCTTCTGCTTCTGCATAACGGCGTTCTGGCGACAGGGCTTGCCTACTGGGGCGCCTTTACCGTGACCCGCGCTTTGCCCGCCATGACGACCTCGCTCGGCTTCCTCGGCGTTCCGGTGATCGGGGTGCTCTCCTCAGCGCTAGCATTGGGAGAGCCCCTGACTGCCAGCGTCGCTAGCGGCCTGCTCGCCATCTTGTTGGGCGTCGCGCTAGTTAACTTGTCGGATCTCAACCGCCTGCCAGGTAGCCCGGCTAGACGAAAGAAAAGGTGAAGCGATGCTCCGCTTGCAGTACCCCCCGTCGATTTCCATACTCTGCTGATGTCGCGCACCGATTTCTTCTCCAAAGCAGGCAAGGAGGAGGCTTCCTTCCCCTGCTGCATGCACGAGGGCTGCAGTGAACCAGGCCGCTTCAAGGCGCCGGCCGAGCCCGGACGGATGCGCGACTATCTGTGGTTCTGTCTGGAGCACGTGCGTGCCTACAATGCCAGCTGGAACTACCATCGCGACATGAGCGAGAGCGAGATTGAAGCCGACCGGAGGCGCGCCCATTTCTGGGACAGGCCCACGTGGCGCCTGGGCAGCGGTCCGGGTGCCAAGCTCCACGAAGCAGAACGCCAAGCGTGGGAGTTTGCGGGCTTTGAGCGGGCGCGCCGACACCAGAGAGCTAATGAGCAGCGGCGGCAACGACACGGCGCTCGCAGCGAGGAAGAGAAAGCGCTAAACGTTCTCGGCTTGGAGTTACACACTGACTTCACTGAGATTCGCCGCCGTTACCGTGAACTGGTAAAGCGGCTACATCCAGATGCCACCGGCGGTGATAAGCAGGCTGAGGAGCGTCTCAAGCGCGTGACGCAAGCCTACGCCACGCTTAAAGCGCTTCACGCGTAACGGCGACCGCATTATCTAATCCCAGGATACGCAAGCGAGGATTCGAGTTGTCCATGGCTCAAGAAATGCAGCAGACCGGTGGAATGCCCACCGGAATGCCCGATACCACAGTCTCTGTGCGCAAGACCTTTGGCATTGATGTCGACATGACGGTGCCGGCCTTTTCCGAACGTTGCGAGTACGTGCCGGACCTGGACGACTCCTATCGCTTCGACCGTGACACCACGCTCGCCATACTGGCCGGCTTTGCGCACAACCGCCGCGTGATGATCCAGGGCTATCACGGGACGGGCAAGTCCACCCACATTGAGCAGGTCGCAGCGCGCCTTAACTGGCCTTGCATCCGCATCAACCTTGATAGCCACGTCAGCCGTATCGACCTGATCGGCAAGGACGCGATCGTGTTGAAGGATGGCAAGCAGGTAACAGAGTTTCGGGAAGGACTACTTCCGTGGGCGCTGCAGCACCCGGTTGCCCTGGTATTCGATGAGTACGATGCCGGTCGCGCGGACGTGATGTTCGTCATCCAGCGCGTGCTGGAGGTCCAGGGCAAGCTGACACTGCTCGACCAGAACAAGGTGATCCGCCCGCACCCTGCCTTCCGCCTCTTCGCGACAGCGAACACCATTGGGCTGGGCGACACTACCGGGCTCTATCACGGGACCCAGCAGATCAACCAGGGCCAGATGGATCGCTGGAATATCGTGGCGACCCTGAATTACCTCCCGCACGAGGAGGAGGAGTCCATCGTCCTTTCGAAGCTTCCGGGCTATGACTCCGAGCAAGGACGCAAGACGATCCGGGCGATGGTCGCCGTGGCCGATCTCACGCGCGCCGGCTTCATCAACGGCGACATCTCAACAGTGATGAGCCCCCGTACGGTGATCACCTGGGCCGAAAATGCCCAGATTTTCGGCGACATCGGCTTCGCCTTCCGCGTCACCTTCCTCAACAAGTGCGACGAGGTCGAGCGCCCGATCGTGGCGGAGTATTACCAGCGCAGCTTCGGCGACGACCTGCCGGCAGAAGCCGTACAAGCCATCGCGGTTTAGGGGCAAGGCGGCGGGGGGCGAGCCGAGGCCGTCCCCCTTTCTGTCTCATGCCACCCCCAGCACCTCGGCGTTCAGCTCCCCCGTGAAGACATCCGTCGCGGGGCCTGTCATCTGCACGTGGCCGTCGCTTTCCCGCCACTCCATCCTCAGTAACCCGCCGGGCTGACGCAGCAAAGCAGAGCGTCCGTCGATGATGCCGCGCCGCACAGCGGCCACGATGACGGCGCAGGCGCTCGACCCGCTGGCGTGGGTGGCGCCGGCACCCCGCTCCCAGATGCGGTGCTTCAGCGAGCCGTCAGGCAGCCTTTGCACGAACTGCACGTTGCAACGCTCCGGGAATAGGGGATCGTGCTCGATCCTGGGTCCCAAAGCGTAGAGGTCCACCGCCTCCACATCTTCCACAAAGAAGACGACGTGGGGATTGCCCATGGATACCGCGACCGGCTTAGGGAGCTCGTCGATCTTGTAGTCGAGGGCCAGCGTATCCATCTCTCGCGCTAGCGGGATCGCCTGCCATTCCAGCTGTGGCGTGCCCATATCCACCGTGATCAGCCCCTCTCCCATCTGCCGCGCGTGGAGTTCCCCAACCAGCGAGCGGATAACGACCGCCTCCTTGCCCGTCTCCTCAAAGAGCAGCCGCGCAACGCAGCGAGTGGCATTTCCACAGGCCTCGGCCCGGCTGCCATCAGCATTGTAGAAGCGAACGCCGACGTCCGCCCCTTCAGGGGGTGGGAGCAGGATGACGACCTGGTCGCATCCGACGCCGAAATGGCGATCGGCCACCCGCGCAAGCTGCTCGGCAGTCAGCTCGAGAGGGATGTGTCGGGTATCAAAGATGACAAAATCGTTCCCCAGACCGTGCATCTTGCGGAAGGGAAGTACCCTGTTGGTGCTCATCAGCCGCCGTGCGCCCAGTTCCAGTAGAGTTCGCGCGCCCGCTTGTAGAGGGGGCCAGGTTGCAATTCACGGTTTTCGATTCGGGTAAAGGGCAGAACCTTTCCATAGTTTCCGGTCTGGAAGATCTCGTCCGCCTCCAGAAAATCCTGCCAGGTGAGAGTCCGCTCATGCACCTGGATGCCAGCCTCACGCAGCAGCTTGATCACCCGCTGGCGGGTCACGCCGTTCAGGAAGCTGCCGTTGGGCACCGGCGTATGAGCCACACCGTCCTTACCCAGCCAGATGTTGGCGGTTGTCAATTCAGCAACGTTGCCTGCGGAATCCAACATCGCCGCATTGTCAAAGCCGCGACTACGCGCTTCCCGCAGGGCCCGCCCGCTGTTGGGGTAGAGGCACGCCGCTTTTGCGTTGGTTGGGGCAGTTTCGATAGTTGGCCGCCTGAAGGGTGACAGGGTAAGAGCCGAACTCCCGGGCTCAGGCAGGGGCGAGTCATAGATGCTCAGGCTAAAGCGCGTCGTTTCGGGATCATTGTCGACAAAACCGCCCTCGGCCCAATACATCGGGCGGATGTAAACAGCGGCATCCTTGGGAAACTTCGCTAGACCATCCTGGCAAAACTCCAGGATCTCCCCCGCTTCGTGCAAAGCCTTGAGGCCCATGGCGCGGGCAGAGTTGTTGATCCGCTGGCAGTGCAGATCCAGATCGGGGGCCACGCCCTCAAAGGCTCGCGCCCCGTCGAACACACAAGATCCCAGCCAAAGCGCGTGGCTCATCGGCCCCACGAGTCCGGGATTGCCCTCCAGCCATTGCCCATCAACGAAAGTCCAGGATGTCATCACTCACCTCAAGTAGCTGCTCGGGTCAGCATAACCGCTGCCAGCGGCCGCGCAATCGGTGCCTGCACAAGCTGCGACGGCGGCCACGAAAAGCATGGCTGAAGCGTTCGTTACGCGTAGAAGTGGCGCTGGCACCCGCTGCGCAAGAAAGCTACTCTTTCACTCCATGACAAAGACGATCTACCACGTATGTCCCGCCGAAAGCTGGACGGCCACCGGTGAAAGCGGAACCTACCGCGGCTCCGATGATGATTTGCGCGACGGCTTCATTCACTTCTCCACGGCCAACCAGGTAAAGGAGAGCGTTGCCAAGCACCGGGCGGGGCAAAACGGTCTGGTAATACTCGCCGTTTCCACGAATGCGCTTGGAGAGGCGTTGAAGTGGGAGCCTTCCCGAGGAGGCCAGCTCTTCCCCCACCTCTACGGCCCCTTGCCTGCCTTCGCCGTTCGCTGGGTGCGCCCCTTGCCCCTTACACCAGGGGGGCACCACCAATTTCCCGAGCTTGAGGACTAGGGTGTCCCTCGCAGACCTCGCCTTCCCGCTCATCCGGCGCCTGGACCCGGAAACGGCTCACCGCCTAACGGTACGGGCACTGTCGTTGGGTGTGGGCATTCCGAAAGCGGAGGCGAACGATCCAATTCTTGCTACCGAGGTGTGGGGCCGCAGATTTAGCAATCCGCTGGGTATTGCCGCAGGCTTTGACAAGCACGCCGAGGCCATGGGGCCGCTGCTGTCGATGGGCTTCAGCTTTGTGGAAGTGGGCTCGATCACCCCGCGTCCGCAGCCAGGCAATCCACGGCCACGGGTGTTTCGGCTTTTGGAAGACGAAGCGGTCATCAACCGCTATGGATTCAACAGTGAAGGCCTGGATGTGGCCGCAAAGCGTCTCGCCCGCTACCGCGCCAGAGGCGCCTCTGGCCTGCTAGGGGTGAACCTGGGGAAGAACAAGGAGTCGGAGGACGCCGCCTCTGATTATGCCTTGGGGGCCCGCACGCTCGCGCCCTACGCGGACTACCTCGTCATCAACGTTTCTTCCCCGAATACGCCGGGCCTGCGGGCTCTGCAGAGCCGCGAGGAGCTGGAGCAGCTGGTGGCACGGGTTCGCACCGCGATACCTGAACCCGCACCGCCGCTGCTCCTGAAGATCGCGCCGGATCTTGCGGAAGCAGATCTGCAAGACATTGCCGCCGTGGCGCTCGAGCAGGCGCTCGACGGCCTGATCGTTTCCAACACCACGATCCAGCGTCCCGAAAGCCTGCGAAGCGTTCACCGCGAGGAAACCGGCGGCTTGAGCGGCCGGCCGCTCTTCGAAATGTCGACCACCGTCCTGAAGACTGTCTACCGTCTGACTGGAGGTCGCGTACCGCTGATCGGTGTCGGCGGCATCGCGAGCGGTGAAGACGCTTATCGGAAGCTGCGGGCCGGCGCCTCCCTTATCCAACTCTATACTGCCCTTACGTTGCATGGCCCCAGCTTGGTCAGCCGTATCAAGAGAGATCTGGCCGAGTCCTTGCGCCGCGATGGGCTCGCCGGGCCAGCCGAAGCAGTAGGCCTCGATGCAGTCGCATGACGGAGACCCCGAGAATCGACCACAGCGTCTCTATCATGTCGTAGCTCTGGCCTGCCTGGCGCACGTGCTCAGCCTTGCCAACAACGCCACCTTCCCAGCGCTCATTCCGGTTTTTCAGGAAGCCTGGAATCTGACCAACAGCCAGAGTGGCTGGATCAGCGGCATCTACTTCGCCGGCTATCTTCTCGGTGTGCCGGTTCTGGTTACGGCTACCGACAGAATCGACCCTCGTCGCATCTATGTCGGTTCAGCGGTACTCGGTGGTGCGGCAACCCTTGCCTTTGCCTTCCTCGCCGAAGGCTTCTGGTCAGCATTGCTCCTGCGCGCTGTCGCCGGGCTCGGAATGGCAGGGACCTATATGGTAGGGCTGCGCCTTGTCACCGATCGGCTGAGCGGGGCTCAGGAAAGCCGAGGCGCCTCCTTCTACCTGGCCAGCTTCTCAATTGGCCTTGCGCTTTCAACCTATCTGGCTGGGGAACTGGCTCTGGAGGGCTGGCGTCTGGCGTTCCTGGTAGCGGGGGCGATGACATTGGCTGCGGTCGTGCCGGTATTGCTGCTGCCCCCCTCCCCGGAACGTCTGCGGACGAGCGCGACCTCCGGGCACTTGCTGGACCTCCGGCCGGCCCTGCGAAATCGAACGGCACTTGGCTACAACATCGCCTATGCCTGCCACACCTGGGAGCTCTTCGGCTGGCGGACCTGGCTCGTCGCCTTTCTCGCCTTCGCCTTCGCCTGGCACGGGCAGGACAGGTTCGTCGGATTGAGTCCCACCGAATGGGCCACGTTCCTCTTGATGCTGGGGCTGCCGGCTTCCGTACTCGGCAACGAGGCGGCGCTGAGGTGGGGACGCCGCCGCTCGATCACCCTGATCATGATAGCCTCTGGCGTGCTCGCGCTCACCCTGGGCTTCGCCACCCTCCTCCCCCTCGAGTTGCTCATAGCGCTCGTTATCCTTCACGCCATTCTGGTCATCGCCGATTCCTCCTCGCTGACCGCGGGGGCTGTTGCTGCGGCCAGGAGCCACCGGGGCGCGACGATGGCGGTTCATTCACTTCTCGGCTTCGGCTTTGCCTTCGTGGCGCCGCTGGTGGCTGGACTGGCCCTAGATCTGGGCGGCCCCACCCCGCTTGGCTGGGGCCTGGCTCTTGCCTGCCTGGGACTCGTGGCCGCGCTTGGCCCCCTGGCTTTCAGATTCCTCGCGGAGGACGAGCCTCGTTCAATGGCTCAGGATCTTGGAAAGGAATAGCTTCGCGCGCTCGCTGGAGGGGCTTTCGAAGAAGACCGGGGTCGGCGCGATCTCCTGTATCATTCCTCCATCCATGAAGACTACGCGCTGTGCAACCTTACGGGCGAACCCCATTTCGTGGGTAACGACGATCATCGTCATTCCCTCCCGCGCCAACTCTACCATCACATCCAGCACTTCACTGATCATTTCGGGATCTAGCGCTGAGGTGGGTTCGTCGAACAGCATGGCTACTGGATCCATGGCGAGAGCGCGCGCGATCGCCACCCGCTGTTGCTGTCCGCCAGAGAGGGCATTCGGGTACTTGTCCGCCTGATCGGCAAGCCCCACCCGTTCCAAAAGCTGATGAGCCTTCCTTTCCGCCTCGTGCCGGGAGCGACGCAGGACCTTGATCTGAGTCAGCATCAGATTTTCCAGCGCCGTCTTGTGCGGAAACAGCTCGAAATGCTGAAACACCATGCCGATTTGGGCACGCACTTTCGGCAGGCGTGTCGATGGATCCGTCACCACCATGCCGTTGACCGTTATACGGCCGCTGTCCACTGGCTCCAGACCGTTCACACACTTGATCAGGGTGCTCTTGCCTGAGCCAGAAGGGCCGCATACGACGACGACTTCGCCTTTCTCGACTCTCAGGCTGCAGTTCTTCAGAACCTGAAAGTCGCCGTACCACTTGTTGATTGAGTCGATTTCAATCATCTAACCATCCGTCGTTGCAGCGACCTGACAAACATCGAGCCGGCGAAGCAAATGATGAAGTAGACCACCGCCGCGAAGAGGTAGAGTTCAATCAAACGGCCTTCGCGGACGGCGACAATGCTGCTGGCCGTCATGAAATCGCGCAGGGCGACGACATAGACGAGCGAGGTGTCCTGAAAAAGGATGATCGCCTGGGTGACCAGTACTGGCAGCATTGCCCGGATGGCCTGGGGCAAGGCCACATACTGCATGTTCTGGCGCCACGTCAGCCCGAGAGCCAGTCCTGCGTTAATCTGCCCCCGGGACACACTGTTCAAGCCGGCGCGCATGATCTCGCTGTAGTAAGCGGCCTCGAAGAGGGTGAAGGCGATCAGGGCACTATAGAGGCTGCCGACCGGCCGTCCGATGGCCAGGGGCACCAAGAAATAGAACCAGAAGATGACCAGGATGAGCGGCAACGACCGGAAGAAGTTGACGTACAGCTTGGCGAACCAGACGAGGGGTAGTTTTCCCGACGTTCGCATCAGCGCGAGCAACGTCCCCAGTGCCAGACCGCCGACCATCGCGATCGCGGTCAGGTAAAAGCTGAGCAGCAGCCCGTCCAGCAGGAAGGGCAGCGCGTCGATGATGACCTGGTAGTCGAAGCGCATCAGCGATGCCGCCCTTCCAGGAAGCCCGGAATGCGGACCCTACGATCGACCACTGTCATGATGAGAACGACGATCATGGTGATGATCAGGTAGAGGATTGTGGCAGCGGTAAAGGCTTCAAACCCCTGGAAGGTATAGTTCTCGATCTGCCTGCTTTGCGCCGTCAGCTCCAGCACCCCGATGGTGAGAGCGAGCGAGGAGTTCTTGAAGATGGTTAGGAACTCCGACGTCAGGGGGGGCACCACAATTCGGAAGGCGATCGGGAGCCTCACCGAAAGATAGTTCTGGGCCGGCGTCATGCCGAGCGACAGGCCGGCATTCACAAGATCGCGCGAGAGACTGTTGATCCCCGAGCGCACCTGTTCAGCCACCCGGGCTGCGGTATAGGTTCCGAGACAGATCACCGCGCTCCAGTACTCCGGATTGGGCAGATCGCGCTTGACCCACCGTCCGACCTCCTGGGGCAGCAGCTCCGGCACGACGAAGTACCAGATGAAAAGCTGCAGCAGCAGTGGCACGTTCCTGAACAGCTCGACGTAGGCGGTAGCGATAAAACGCAGCCACCGGTTCTCGACGGTTCGCAGGATGCCGATCAGGATGCCGAGCAGGAAGGCGATGACCCAGGCTGCGCTCGCTACGAGCACCGTCCAAAGCAAGCCGGACAGCAGCCAGCCAAAGTAGGGTTCCTGAAACAGGATCCCCCAATTCCAGTTGTAGTTCATAAGCGCCCTGGCCCGCTGCCGCGGGCGGCCATTGGACGGCCGCCCGCCACTTCCTTCTTACTCAGGCAGTGCCTGGAGCTTGATGGCGGCCTTCAATTCGTCGGACATTGGCACGCCCATGGGCCCAAACCACTTCTCATAGATCGTTTCGATCTCGCCGGAGCGGAAAAGATCCGCGAGTGCCATGTTGGCCACCCGGCGGAACTGAGAATCGTTCTGCGGCACCATGATCGCATAAGGATCATAGGAGATGTATTCACCGACCACAGCATACTGATCCGGCTCGCGCGCCGTGCTGATCAGGCCATAGAGAAGAATGTCATCGGTGGAATAGGCATCTACTCGGTCCGTTTCCAACGCTAGAAATCCTTCCGAGTGGTCGCGGACGTTCAGGACGTTGACGTCCTCAATTTCCCGCTCCTCGATCGCCTGGAGAATTGCGCGTTCGTTGGTCGTACCTTGCGCCAACGCGATCGATTGCCCTGCTAGATCCTCCACCGTTTCGATCCCGCTGTCCTTTCGGGTCAATATCTTGGTGCCGGTGATGAAAGTCGTGAAGGCGTAGTCGACCTGCTGCTGGCGGGTGAAATTGTTGGTCGTGGAGCCGCACTCGAGGTCGATGGTACCGTTGGCCATCAATGGAATGCGCGTCTGCGGGTTTACGGGAATGTAGCGGATTTCCAGTTCCTCAACGCCGATCGCTTCCTCAATCCGGTCAACGATGTGCAGGCAAAGATCGATGGAATAGCCGACCGGCTCACCGTCATCTCCAATATAAGCGAAGGGAACGGAGGCTTCCCGGTGACCGAGGTTCACCATGCCTCGTTCGGCAATACGGTTGAGCGTCGGCCCCAAATCCTGTGCTTGGATCGGCGAACTAACTCCAACGATGGCCGCTGCTGCAACGCCGAGGATGAGTTTTCTCAATTTTGCCTCCTGTCCGCATTTTTATCTAAAGTTTCCGCTTCCAGCGCTTGGAGCTTCGGCTGCCTGGTTGATCGGCAGATGCGGGATGTTCGCCGGGTGCAATGCAGCATCACACTTCGCGAAAGCGTGAAGCGCCCCCCTCACCGGCCCGTACGCCCCATCAATACGCTCCCCACGCGGGATCCCCTGTGGCCCTTTGCGAGAAGATTATAGACGAAAACCGCCAGCCGCTAGTTTAGATGATGGTGTATACCCGCATTAACCGCTGACGCTTTCGGGTGGTGGCGGATAACACAGTTTGGCGTCAATCCGCAGTCAAACTGGCAGCGACCCGATCCATCGCCTTTGCGAGCTTGATGTCGAGGTCGGTAATACCTCCAGCCGAATGCGTCGAGAGAGTTACCTCGACTCTATTGTAGACGTTGAACCATTCCGGATGGTGGTCCATCTTCTCGGCCGTGAGCGCGATCCGTGACATGAAGCCCCAGGCTTCGTTGAAGTTCCTGAATTGAAAGCTACGTCGGATGGCGTCTCGTCCCTCGACTTCAGACCACTCGGGCAGTTCTGCGAGAGCAGCCTTGCGTTGGGCTTCCGGCAGCTTGTCAGGCATGGACCTCGGTTCCTCCGTTAAACACACTATCTTGAAGGAAGTGGCCGCCGGGCCTATGGCGGTCAAGGAAAGTCATTCATGCTCATGAAGAGAAGCATCATGGTTGAGTCCAGGTTCTTGCAAGCTCACAGCGCGCCGCCCAGCCTGCTGGATATGGACGCTATGGCTCGGGAAGCCCTAAATGCCGTGCCGCAGGAACTGCGCCGCTACCTGGGCGACGTGACCATCCGCGTGGAAGATTTCCCCGACGACGAGGTACTGGAGGAGCTGGATTGCGAGTCGCCCTTCGACCTGCTGGGCCTCTACCGTGGCGTCGACCTTACGCGGCGCAGCTTTTCCGATCAGGCTCAGGACCTTGACGTCATCTTTCTCTATCGGCGCCCGATACTCGACTATTGGTGCGAAACCGGGGAAGACCTGACCAGGATCGTGCGCCATGTCCTGATCCATGAGATCGGCCATCATTTCGGCCTGTCCGATGAGGACATGGAACGCATTGAACAAGAGGTATGAGCCAGCACCCGCGGCGGCCATTGTAGACCAGCCTCCTTCTGCGACCGATCATGGGCGATGGACGAAGGCCTGACCCTGCTGCTGGGCGTGAAGGTGGCGCTGGTCGCGCTTTGGTTTCTGGCGTTCTTCGCGCTCGAGCGGCTTAGACCGGCCGCCAGCCCCGCCAGCGTGGTGGCGCGTAGCAGCGCCTCCCGCCTCCTGCGCAACGGTTCGCTCTGGCTCATCAATAGTGGCCTCTCCCCCCTTCTTGTAGTGCCGCTGACTGTTTGGGCCGCTACAGCCTCCCTGGATTGGCGGCCGGGGTGGTGGAGCGGCTGGGGCGGCCTGCTGCTCGATCTGCTGCTGCTGGATTTCCTGATCTACTGGTGGCACCGGGCAAATCACGAGCTGCCCTTCCTCTGGCGCTTCCACGAAGTGCACCATCGCGACCAGTTTCTCGATACCACCTCGGCGGTGCGCTTCCACTTTGGCGAAGTGATGCTGTCAGCCCTGGCCCGCGCCGGCATCATCTGGCTGCTCGGCTTCCCGCTAAGCTCTGTTCTCTTGTTCGAAATACTGGTGCTGATGGCAGCGATCTTTCATCATTCGAACCTGAGGCTGCCAGAGCGAATGGAGAAGAACCTCTCCAACCTTATCATCACCCCTGCCCTGCACTGGGTACACCACCATGCCCGGCGAAAGGATACTGATTCAAACTACGGAACGGTGCTGGTTCTCTGGGATCGGCTGTTCGGCTCCAGAAACCCACGCGGCCGACGGCTCGACATGACGATCGGCGTCGAAGGCCGCGCGGAACTGCCGCTGCACCAGCTCCTGTTTCACCCTTTCCGACGAGACGAGAATGGCGATGGCTAAGGGACAGAGTGCGGAGGAAGCCCCGTAGGCGGCGATTGTCTAGACCGGAT
>JAJUFM010000178.1 GCA_029265995.1 Rhodospirillaceae bacterium | reverse complement strand
GAGAGCAAGGGACTTTCGCTGCAGCAGATCGGCCTCCTGCTGGCAGTGGCGGCCTGGATTCGCATCGCCGCTACCCCGGCGATCGGGCAGCTTGCGGATCGCTGGCGGCACGGCCGGCTCCTGATCCCGCTCCTCGCCCTTACCGCCGCGGCCGGCTACGGCGGCTTTCTGACCGCCGAGGGCCTCTTCCTTCTGCTGATTTTGCAAGCGGCGACCTTCAGCAGCTTCATGCCTCTCATACCCCTTGCCGATGCGCGCACCCTGGCCGCAGGGCAGCGCTTTGGTTTCGACTACGGGCGCGTGCGGCTCTGGGGGTCCCTTACCTTTATCCTCGGCTCAACCGGAGGAGGCTGGCTGCTGGGGTACAGCGGCCTTGAGCTTCTTCCCTGGCTGCTCCTCGGCGTCATGCTGGTCGCAGCCTGGTTGGGCCTGCTTCTTCCATCAGAGCCTCCTGCCAAAGGTCGGAGAGCCGGCGGCATGATGAGTTTGCTGCGCAACCGCCGCTTTCTGGCGGTCTTGCTGGCCAGCGCCTTGCTGCAGTCCAGTCACGCCCTGCTCTACGGCTTCGCCAGCTTGCACTGGCGCGCCGCCGGCCTCGGGGAAGGCATGATTGGTGCTCTCTGGACCCTGGGGGTGCTTGCCGAGATCGTACTTTTCGCAGGCGGCCCCCGGCTGATCCGAATCCTGGGCCCGCGCGGACTTCTGCTCCTGGGCGGTGCCGGCGGCTTGATCCGCTGGCCGCTTCTGGCCGTGACCACGGACCCGCTGCTGCTTGTACCGGCACAGGCCCTCCACGCGCTTACCTTCGGCGCGTCTCATCTGGGGGCGATGCATCTTATCGCCCTTCATGCGCCGCCCTCCCTGGCCTCTACGGCGCAGACGCTCAATGCAGCGGTGACAGGTGGGATTGCGATGGGAGGCGCGCTTTATACAGCCGGTTGGCTCTTCGAGAGACTTGGCGGCGACGCCTTCTACTTGATGACCTTCTTAAGCCTGAGTGGCCTTCTGGTCGCCGCCGCTTTCGTACAGGAGCGCAGGTGAGCGCCGCGCCCTAGCAGCAAAAAGTTTCACTTTCGCCGGACAGCAAGTGGTTGCCCCACCAGGGCGATGCAGGTCATAAAGCGGACATGAAACAAGCGAGCGACTTCCCTAGCCTGAAGGTGATCACGCATCCGCTGGTTCAGCACAAGCTGACCTTGATGCGCGACAAGACGACCCAGCCAATCCTCTTCCGGCAGTTGCTGAAAGAGATCGCGATGCTGATCGGTTACGAGGTGACGCGCGATCTACCGCTTGCCAGCCAACCGATCGAGACGCCGCTCGCCCCCATGAACGCGCCGGTTTTGGCCCAGCCGGTAACCATCGTTTCGATCCTGCGCGCCGGCCTCGGCATGGCAGATGGGCTGCGCGAACTCATCCCCTCGGCGCGGGAAGGGCATATCGGTCTCTATCGAAACCCCGAGACGAAGCAACCGCACGATTATTTCCTCAAGCTGCCGGCCGATATGGGCTGCGCCATCCTGGTTGACCCGATGCTGGCCACCGGTGGCTCTGCCGCTCGGGCCGCCCAGATCCTGCTCGATCATGGCTTGACGCCGGCGTCGATCCGCCTGGTCACCCTGGTTTCCGCGCCGGAAGGCATGCAGGTCTTCGCTCAAGCACACCCGGATATTCCCGTCTACACGGCGTCTCTGGACGAGCGCCTGGACGAGCGCGCCTACATCGTCCCTGGACTTGGGGACGCGGGCGATCGCATCTTCGGAACGCTCTGACGAACCTTTCCTAACCCTTGGCTGGAGCACCAAGCCCGAACTGCCGCTGAAGGAGGTCCATCATGCTCAAGACAGTTCTCGCCACGACTGCTCTCGCAACCGCGCTCCTGGTATCTCCTTCTCTGCAAGCGGCAACGCCGGCGGACGCGCTTGTCCAGGCATCGCGCTTCGATGACATCATCTCGCTCGATCCAGCAGAGATGTACGAGATCTCCGCCTTCGAGATCGTGACAAATGCCTATGACAAGCTGGTGGCCTACGACACGGAGGACACCTCGCGAGTCGTGCCGCAACTAGCCGAATCCTGGGAGGTCAGCGAGGACGGCACGACCTTTACCTTCAAGCTGCGCGAGGGAGTGACCTTCCATTCCGGCAACCCCTTCACGGCTGAAGACGTCGTCTACTCCTTCTCTCGCCTGGCTGCGCTGGACAAGGGGCCTGCCTTCTTGATCCAGGACCTGGGCGTCACGCCGGACAACTATCAGGATGTGCTGCGTGCCGTCGATGAGCACACCTTCGAGATGACGCTCGACCAGGGCTATGCGCCCTCCTTCGTGCTGAACGTGCTGAGCGGCGGCAATTTCTCCATCGTGGACAGCGCGCTCGCGCAGGAACACGAAGTCGATGGCGACTGGGGCAGCGAATGGCTGAAGACGAACTCGGCTGGCAGCGGCCCCTTCCAGCTTGACCAGATGGTGCCGAACGACCGCATCGTCATGAGCCGCTTCGACAGCTACTGGCAAGGCGCGCCGGAGTTGGCGCGGCTGATGTGGCGGCACGTCGAGGAGCCAGCAAGCCAACGGCTGCTTCTGGAGCAGGGCGACATCGACGTCGCGCGCAATCTGCTGGCCGACCAGCTCGAGCCGCTGCGGCAAGGCGGCGAGATGCAACTCGTGGAGGCGCGCCTCGGCACCCAGCTTTACATGGGGCTGAACGTATCCCACGAGCCACTCGACGATGTACGGGTGCGCCAGGCGCTGAAGTACCTGGTCGACTACGAGGGAATGGTCGAGACCTTCATGCGCGACGCCTGGATCGTAAACCAGACCTTCCTGCCGGAAGGCATGCTGGGGCACCTCGACAGCCAGCCCTTCAGCTTCGATCCGGAAAAGGCGAAGGAACTGCTGGCAGAAGCAGGCTACGAAGATGGCTTCTCCCTGTCGGTGAACGTGGCGAGCGCTCAAGAGAGGCTGGATACGGCGCAGGCGGTCCAGGCAACCTTCGCACAGGCCGGAATTGAGCTGGAGATCCTGCCCAGCGATGCCCGCACCGCATTGACCACCTATCGGGCCCGCGAGCATGACATCTATCTCGGGACCTGGGGAATTGATTACTTCGATCCAGCCACCAATGCGGTCTTCGTCGCCAATAGCGACAACAGTCCAGAGGCCGCTTCCACCCCTCTGACCTGGCGCAATGCCTGGCAGGATGAGGAGCTGACAGCACGTGTGCAGGAGCTAGCCCTCGAATCCGATGAAGACGCACGCGCCGCCGGCTATCAGGCACTGATCGAGGATTGGCAGGAAGTGTCGCCCTTCATCATGCTTTTCCAGCAGGTCGCCATCGCAGCCGTTCGGCCGGAAGTGAAGGATTTTCGGCTGGCCCCAACCAACGACGGCAATCGCTATCACCGAGTGTCCAAAGAATAGGGACCGGGAAGCCGTCTTTCGACGGCGCTCCCCCTTTCAACTCGGCACGTCGCACAGGTTTAGGTAGTGAGCGACACACTGGTTAAACGCCCGCCGAACTTGATCGGCTCAAGGCTCGGCCGCCATGCGCGCTCCCTTGGTGGCATCCTGGCTTCGATCGCCTTCACCTTCCTGGGCTTGCTCTGCATCACCTTTGTCATTGGCCGCGTCATTCCGATCGACCCAGCACTGGCGATCGTGGGAGACCGGGCACCAGCCCATGTCTATGACCGGGTGCGGGAGGAGCTAGGCCTCAACCTGCCGAT
>JAJUFM010000043.1 GCA_029265995.1 Rhodospirillaceae bacterium | reverse complement strand
GCCAGGATGGAGAGCAGGTAGGGCATCATCAGGAAGAGCTGGTAGGGCAGGCCGGCGCCGGCCTGCTGCTGCAACCTGACCTGGAAGGCGTCGAAGGCGCCGAAAAGCAGCGCGCCGAGCAGCGCCTTGCCCGGCTTCCAGGAGGCGAAGACCACCAGGGCGATGCAGATCCAGCCGCGACCGGCCACCATCTCGAAGAAGAAGGCATTGAAGGCGCTCATGGTGAGGAAGGCGCCGCCGATCGCCATGAAGCCGCTGCCCACCATCACGGCGCCGATGCGCAGCCGGTAGACGTCGATCCCCTGCGCCTCCACCGCCGCCGGGTTCTCACCGACGGCCCGCAGGGCGAGACCGAGGGGAGTGCGATAGAGCACGTAGGCCACGAGGGCGATGGAGATGAAGGCCAGATAGGTGAGCGGCGTCTGGGCGAAGAAGGCAGGCCCCACCAGCGGGATTTCCGAGAGGAGCGGGATCGGCAGCGGCTGGAAGGCCTCGATGCGCGGCGGCGTCGTGCTGTCCGGAAGCACCATGCGATAGGTGAAGTAGGCCAGGCTGCTGGCCAGGAGCGTGATGGCGATGCCGGTGACATGCTGGGAGAGGCCGAGCGGCACCGTCAGCACTCCGTGCAGCAGGCCGAAGAGCATGCCGGCAAGCGCCGCGAGCATCACGCCCGTCCAGAGGTCGAGGCCCTGAAAGACCGCCATCCACCCCACCAGCGCGCCGATGGTGAAGATGCCCTCGATCCCGAGGTTCAGCACCCCGGCGCGCTCGCAGATGAGTTCGCCCAGGGTTCCGAAGATCAGCGGCGTGGCGATGCGCACGGCCGCGACCCAGAAGCTGGCGGTCAGGAGGATTTCGGCTATCTCCATGGGTGCCTCCTCCATGGGGGCCTCGAAACATCCTTAGCGTCATCCTGAGCGCCAGCGAAGGATCTCGACGGGGGATGCGCCGGACTAGTGTCCCGATGAACGTTGATCCGGAGGCCGTGATATACCGTGCCCAGCTTCGAGAGATCCTTCACTTCGTTTAAGAACACGTTGTCAAATGCTTGCATCATCCCATCACTTCCAGCGCACCCGGTAGCGCAGCCAGAGGGTCGCCAGCAGCATGGTGAGGAGGGAGGTCGCAACGATCAGGTCTGCGATGTAGCTGGAAACTCCGAGCGCGCGTCCCATGGAATCTGCGCCGACGAAGATGACGGCGACGAAGAGGGCGGCGGCGACGACGCCGAGGGGATTGAGCTGGGCCAGCATGGCGACGACGATGCCCGAATAGCCGTAGCCGGGGGAGAGGTCGGTGGTCAGGTAGCCGCGAACGCCGGCAACTTCTCCCACTCCGGCCAGGCCGGCGAGACCGCCAGAGAGGATCGCCACGCGCAGCAGCACGGCCTGCGTGGACATGCCGGCAAAGCGCGCCGCCGAAGGATTGGCGCCCACGGCGCGGATCTCGAAGCCCCAGCGGGTGCGTGCCACTAGAAGCCAAGCCAGTGCGGCAGCCACCAGGGCAATGACCAGCCCCAGGTGAACCCGCGTGCGCGCAATAAGACGGGGCAGGGTGGCTTCCTCGACGATGGGTTCCGATTGAGGCCACCCCATCGACATGGGGTCTTGCAGCGGTCCCTCGACCAGGAGCGAGACGAAGAGCAAAACGACGAAGTTAAGCAGCAGCGTCGTTACCACCTCATCGACCCCAAGCCGGGTCTTCAGCAGTGTCGGGATCAGCAGAAGCAGCGCACCCGCGGCGAAGCCCGCCAGCATCACTGCCGGGATCATGACGTAGGGGCTGGCCGCCCAGGCGGTGCTGCCTACCACTACCGCTGCCACGGCTCCCAGGTAGAGCTGGCCCTCTCCTCCAATGTTCCAGAGCTTGGCTCGGAATGCGAGGGCGGCGGCAAGGCCGGTGAGGATGAGCGGGGCCGCCCGCGCCAGGGTTTCGGTGAGAGCAAAGCGGCTGCCGAGCGCACCGCGCAACATCAGCCCGTAAGCTTCCAGGACCGGCGCGCCTGCCACTGCGAGAGGCAGGGCACAGAGCACCAGCGCCCCCAGGATGGCGAGAAGGGGGGCGCCGACCGAAAGCGACAGCGGAACCTCTTCTCGGGGCTCAAGCCGCATGCGCCGTTTCCTCGAAGCCCTGACCCGCCATCATGAGGCCCAGTCCGCGGATCGTGACCTCTTCCACGCGCTGCGGCTCAGACAGGCGGCCGCGATAGAGCACCGCGATGCGATCGGAGAGGGTCAGGAGTTCGTCCAGGTCCTCGGAGATCAGGATGATGCCAGCCCCCCGCTTGCGCGCTGCCAGTAGCTGTTCGTGGACGTAGGTGACGGCACCGATATCCAGCCCACGGGTCGGTTGGTTGGCCAGGATCAATCCCGGCTCTCGGTCAAGCACTCGCCCGAGGATCAGTTTCTGGATATTGCCGCCGGAGAGCAGCTTGGTGACCGCGTCAGGACCGGGACACCTGACCTCGTAGTTGCGGATCACGGCCTCTGCTCGTTGCCGCGCGGCATCTCGTTGCAAGAGGCCGAAGCGCTGATAGGGCGCGCGATAGTAGTCCTCCAGCATGACCGTTTCCCAGACGGTCATTTCTCCCACCACGCCGTCGTGATGTCGGTCTTCAGGTATGCGCCCCACGCCCTGGCGCACCATGCGGGCGGGAGTACTGTTTGCTAAAGGCTTCCCGAAGAGCTCGACCTTTCCATGATGATGGCGAGCCAATCCACTGAGGAGATTGGAAAAGGCCGTTTGTCCATTGCCCGAAACACCGGCGATACCCAGGATCTCGTGCGCGCGGAGCGTGAGACTGAGATCCCGCAGCGGCGTGCGGCCCGGCTCCGCTTCTACCGCGACATTCCGAAGCTGCAGTATTGGGAGGCCCGGGCTCTGCGGTTCTCGAACCGGTTCCGGTATGGTCTTTCCGACCATGGTTTCCGCCAGATACTCGCGGTTCGTTTCAGCGGTAGGCTGGGTGGCAACGATCTTTCCGCCACGCAGAATCGCGATCCGGTCGCTGATGCTCAGGACCTCGTGGAGCTTGTGGGAAATGAACACCACCGCCAAGCCATCGGCTGCCAAGCGACGAAGGGTGGCGAAGAGGCTCTCCGTTTCCTGTGGCGTCAGCACCGCCGTCGGCTCGTCCAGGATGAGAATTCTTGCGCCTCGGTAGAGCGCCTTGAGAATCTCTACCCTTTGCCGCTCTCCAACAGAGAGGCTTGAAACCGGCTTTGCAAGATCGACCGTCAAGCCGCTGTTGGACATGAGTTCCTGGGCGCGAGCTTGAGCGCCCCGGAGGTTCTGCCACGGCCGCCATAGTGATTCGGTGCCGAGTACAAGGTTGTCAAAGGCGGAGAGATTGTCAGCCAAGGTGAAGTGCTGATGCACCATTCCGACGCCTGCGGAAAGCGCGGCATCAGGATTGCCTGGCGGTAGGGGCTGAAGGACACCCGAGGGGTCGCTCACCTCAACCTTGCCCTCATCGGCCGTGTAGTGGCCGAAGATGATATTCATCAAGGTAGTCTTGCCCGCGCCATTCTCTCCGAGAAGAGCCAGGATTTCCCCGCGGGCAAGCTCCAGATCGATCGACTCATTGGCCAGCAGATCACCGAAGCGCTTGGTTATGCCGGTCAGGCGCAAGACAGGGCTTCGTGCGGTCGCGGGCACGTCATCTACCTTCATGTTGTTTCATGCCGGTCAGGCGCCCCCTAGCGAGGGTGCCTGCCGCGCAAATCAGCGAGTCGAGGTGGGTTCCGAATCGTCTACGTTTACCTCAAAGGCGCCGTCCAGGATCTCCTGCTCGCGAGCCTTGACCTCTTCGATCACCTCCTGTGGCACCAGTTCCGGATCCATCGGTGCAAGGGAGCCGCCTCCATACTTCATGAAGCTATATTCACCGAAGTCGGCCGCTTCGAACGTGCCGTTGGCGACAGCCTCTATGGCCTTCTCCACGGTCGGCTCCATGTGCCAGAGTGCCGAGGCGATGATCGTGCCGGGGTAGTCTTCCTGGGTGTCGATAACGTTGCCGATCGCCTTTACGCCGCGTTCGGCGGCTGCATCGGCCACGCCGAAGCGTTCGGCATAGAGAATGTCAGCACCGGCGTCGATCATGGCGAAGGCTGCTTCCTTGGCCTTGGGCGGATCATACCAGGAGCCGATGAAGGTCACGAGGAACTCCACGTCGGGGTTCACTTCGCGGGCGCCGTCCATGAAGGCGTGCATGAGGCGGTTGACCTCCGGAATGGGATAGCCACCCACCATGCCGATGAGATTCGATTCGGTAACCCGGCCGGCGATCATGCCGGTGAGGTAAGAAGGCTCGTGGATCCAGTTATCGAAGACCGCAAAGTTGTCGCCGGAGGGGCCGAAGCTGGAGCCCATCAGAAAGGCAGTGTCCGGATAGTCCTCGGCGACCTGGCGCGCGGCACGCTCCACACTGAAGGCCTCACCCATGATCAACTGCTTGCCCGCGTCAGCGTACTCGCGCATCACCCGCTCGTAGTCCGTGCTGGCAACATTTTCAGAGTAGACGTAGGTGATCTCGCCCCGTTCCTGCGCTGCGTTGAGCGCCTTGTGAATACGGCTCACCCACTGCTGTTCGACCGGTACATTGTAGACCGCCGCCACATCCAATGGCGCGGCCCAGGCTGCCGAAGCCGTGGCCATGGTCATGCTGACCACCGCGCCGGTGGCTACAGCCAGAAGCCCCCGGCGGCTGATCGCTAAAAGCTCTTTCATCCCTTAACTCCTGCTGCGGATGTAACTGCGAAAGCAGGCATCCCTTGACCCGCCGAGGGTCCTTTCCTCGCGAATCCTGGCGTCTCGGGGGCTCTGATTAACCTCAATGGCCAGATCGGCAAAGCAACAATTCGCCATGATCGTCACTGATAGCGGCGCAATGCAGCATCAACTGTTCCAGTTCATGCCGACGTTGGACCGTCCCTCCTCTGGAGTCCTCTGCAAATCGCCAAGGCAGCAAGGGACCGCGGCCAGGCCGTATTCAGGCTTCTTTCAAGCAAAGGCTTGCACTTTTGCGGGAGCCGCTTAAAGTCATCGGCATGGACAGAAGCATAAACGGAGCGTTGCGACTTCTTCGCCCGGCCTCGTGACGAGGCCGGGGCAGAATGATGTGTCGCTGATCTCCTTCTCCGTTGGTCCAAAAATGCATAGCTTCTCAGTTTCCACTCCTGTCATATCTGTCCCCAAGATGTTTGTATGGGGGCGGCTGGTTTTTGGGCTGCGACTTATCGGCGGTCGCCGGGCCTGACGGCCGCCCGCGACCGCTGCGCTCCTGCGTCGTCGAAGCCAGATCAGAAAACCAGAGTGAATGACCGGAGGCCGCAGGCCATGCTGAGCAACCCTCAAACCAAGTACCGCCCCTTTGCGCCCATCGATCTGCCGGATCGGCAGTGGCCCTCGCGCACCATCACGAAGCCGCCGCGTTGGTTGTCCACCGACCTCCGGGACGGAAACCAGGCGCTGATCGATCCCATGGACGGCGCCAAGAAGCAGCGCTTCTTCGATCTGCTGCTCAAGGCTGGCTTCAAGGAAATCGAGGTTGGCTTTCCTTCTGCCTCCAATACCGAGTTCAACTTTGTACGGAGCCTGATCGAGGAGGAGCGGATTCCAGAGGGCGTGGCAATCCAGGTGCTGAGCCAGTCGCGCCAGGAGCTGCTCGAGCGCTCCTTCGAATCTCTGCGCGGTGCGCCCGAAGCGATCATGCACCTCTATAACGCCGTTTCGCCCGTCTTTCGCCGCGTTGTCTTCAACATGGACCGCGAGGAGGTGAAGGCCATTGCGGTAAAGGGGGCGAAGATCATTCGCGACCAGGCAGCCAAGCAGCCGGACACCAAGTGGCACTTTCAGTATTCGCCGGAGACCTTTAGCACGGCTGAGCTCGATTTCAGCCTGGAGGTCTGCGAGGCGGTGCTGGATATCTGGCAGCCGACGCCAGAAAGCCCGGTTATTCTGAACTTGCCGGCGACGGTCGAGGCGGCAGGTCCCAACGTATATGCCGATCAGATTGAGTGGTTCTGCCGCAACATTTCGCGGCGGGACAGCGTCGTGATCAGTGTCCATCCTCACAATGATCGCGGCACGGGTGTCGCGGCCGCGGAGATGGCGGTGATGGCGGGGGCTGACCGGGTCGAGGGGTGCCTTTTCGGGAATGGTGAACGCACCGGCAATGTCGATCTGGTGACGCTGGCCCTGAACCTCTACACCCAAGGCGTGAATCCAGGACTCGATTTCTCAGACATCCAGTCTGTGGTGGAGACGGTGGAGTACTGCAACCAGATCCCCGTGCATCCGCGCCACCCCTATGCAGGCAGCCTCGTCTTCACCGCCTTCTCGGGCTCCCACCAGGATGCCATCAAGAAGGGCTTTGCTGCGCGCGAACAGCGGAATGATGATTACTGGGATATCCCTTACCTGCCCATCGACCCCGCGGACCTGGGCTGTTCCTACGAAGCGGTCATTCGGGTCAACAGCCAGTCGGGCAAGGGAGGCGTGGCCTGGGTATTGCAGCAGGACAAGGGGCTGAAGCTTCCGCGCGCCCTGCAGGTCGACTTCAGTAAGGTGGTTCAGGATATCGCTGACAAGACCAGTCGAGAGCTCACCACGGCCGATATCTGGCAGGCGTTCCAGAACACCTACCTCCAGGAGGAGGGGCGCTTCAGCCTGGTCGACTACGACAGCACCTCACCGCGGCGGCCAGGTCAGGACCGGGCCTTTGTCGGGCGAATTCGCGTGGACGGGCATGAGCGCAGCATCAGCGGGCGGGGCAATGGCCTCATTTCGAGCCTCCTCTCGGCCCTGCACAGCGAATGTGGCTTGGCGCTCGACGTAGTTGATTATCATGAGCATGCCCTTGGCCGCGGTAGTGAAGCGCAAGCTGTCTGCTACCTCGAGTGCCAAACGGCGGACGGTCAAACCGTCTGGGGCGTGGGGATCGATGGCGACGTCTCGACCGCTTCTGTGAAGGCCGTGCTGGGCGCAGCCAATCAGCTGGCTGCCTAGACTGAATCATTTCAGCGCAGAAACCCGAAGAGCTCGCGAGTGACCCCCTGATCAGAGTGAGGGGGAGATGGCTTCGACCTGTCGTCTGTGGCCGATGAAAAGCAGGCCGCAGGCGACAGTCGCGATTGCAACGCCTGCGTAGGCCAAAGAACTCCCCAGGCCCTGCCAGGCGATCAGGCTCCCCATCAGAAGCGGGCCACCGACGCTGCCAATTCGTTCAAGGGTGCGGAGCAGGCTGAGCACGCGCGCTTGCCCGAGCGCTTCCACCTCTCGAGGGCAGAGCTCGATGGCCATAGAGATCTGTGGTGAGGTGGAGGCAGCGTGCGCCAAGCCGAGAAGTACCACGCTCAAGGCGGCTGCACCTATCCCCTCTGATACTCCCAGCAGAATGATCGCAGTTCCGGAAAGCAACCCTCCGGCGAGGGTGAAGAAGCGGGCGCTGTTCCAACGGTCGGCCAAACCACTGAGCCAGGGTCCCAGAAAGAGGATGAGGATCGGATAGATCAGAATAACGCGGCCGATCTCGGCCGCCGAGGCGCCGTAGTGGTTGAGATAGATCGGCAGGGTAAAGCTGATGATGCCGTTGAGCGCCAGTTTGCTCGGGATCGCCGCCGAGAACAGGAGGATGAGAAAGGCTCGATTTCTGAATAGGGGCCAGAACGATCGGAAGTTGAAGGATTGCGGTTTGCGCGCCTGTGCCGGCAGCGACGCAACAAGACACCAGGCCGCGACGGCAGTAGCCATCGTCAGGGCGAACGACAGGAGGAAGACGATTTGGTAGCCGGCCTCGTGCGCCAAAATACCGCCAATCGCGGTGCCGCAAATCGATCCGGCCATCAGGCAACCTACAAAAACGGCGATCGCGCGGTTCCGTTCTTCCGGGCTGCTTACAGCGGCTACGTAGCCTTGAGCGGCCATGACGATCCCCGCATACCCCAGGCCGGTGAAAGCGCGCGCCAGCAGAAGCAGCCAGATATCGGTAGCCATCGCGGCCAAGAGGTAGCCGACAGCGGCGGGAAGGGCGCCAGCCAGGAGAACTCGGCGAGGTCCCAGGCGATCGACAAGATGACCGGCCCAGAGCGTGGCCAAGGCAATCACCAGCATGAAGACGGCGATCGGCAGGCTGATCAGCACTTCGGTGCTGATCCAGGATTGCGCCGGCGCCAGGCTGTTTGCATAGAGTGGCAGGAAAGGCTTCTGCAGCTCATCAGCAAAGATGAAGAGGAAGAGCGGCAGGCGTATATCCAGCGCTGTTGCCGGGGTCAGCTCCCGCAGCTTCTGGCCGCTTTTTCTGGCCAACCTTTCGGCTGAGGCATTGAAGCGCGCAACGGCCTGGCCGATTTCGTCTCGGGCGCGATAGCGCAAGCAGACGGGTGGGCCTCGACCCTCGCCGGCGGCACGCAGCTTCGCCAGAGTGAGGAGCGGACCGGCCAAAGGGCGCATCAAGAGCAGGACCACGAACTCAAAGGCGACAATCAGCGAGACGAGCAGCACGGTAAGCGTATCGAACAGGCTGTCTTCCACTTTGCGCCAGGCGAAGAGTTCATCTGCGCCCAGGATGAGAACGGCCACAGGTGCGCTGCCGTCGGACACTCCTTGCAGAATGAACTGGAGTTCTTCTGTGCCAAGGTGAGAGGCGCCGGGACGACCACCCTGGCTAATGAGCTGGCGGCTCGCCTCTTGCACAACGGCAAGGCTGGTCGGTGGCGCAGTGCCTGAAGATGCCAACATGCCCCCTTCTGCTGCCAGCCCCAGGTAGAGAATCTCTGGATGGTCTTTTCGAGCCAAGTCGAGGAAGCGCTCCAGATCGGGGAGGCGAGATAGCGGAATGCCATGCTGTGCGGCGCGTTCGAACTGCGTCACCAGATGATCGGTGAGCAGCCGCCCCTTGAGGGCGATGCGGTGGTCAAGTTGCTCATCCAGGCCGCGATAGGTGATGGTGGTGAGGAGCAGCGTGGCTAGCAGCATCAGGGAGAGCGCGACCAGCGTCACCACCCAGCGCAAGCGGTCAATCGATGTCGCTGCTTCCGGCGGGACCTTGCACCCCACCTTCATGAACTCCGTTCGCGCAGACTGGGTGAAGCTTCGTCCGTGACAAGCTGCACCAGCTTGCGGAGCCTTCTTGCGAGCAGGTAGATCAGGGGCAGGGAGAGAAGAAGGGAGAAAAGCAAGATGCCAAGGGCTTTCAGTGGCCACCGAAGGAGCGCTGCCTGAAAGGCTCCGGCATGCGAGCGAGCGGATATGATCGCCAGAAGGCCGCCGATCTCCTCCCCGAAACTGGAGTGGAGCCTTCTGCCGACCAGTAGCCTTCCGTCAGATCGCGCCGTCCACTGAAGAGCGGAAGGCGCCTCGCCTCGCCAGGCATCAGGTAGCTTCTTGCCGATACGCCCTTGATCGCTGGCGTCCAGAATGACGCCTTGATGGTCAAAGAGAATCAGATCTTCGATGCCCTGCGCCTTCTTTCTTGCGGTTGCGCGCTCTTCAGCAAGAGAGTTGGCTGCAAGTGGCAATCCCAGGTCGTGGGCAATGATGATGCTGTGGCTGAGGGTCGACAGGAGAATTCCAGCCCGCTCGTGGTCGAGTTGTCGCAACGTCTCGTCGTACTTGAGGAGATTCAGCGTAACGACCATCGATAGCGCGACTGCGAGCGAGGCGCAGAGAGCCACTGACACTCTCAGAAAGAGGGGCATTTGCGTTCACGCTATTCGCTCAGGCAGCGGCCTCTGGTGCTGAGTGATTGATGACGCAAAGGATGCCGTCCTCCTCTATGCGGATCGCGTGGTGCTGCCAAGTCTTGGCGCCGAAATCGATTTTCCATTCGCAGAAGCCAGCCTGCTGCGTCTCGGAGCCTTTGAGCGGCTGAAGACGAAGCTTGGCGCCGTGCCAAAGGGTCGCCGCGTCAAACAGCAGGTTGAAGCCGGACACCCGCAGCCTTTGGCAATGACCTGGTTGCAGCGTCGCCTTCTCCCAGGCAAGGCCGTACACCCGCACAGCGAGCGACACCGGTTCCGATGCTTCATTGCAGGCGTGGAGCATGGCTTCCGCTGAAGCCTTCCCTGGCGCGGCCAGGGCTATCAGGAACAGGCAGGCTGCAACTGCCGGCGCGGTGAGGTGGCGCATGAATTCCCCCTTCAACTGTTCTCCGCATTCTGCCACAGGACGCTAGAATACTATCAATTGATTCGCCTATAGGGGGCAATTCGGTTAAGCTGAAAGTGGTAGTTGGTGCCGACCTGCTCGGGTCGGCGGGGGGACAAGATGGAGTTCGGGTTCTGGGGCTGGGTGGTGCGCTGGATGCTGGCGATGTTCATCGTCCTCGCCACCTACAATCCCACCGGCTATTCCTTCTGGCATTGGGTTGTCCAGTCGGGCTTGCAGAATGCCTCGGTCAAGGTGCTTGCAGCCCTGATTCTCCTTCTTCTCCACCTCATCTACCTGCGCGCGACGATCCGCTCGATCGGCCCGATTGGCATCGGTCTGATTACAGCGACTTTGGGGGCCTTTGCCTGGTGGCTCAGCGATCTCGAGCTGATCGACATGGGTAACAGGGTGGTTGTCGACCTTGTGCTGCTGGTGATGTTCGCGACGCTGATGTCGATCGGGATCTCCTGGTCGCATCTTCGCAATCGCCTGAGTGGCCAGATCGATTCGGATGACGTGACGACGCCGCCACCAGTCTGACCGCACGACGTTCAGACGGGTGGGAGAACGGGGAAGACAGGGTCGGACAAGACCCGGAGGGGGAATGTCGAGACGAGTTTTGGTGATCGCCTCCATCAAGGGAGGAGCGGGCAAGTCCACTTTGGCTGCGTCGCTGGCAGTGCATTGGCTGCAGGCCGGGCGCAGTGTGGCCCTGCTGGATACCGATCCAAACAAGACCCTGAGCCGCTGGCACGCAAAGGAAGGTGCCTTGGCTGCGGCGACCTTGCGCACAGAGTTGGACGAGCACGCAATCCTGCCGCGGATCAAGGAATTGCGCGGCAATCATGATGTCACTCTGGTGGACTGCGCCGGGTTCGGAAATCAGGCAATGGTCTTCGCAGTAGGCGGAGCGGATCAGGTTGTGGTTCCCGTGATGGCCGACGAGGCGTCTGTGTATGAAGCGATGCGTACCCTCAAGGTCGTGGAAAGCGCCGGATCCATGGCCGACCGGGAGATTCCCGCCTTTACCGTCCTCACCCGCGTCAAGCGCAGCAGCGTCGCCCGGCATGCACGCGCCCAACTCGAAGCCCTCGGTGCGCGACCCTTGAAGGCACAGCTTGCGGATCGCGCCGTCTTTCAGGAGTCGACCTTTTACGGTTCCGCTCCCTCCAATCTGGCGCCTCGCAGTCCAGCAGCCAGAGAGGTGCGAGAGGTGGCGAATGAACTGGCCGAAATGAAGTGGGGAAGGGGCTGAGCAAGATGGCCAAGAAGCGCATTCCTGACGTTCAGGTCTCCTCCATGGAAGTGAACATGGAAAACTACCCAAGTCTGACCCAAGAAGACGGCGAGACGGAGAAAACGGAAAAAGCTGCCTCCCTGCCCATCGCGAGCGAGCGGGCTCAGCGGCAATCTGCTTGGCTCATGGCATCCATCGCCGGATTGGTGGCTACCATTGCGCTCGCTCTGGCGTGGGCCAACAGGGGTTTGGAAGACTCGGTGTTGGGGCTTCTAAGCGAAGCGGATGCAAAAGTGACGGCTCAAGTCGATGCCGTGCGCGAAGAGAGCGCGGCGACCTTTGCGGCGGCGCAGGCCATGATGGTGGAAGAACAGCAGCGGCGCCGCCAACTAGCGGGTGCTCTTGCTGTGGCGCGGCTTGAAGCTGCCGTCAGCAGCGGCGCTCCCTATCGACAGGAGCTGGAACTGGCTGTCGACCTCCTTTCGGAAGATGAGGTCGCCTTGCGACAGCTCACCTATCTCGCTCCCTCTGCTGATCAGGGGCTTCCGCCCCTGAAGACGCTGCAAGCCAATTTTGCGGGTGCAGTCAGCTTGCCCGAACATCGGGCCCTGCTGGCGGCGGCCCTTTCATCCCTGCGTGCATCGGTTTCTGAACTCTTCAGCTTTGCCTCTGCCACGAATGGGCGCAACGAGGCGTATAGCGGCCGTCTGTGGGATGATATCAGGCTGGCCCAAAAAGCTCTGGCGGCGGGGGATCTGCAAACGGCCGCTTATGTCGTGCAGGCTTACGAAGACGTACTACCGAATGCTCGCTCCTGGATGCAGGTGGCTCAGGAGCGCCTTGAAGTGGAGAAGGCGCTGCAGGGTTTGATACAGCGGTCTGAAGACTATCTTCTCGCGGCACGCTGATTGCGTAAGGAGCGCCGGAGATGGCACGGCTCTCGCGCTTTAGCAACATCAATGTACCGGCGCTTTTCTGCCGCCGGCTTCTTCTTTCCTGTTTTGTGGTCTTTGCCCTCTATAACCCCAGCGAGCGCTCCTACTGGCATTGGGTGACCGAAAGTCCCGGGGGCCTTTCTTCCTTGCAGGCAATGTGTGGAATCCTGCTTGTGACGGCGCTGATCGCCATGGTCCGCATGGCGGTTGCCGCAATGCGGGTGCGAGGCGTAATTGCAGTGATCGGCCTCTGTTTCGCGAGCGTGCTGCTCCGGGTCGGCGTGGGAATCCAGCAGTTCGACGAGATCCAGCTGACGACTTCCGCTGTTCAGGGGATGATCTGCCTGATTCTCGCGCTTGGGATGACCTGGTCTCATGCCCAGGTGCGCTTTTCTGGCGAAAGAGACGTGCTGCATAATCCGCCATAGATCCGCCAACCGACATCTGTCGGTCGCTCAACATCAGACCCGTATCGGCTCGATCAGGGTGACCAACGCGTTGATGATCAAGGCCGCGGAAACGCCAAAGATGATGGCTTGCGCGATAGCGCTGTTGAGGGAGACCACGGAGGTCTTCGGCCGCTGGCCGAAGTAGAGGCCCAAAGCACCTGCGGCGAGTGCGCTGGGCAGGATCTTGGCGAGCATCCACAGCCAGCCGTCAGGAAGCCAATCTCCCTCTCGAAAAACCAGTTGAAAGAAGGCGTCGCGAAAGATTGCTGCTGGCAACTCTGGAAACTGAGCCTGCCACGTGACCAGAGAGGCGGTGGCCGCGACCGCGAGCAGCAGCAGTGCGAGAAGAAGCGCACCAAGGAGGCTGCTCGCCAGCACGCCGCCGGAGATATACCCGCGATGGCTCATGTTAAGGCTGATCATGGCCTCGATCTGTCGTGTGTAGACGCGATGGCCCACATCTGCTGCGACAATCGCTGCATTACGTGCGGCCATGAGAACCGACAGCATCAAGGGCGCTAATACCCGAGACTGTGTCAGGCCCAAGGCTGTCAAGGTGTCGTCGTGAACCAGTGGCAGCAGGTAGTTGGCGAAGGGCATGTACTGAAAGGCCGACCAGGTCGCGACGAAACCCGTCAACAGGCCTCCGATGACGATGAATGCCAGCATGGAGGGCGCCAGTGCGAGCAACCAGAAATATTGGGCCGCATAGCTAAACCACCAGGAGGGTCTCAGCCGTAATCTAATCGCGCTGGAGTAGGCTGCTGGTTCACCTGCCGGCTCGTGAACCGGGTGCCTTTCTTGCCTTTCTTTGATGGCTTTTGGAACTACAGGACAATAGTCCGCGAGGCGCGGAGACGCGGGATCAAGCTGCTGTAGACTGCGCGTTTGCGGATCCAGCAGAAGCACCCGGTCCGCTACCGGTAGCAAGTCGTGGACGTGGTGAGCCACGATCACGACCGAAAGCGCTTGTTCGCGCCGGAGCCGATCGATCAGTTCCACCAGACGGCGCGTCTGGACAGGGTCCAGGCCGGCATTTGGTTCATCAAAGAACAGCAACGGACGCCTGGCGAGGAGGCTGCGTGCGATGGCAACGCGCTGCTGCTGGCCGCCGCTCAACTCTGCCGGTTTTTGGTCCTGTCCAATGTCCGAAAGCAGGCTCGAGATGAGTTCGCTCAATTCTTCGGACCCGCCTTCTCCATGTTCAGCGGCGGCGGCTAGGTTTCCTCGAACTGATAGCTCATCGAAAAGAGCGTAGTTCTGAAACACGATGCCCCCGGCCGCTGCCCGCTCTTGAGAGAGGTCGACCGTCTGGTTGGGAAGGTGGCAGCAGCCTTCCGCTCGCCAGCCCTTGTGGCGATCCAAAAGGCCGGAGAAGAGGCTTAGCAAGGTGCTCTTGCCACTTCCGCTCGGGCCTATGAGAAGCACGATTTCGCCTGGAACGATCTCGAAATTGGCATTCCGAACGATTTCGCGGCCGTCGCGATGCCGGATAGAGAGCTTCTCCACCTTCAAGAGGGGACGGGCAGTGGCAGGCGACATCAAGGCGAATCCACAGCGTAGAGGAGGTGCCCCGCCGGCAAGTCGCCAGCACTCAAGCGCGCCGCCACGTGCGCTGGTGCCAGGAGCACGAAGTAGGGCGGATCCAGTTGAAGAAATGCACGGATAACCAGTGCGGCCAGGGGATGGACACCTTGCGTTATCCCAAGTCCCAGCAACAGCTCACTCATATCCCGCAACTCCACCAGGCTCAGCATCCGCAGCTCCATCAGGCTGTCGGAGAAGCGAGGATCTATCAGGAGGCGACGCAGGAGGTCGATCGTCTCCTGTCGCCCTGCCATCTCTGTCAAAAGTGCGCGGCTGAAAGTAATGGCGAGCTGCTCAGTTTCTTTGGCGACCAGCGCTTGCTTGAGGGCAGCTTCGACTTGCGCCGTGATGGCGGGGTCTTCCAGAGTCCGGTCCAGGGCAACGGCAAAGACCTCTGGATCGACATTGCCCCCCAAAAGCTGGCCGAGGAACCGACCGGGGCCGGCCTGGAAGTTTTCTTTTAAAGCGCTGCGAACCTCCTCCATCAGGATCGGCGTTCCGGGCGCGACCACCTCTTCGACCAGCAGATCCCGATAGGCCTGCAGGGCGAGCTGCGCCGCCGCCTGTGATTCCGGTGCTTGCGAGGCAGCCTCCACGGAAGAGGTCACGATGGCGCGGAAAGCGGGGGCATAGTCTTCCTGGAAAGCGGCCGAGGAAAATATTCGGTTCAGAGTGACTTCTGCGTTGTTGAAGAACGCCTGCGCCGACCGCTGCAGCCGTGCCTCCATCTGTTTATTGCGCAGCGCCCAGAGGGCATGCGGCCCGGACTCGAGCAAGAGTGCCTGCTCCTCCGTAAGCATCGGAGCGTCCTCATAGAAGGAGAAGCCGATGTTCTTGTCGGGTAGGAAAAGAGCTGTTCCGACGCGCTCGATCCTCTCCTCGCTGTACCAGCGCATCAGGGGCAGGCGATCGAAAGGCTTCTCCAAAAGCTGGGATGGAAGCCGGTAGAGCGGAACAGTCGGTTGCGGCCCAGCCGATCCCCAGACGGTCCAAAGACCGCCGGCGAGAGCCAGCGTCAGGATGGCGGCGGAAGCTAGGTAGTTGGCAAAGCGCGCCACGATGATCGAAAGGCCCTCGTAGATACTTCATGTTGGAGGCACGGAACCAGCAAGCACGCTGATCGACCATCAATATACAGTAGTTTATAGCAAGGCGAATTCCTGCTACAGTAGGAAATAAGCCGGCTGTCGGGGGATCGGGATGCGGCTTGCGGCGATTTTAACACTCACACTGCTTATCTCCGGATCGTTGGATGCAAAAGGGGCGCACGCGGCCGAGCCGCCTTCCGGCCCTACAATAGCCACTGATGCGGCCCGTCTCACTATGATGCGGAAGGCGGGGGAGGCCTGCGTCTTCGGCGCTGCTGCAGGCGCAGCCGGTGCGCTTCTGGCCGGGGCGCCAATCGCGGCTAGCGGCGTAGGCGTTTCCGGCGTGGTCAGCCTGTCTCTGGGGGCGGCGGCACTCGGCTGCACCGTCGGAATCGTGGGGGCGACAGCGGCGAGCGGCTTTGGGCTGCTTTGGGAACGTCGGCTGGAGCCAAAGCTCGTGCCGGAGGCGGGCACCACTGCGGACTATCCGTCGGATCTTCGCGTCTTCTGGCCGGCCACGGCTTCCTTTGGGCAAGAGGAGTAGCCAGAGGATGCCACTGCTTCTGATGACGACCTTCTATGCGGGTTACGTGCTGACGGACATGTTCTTCGAAACCATCGCGTCGACCTCCGCCAATGCCTACTACGATAATTTCAGCGCCTTTTTCTGGGGTGCGCCCGCGATGTCCGCGGAGGAACTGGCGCTGCGGGCCGCTACTGGATCGGAGATCGAATATCTCAACAAGATCTGCAGCTCCCCTTTCCTATGAAAACGCCAGAGGTGTTGCAGAGACTTTTCTCCAAAGCTGAACGGTCGGCGGCTGTCCTGGCCGTGGTGCTCTTTGCTGCGGTCGCGGCGCTCCCAGTGCGCGCAGAGGGGCATGCCCTTGGTCAGGAACAATTCCAACCAGATCCGTTGGAGCCGCTCAACCGCGCTACCCATCGCTTTAACAGCTGGGCCGAAGAAAAAATTTTCGAGCCGCTGTTCAACAGGTATGAAACACAGCTCACACCCACCACGCGCGAGCGTCTGCATAACATCTTCCGTAATCTTCAGGAGCCTGTCATTGCAGTGACCTCCGGACTGGCCGGAGATCTCGACAACGCCACAATCGCGGGCCTGCGCTTCGGCATCAACAGCACCGTTGGCCTCCTGGGTTCCGAGGACGTGGCGGGCGAACTGCTTCTCGAATCTAGGCCGACGGATCTTTCCTACACGCTTTGCCGCTACGGGGTTCCCAATGGTCCCTATCTCGTATTTCCGCTGGTCGGTGGGGTTAGTGCCCGAAATTTGAGCGGCCGAAGCGCTACGCAAGTTGCGGGGATTGGCCTGCTGGGCCCGCTCTTCGCCCCTCTCTACCCGCTGCCACAGATGACCGGCTATGCGCAAAGCCGACAGGTCCTGGATTTCATCCTGGATGATGCGCTCGATCCCTATGCGCGCGAACGTGCCGTGGTGCGCCAGCGGGAGGCTCTTGCCTGCGGCGAGGACCCGACAGAGAGCCTCTTGTACAAGCAATTGGGAACCAACGAACTGCAGGAGGCGCAGCGATACGCAGGCAGCCGCCAAGCTGTGGACCAGCTGCCGTGACCAGTGCGAAACAGCCGCTTTATGGTCGCAAGGGACGCTATACGCGCTTTGATCTGAGAGCCTTCCTCGCGCGCTGGTGCTTCGCCGCCTTTCTGGTTTTTTCCGTCTATAACCCCTCTGGGCGATCGTTATTCCACTGGGTACGCGAAGGTTTTGCAGACTACTGGATGCTGCAGATTCCTGTGGCGCTAATGCTTGTCATCTTCTGGTTCCTCGCGCTGCGTGCCACGCTGCTTGCATTACGTTGGGGCGGAATCGCCCTGGTCACTTCCGTACTGGCCAGTCTCATTTGGGTGCTTGCCGACTTCGGTTTGCTGGATCTTGGCCACCGACTTCATGCGGAACTGGCTGTCCTTCTGCTGCTGAGCGGCATCATGACCGCCGGCGTTTCTTCCATGCATGTACTGACCCGCCTGACCGGGCAGACCCACGTCGACAGCATTTCGCCACGACGCTGAGAAAGCGGAAGGGAGGAACATGAAGATACAGAGGCTTCTCGTGGTTGGGTTGGTACTCTTGCCCTTCCTTGCGCCTGGGATTTCTCTGGCGCAGGACAGAGGGTATGCAGCTGCTTTTTCTCCCTCGACCGATTCCCTGGTGGCTGAAGAAAGGATTGATGGCTATCGCATCCTGGCCATCGGTGCCGGGGCCGCTGCCGGAGCAGTCCTCACGCATATGGCAATAGGGAGCTATGTCGCTCCCCTCGTGGCGAAGAGCGGGCTGGCGGCTGTAAAGGGGATGTCGAGCGATTACCTCATTGCCCGAATCACCGCCTCGTTGGCAGGGGGCGCAGCCGGTGGCGTTTTGGGCGACCGCCTCTATCAGCACTGGACGCAATAGTCGGGCCTAGTCCTTTGCCTATCTAAGCAGGCCGGGCACCAGGGGCATGATATCGGTGCCGTTGACCTCGATCTGACCTTGTGGCGCGACCAACAGCTCATAGCGGCGCGCGCTGCCGTGATCAGTGTCCTCGACAGGAATGCCCAATCCCTGAAGCAAGGTCAGTATCTGTACCATTCGCTCCGCCCCGGGGTGGCCACGCAGCTGTTGGATGATTTGCGGTAGGCCGGAGATTTCAAGATAGGCTTCGCCCACTAGCCCAACTTCGCTGCTTCGGCTGGGGGTCATCATCCCACGGCCATCAACGTTGATGATGGCTGCCTCCCAATGCAGGGAGGGGATGTTGATCCTGGCCTCGGAACTTTGCAGGAGAGCCCATAGGTCTGATAACGCCATACCCGTGGCATAGCGCGCGCCGGTGCGACGGCTGATCTGTTCGAATCGAGCAAAGAGAGGGTCTAGCTGTGCCTGGGGCAGCCCGAGGATAGCTAGATCCAGTTCGAGATTGTGCGGCAGGAAGCTCTCGACCAAAGGTGGCAGCGGCGCTACGTGCAGATCTTCTAACGCCAGTTGAAGGACCCAATCGCTTTCGTCACCTTCAAGACCTTCTGCTGCGAAAGCGGTTTCAGCGCTCTTCAGGTGCAGCGAAGAGGCGCCAAGAGCCAAATCCGCTTCAGCCACGCGCAGGCTCGCTGCCCCTGCTGCCAGACCGGGATCAGCAAAGGTCAAGCCGCTGGTCCCATCTGTCAGAAGCGCGTCCAGTAGCTCTGCATAGCCGCTAGCCTCGATTCCCTCCATGACGGTGACAAGTTCCATGCTTTGCACGTCGAGGGACAGAAACGGGCCGCCGAGGGTCAGGTTCTGGAAAGAGAGTGCACTGTCGCTTTGCAAGCGGTCATCATCACCTTGATTGCTCTCACCCCAGAGAGCGATTTCCGCGAGCGAAGCTTCAATCGCGGGGAGGGTTACGGTGAGCTCTTCCAGTAGAACATCAATGTCCAGGAAGGCATCCAGGCCGAGATCGTAGGTGCCGCCATTGCGCTGCCTCCCAATCCGCAGTGCGCCCAGTGCCTCGTCAGCAGGGCGCTCAGGCAGAAGGTCGAGCACTTCAGGCAGTTGCCACTGCAGCTTGATCTGCGACTGATCGATCGGCTCAACCAGGAGCTCCGAGTCGCTGCTGCGCAAAAGGAGTTTCCCCGCCTCCGCGTCGGCCTTGGCGGTCGCAGGGGGTAGCAAAAGCCGCCAGCCATCTCCCTCGGCCTCCAGTTGAGGCGCGCTCGAGAAGTCCAACTTCTGAAGGAGATCGCTGGCCAGGATCCGCTCCTCTACCCAGGTGCGCGCTGAGGCTTGCGCGTCGGTTTTGGCGTGCACCTGCTCTGCTTGAACAGCGAGGAAGGCGGCAAGAGGAACTGTCAGAAGCAGACGCGGCAAGTTGGGCAAGGAATTCTCCAAACTTCAGAATGCGATCTTTTATGAGCGGACGTTGCGCCATCTACTGGCGAAGCCTTGCACGTTAGTCTAGAACAGAGCTGGCCCCATGCTGGTTATACGGCATGTCTCAGTCTACTCTAATTCGGTGCAATCGCTGCAAGCCGAGGGAGTTTCGGATGCGTACCTGGATCCTTGTGATCTTTCTCATTGCCGTGGTTGCCTTTGTGCTCACTGATCCCCGCTGGACGGGCAAGCTCGCAACTCCAATTTCCTTTTCCTGGGAGTCTTCGGGGCTGATGACCACAGCAAGCTACGGCACGAGCAGCCCAAGTCGCATGGAGCGCATGAGCGCTGAAGAGCGCTGCGCCTTCGCGGGTCGGTGGTTGAGCGACCGGCAAAAGGAAGGGGCGCTGCTTCACAGTGCCGAACTAGCCGCGGTCGAGCGCGTGATGGCGAGCTGCCGACGGTAAGCTCGACTGTCGTCGTCGCTATATCAGTGGCACCTTCTTGTGGGTTCGCCCTTTCTCTGACATGCGCGACACTTCTTGAACACGCTCCTCATGGGGATAGCCACGAACTTGCCTGCGTAGTCTCTATAGCGGAATGGCTTTGGTCATAGCTGTTTGATCTTCCGTAAGCCCTCGTTCCGCTTTTTAGTTCAAGGCTATAGAGCCGCATGGCCGTTCGCCGTGAAGAGACGACGGGAGTGTTCGCATGAAGGATGACAGTCACAACGCGAGTGGTACTGACGCCGCGCGTCGCCGCTTGCTACAACGTTTGGGCCTCGGGGTTGCCGCGGCAACGCTGGCCTATGCAAGCCCAGTGCTGCTCGATCTAAATGAAGCCAGCGCCTCGCGTGGAAGTCGGGGAAGCCGCCATAGCCGGGGTTCGCGGGGGCACCATCATCACCACCACCACTCTCATCGTCATCACCGCCACAGCCGTGGCAGCCGCGGGTGGCGAGCAAGAATGGGCCGTCGGCATCAGCATTCCGATCGTACTGACCTGCATATCTGGGTCGACATGAAAGACGTCTTTTAAGCGCCGGCCCACGTTTTCACATCATGTATGCCTACTTTGACGGCCTGGCGGGCGCGGTCGAGTTTGCCGACGCCCAGCCAGTGCTGGATGAACTTGCCGGTTTGCTGCACGGCTGGCACTACCGGATCGCGCCCGAGCACCCCCTCGCGAAACCTCCCATGGCGTCCGTACGTCGTTACGGCGATTACTATGCTATCTCAGTGCCTTGGCGAGAGGAGGTCTATGCGGAGCCAACGGTCGTCGGCGCGGTTTGTACCCTCATCGTAGATTTGGCAGAAGCCTATGTCCGATCCGGAGCAGGCCGGATGTGCCTGCACTGCGCCGCGGTAGAGATTGACGGGCGCCTCATCGTCTTTCCGGCTTCCAGCCGCGCAGGCAAATCAACTCTGACAGCAGCACTGGCCGCCGCGGGCTTGCGTGTTTTTACCGATGACCTTCTTGCACTGAGACCGGAAGAGGGGACCGGTATGGCCTTTGGGGTGCCGCCTCGCTTGAGGTTGCCCCTGGCGCCGGAGCTTCCGGCTAGCTTCCGTGAGTTCGTTGCCGGCCAAGCGGGAGCGAGAGACAGCAACTATCTCTACTTGAGCATGCCCCCGCAGTTGCAAGCCGCTCATGGCGCGACGGCGCCGCTGGGCGCGATCGTGCTTCTTGAGCGGAAGACGCGAGTGACACGGCCGTGGCTGAAGCGGACGGAAGCGGCCAGGGCGATGCGCGCACTTATTGGCCAAAGCATCGCTGCCGAGGGCCCCTCTCCGGACCTCATGGACAGCTTTCATGACTTGATCAGCGCCACGCCCTGTCTGACGCTGGCCTATAGTGATCTTGATTCGGCGGTTGAACTCCTGTTGAGCGAGTTGCCCAAGCAGCCTCCTGCCCCTCCAGAAGGATCCTCTGCCATTCGGCTGAGGCCACGTGCCGAAACGCCTCTGCCATCACGGGAAACGCAGCTCTTTCATCAAGCGCCTGCTGTCTATGCGCGCCCAGTGGGTGAGCGCCTGTTCCTGGCGGGTGAGGCACCTGGCTCGGCTTATGAGCTGGACCTGATCGGCGCGGGCATCTGGAACCTGTTGGCTGAACCCACCTCAGCCAAGGAGGCAACGCAGCTTCTGGTTCAGCTATTTCCTGACGTCGATCCGGGGCGCATCGAGACTGACGTGGGCCGGCTACTGCGGGACCTGCAACAGCAGGGCCTGATTCGTGTGTGCCCCTCGAGCGGGGACGAGGTGCTGGTAGTCTAAGGCAGCTCTCTCAGATCGGCGCGCTGAAGTCGCCGACCTGAGAGGTGCATCCTGCTGCGGCTCAATGGGATTCGCGTGGAACCTCGGCGCCGCGGCAACCGACCAGGAAGTCGAAGTCCGCCCCTTTGTCGGCCTGCATGACGTGGTCCACGTACAGCTTCTGGTAACCGCTAGACATTGCGGGTGCAGGTGCCTGCCACTGGGCGCGGCGACGAGCGAGTTCTTCCTCGCTTACATCCAGGTGCAGTCGCCGGTTCGGCACGTCCAGCTCCACCATGTCGCCTTCCTGCACTAGCGCCAGGGGGCCGCCCGCTGCAGCCTCGGGCGCCACGTGCAAGACCACGGTGCCATAGGCAGTTCCGCTCATTCGGGCATCTGAAATGCGCACCATGTCGGTAATGCCCTTTTCCAGCACCTTGGGCGGCAGAGGCATATTGCCCACCTCTGCCATGCCTGGGTAACCCTTTGGCCCGCAGTTCTTCAGCACCAGGACGCAGGTCTCGTCTACATCGAGGTTTGGATCGTCGATCCGTTCGTGCAACTCCTCGATAGATTCAAAGACAATCGCACGGCCGCGGTGGGTCATCAGCTTGGGGTCGGCAGCCGAAGGTTTGATAATGGCCCCGTCCGGCGCGAGATTGCCGCGCAACACGGCAATGCCGCCTTGAGGAGTCAGCGGACGGTCGAGTGGACGAATCACCTCATCGTTGTTGCACTCGGCGTCTGCGTTGTTTTCCCAAATGGTATTGCCGTTGACCGTCAGCGCATCTCTTTCGATGAGACCGGCTTCGCCGAGGCGGCGAATGACCGCCGGGACGCCGCCTGCATAGTAGAAGTCTTCCATCAGGAAGCGGCCGGAGGGCTGCAGGTCGACGATGGTCGGGATGTCCCGGCCGAACTCATCCCAGTCATCGAGACTGAGGTCGATTCCCATGCGCCCCGCCATCGCCAGAAGGTGAATGACGGCGTTGGTGGAGCCCCCGATCGCGCCATTTACTCGGATCGCATTCTTGAAGGCATCCCGGGTCAGGATGCGCGAGAGGCGCACATCCTGATGCACCAGGTCCACAACGCGCTGCCCGGCCATGTGCGCCAGGACATAGCGGCGCGCATCCACGGCTGGTATGGCCGCATTGTGTGGCATGCCCAGCCCCAGAGCCTCGACCATCGAGCCCATGGTGGAGGCAGTGCCCATGGTCATGCAGTGGCCGGCCGAACGGCTCATCGCGCTTTCCGCGCGGTAAAACTCCTCGGCGGTCATCTGGCCGCCGCGTACCATCTCACTGAACTTCCAGACGTGGGTGCCGGAGCCGATCAATTCGCCCTTGTAGTGGCCATTGAGCATGGGACCGCCGGAGACGGCGATCGTTGGGATGTCGCAACTTGCCGCTCCCATCACCAAAGACGGGGTGGTCTTGTCGCAGCCGACCAGAAGCACGACGCCGTCGATCGGATTTCCCCGAATGGCTTCCTCCACGTCCATGGACGCCAGATTGCGGAAGAGCATGGCAGTAGGCCGCAGGTTCGATTCCCCGCAGGAGAACACCGGGAACTCGAGGGGAAAGCCTCCCGCTTCGTAGATCCCCCGCTTTACGTGTTCCGCTATCTTTCGAAAGTGGTGGTTGCACGGCGTCAACTCTGACCACGTGTTACAGATGCCGATGACCGGACGTCCGTCGAAGAGATGGTCCGGGAAGCCTTGATTTCGCATCCAACTGCGATGCAGGAAGGCATCCTTGATGCGCTCGCTGTTGTACCAGGCTTGGCTGCGTAGCTTCTTTTTCGTCATCTTTTCTCTCTCTCCCTGGGTGTCCTGGACGAGCCGACCTCGTCGACGTGTCGCGTGATGATTTCCAGCATGGCCG
>JAJUFM010000197.1 GCA_029265995.1 Rhodospirillaceae bacterium | reverse complement strand
TGTTGAAAGGGGAAAAGAATCATGGACGTGATCGGCTTCATCCACGGGCATCTGGCGGAGGATTTGCCGCTGGCGGCGCTTCTGGCGAGCTATCGGGGAGGGCCGGCGGTCTTCAGTGAGAAGGTGCCGCCGGATGCCTCCCCACCCTGGGTTCTGATCGAGGGTGTGGTGCGCGACTCCTCGGAGGATTGCCGGGGCCTGCGCTTGCGGCGGCAGGAGGTGCGGCTGCGCTGTCTCGATCGCGGGAGCGAAGGGGGTGGTCGGCTGCAGGCGATTGCGGCGCGGGTGCGGGCGCTGCTGCACGGCGAAGGCATGGCCGCGGCCAGCGGCGCGCTGTTGGCCCAATCCTGTAGTGGGCCGCTGCTCGATCCTGGTGAAGCGGGATTTCAGCAGCGGCGGCTGGAGTTGAGCCTGCTGTTCAATGACCTGGAGGAGGCCTAGATGCCCGGCTCCGAGCGCGCCTATAGCGGGCGTCTGTTGCGCCTTTCCATCGAAGAGGAGGAAGGGCCCGAGGGGTTTGCACTCGTAGCGGGCCTGCGCACCACCTCGGTCAGCCTGAACAACGAAGCGGTCGACGCCACCACCGTGGCGTCGGAGGGCTTTCGCGAGCTGCTGCCCCAGGCCGGCCTCCGCGCGCTCACGGTGACGGGCGATGGCGTCGTGGCGTCAGGAACCAGCGACCGCAAGCTCTATCTTCAGGCAGTGGAGGGAACGGCGGCCGGCTACCGCCTCGACTTCGGCAACGGCGACCGTTTCGAGGGGCTCTTCCTCATCACCCGCTTTCAGCGCAGCGGCCGCCACAGCGGCGCGGAGGAATTCTCCATGACCCTCGAAAGCACGGGACCTCTCTACTTCACGGCGGGAGAAATGCCATGAACTCACAGCGCGGCGAGGTCACGCTCCTCCTGGGCGGGCGCGAGTTGGCGGCTGCGCCAAGCTTCGCCCTGATCGCCGAACTGGAGGCGCGACTGGGGCCGCTGCCCCTCCTCCTGCGCCGCCTGGCAGGCGAAGAATGGCGGGCTGGAGAGCTGGCCGAGCTCATGCGCCTGGTGTTGGCGCATACGCCGGGCGCGCCGGCGCCGGAACGGCGCGAGGCGCTGTTGCTGGCCGCGGGCCTGGCACAGCTCCGCCCCCTGGCGGTCGAACTGCTCATTAATGCGCTGTCAGGGGCTGAAGGGTTGCTGGCGGAGGGGCCGGAATCGCTGCCGGGGGAGCTGCCCGGCGCTTCCGCTGGGAGCGCCTGATGTCTGTGGCCTTCGGGTGGCTGGGGCTGAGGCCTAGCGACTTCTGGGAGATGACGCCGCGGGAGTTCTGCTGCGGTCTTCAGGGTTGGCGCGAGGTGCGCGGCGATCATGCATTGGGCTTGGCGCCGGAAGAGAGGGAGAGCCTGCAGGCCTTCCTTGCCGAGACCCCAAACGACCTTCAGCGATCGGCGCGCAGAACGGGGCCTCGAACCGGCGGATCATCCTGAACCGCTTGCCAGTCTGTTTCCCGTTCGTGAGTGGGGGCCAGTCGCGGCTCGAAGCGATGCCTGGCGGCAGGCCGCGGAGGTTCGGCAGCCGGGCGCGCCGGCTGTTGCGGCTGCTCGAGACGACGATCGAGCTGGCGGTAGAGGCGCAGCAGGCGCTTTTGCTGATCGAGGCCGATGGCCGCCGCCGCGCAGAGCAGCGCCAGGGTCAGCCAGCCGAAGGCCCAGAAGACCGAGACCATGAAGTTGTTGCTGAGCAACACCCGCGGCCCCTCGGGGGTGGAGGCACCAAGAGGACCCATGAGACGCACCCCCGCCACGTCGCCCACCACCGGTATGGCGGCGATGGCAATGAGTGCAAGGGACACCAGTAGCAGTAGCGCGCGCATCACCCTTTCTCCCGAAGCGGAGCCTGAAGCGATCATAGCGTGCGCAGGCGCTCGGTCCAGTGACCGGGATTCGACGAAACGAGGGGTAGAATATGGACCACCATGATCGCCTTGAGCATCTCCTGGCGCTTTCGCCGGAGCTGGAGGCTCGATTGGCGCGCCTGGATCGGCTGAGCACGCAGACCGCCATCGGCTTCGAAAACCTGGGGCGCCGCGCCGGCAGTGCGCTCACCCAGATCCTGCTGCAGGGCCGCGACGTGGAAGACGTCTTGCAGCGTCTCGCCGTCTCGCTCAGCAACCAGATCCTGCGCGACGCGGTCAGCCGCCCGATAACCGGTCTCCTGGAAGTCGCCGCCGGCGGTTTTGCGCCGGTGACCACGGGATTCGCCCAGCCGCCGGCAGCGCCGGGCTCATCGAACATCACCATTAACGTGACGGCGCCCGGGGGAGATCCGGCGCACCTGCGCCGGTCGATGGGACGAGCGGCGTCCGAACTGGCCCGGGTGGTGGCGCAGGGGCGGCGGTATCAGTGAGGCAGCCCCACTCCCTCGTTGTCCCCCACCCCCTCGTCGTCCTGAGCGCAGCGAAGGATCTCGACCCATTGAGCTCCGACCCTCGAGGTCCTTCACTT
>JAJUFM010000074.1 GCA_029265995.1 Rhodospirillaceae bacterium | reverse complement strand
TACCAGATCCTGACACCGGACTGGCTGCGCGGCCCGGTCGAGCTGCCGCTGGTCGCTGCTGTGCGTGACACCGGTGAAGTCATCTATCTGCGTTATCCGGCGGTACGGATCGCCATTCTTGTCGGCTCCATTGCGATCGGGATCCTGATGTGGCTGGCGCTGAATCGCACCCGCATTGGCATGCTCATTCGTGCCGGCGTCGATGACAGAGACATGCTCGCGGCCTCCGGCGTACGCGTTCAGCTCGTGTTCATGGCGGTCTTCGCCTTTGGCGCGGGCCTGGCGGGCGTCGCCGGTATCGTCGGTGGGACCTTTCAGTCGATCGCCACCGGGGAAGACATGCGTTTCCTCCTGGCGTCGCTGGTGGTGGTGATTGTCGGCGGCATGGGCTCGATCCTCGGCGCCGCTCTCGGCGCCGTTCTGATCGGCCTGGCCGAGCAGTTGGGATCGGTCTACGCCCCCACCTACTCGGTCGTCTTTACCTTTCTCATCATGGCCCTGGTGCTGGCTTTCCGGCCCCAGGGCCTGCTGGGGCGCTGAAGCATGGCCGTCGCGGATCGCCCCCTCACTGCCCAATCCTCCCCCGGCGCGCGCCTAACTGCTCTGCTGCAGGGGATCCCTCACGCCTATTGGGCCGTCGGCGCGATACTGCTGCTGATGCCGCTGGTGGCGAACAGCTTCTTCCTCTTCCAGGTCTTCGGCTGGGCCTTCATCCTTGGAATGATCGGGCTGAGCCTGATGTTTCTGGCCGGCTACGGCGGGATGGTCAGCCTGGCCCAGATGTCGATCGCGGCGCTGGCCGGCTATCTGGTGGCGATCCTTGGCGACAGCGGGGTCGAGAAAATCAGCCTGCTTTGGCCCTGGTGGCTTTACGTTCCGGTGGCGATATTCGTCGCCGCGGCTTTTGCGACCCTGGTTGGCGCGCTGGCGGTGCGCACCGAGGGGATCTACACGATCATGATCACCCTCGCCTTTGCCGCCGCCTTCTTTTACTTCACGCGCCAGAACTACTCGATCTTTAACGGCTACTCCGGCTTCGCCAACGTCGTTCCGCCGCCCCTGTTCGGCGTGAACTGGCGGGATCCCGTCCCCTTCTATTATCTCACCCTGGGCTGTGCGGCGCTTTCCTATTTCGCGGTCCTCTACATTTCGCGCTCGCCCTTCGGCCTCGCGCTTCAGGGGGTGAGGGACAATCCGCGCCGAATGTCGGCTCTAGGCTTCAATGTTGTCGCGCATCGCATCGCCGCCTATACCCTCGCCGCCGTCATTGCTGCCGTCGCCGGTATCCTGCTGGTCTGGCAAAATGCGCAGATTTCACCAGGAACCGCCGGGCTGCCCGCGGTCATCGATATCCTGGTGATCGCCATCGTGGGCGGCCTCGCCCATCCGGTGGGCCCCTTCATCGGCGCGCTTATCTACGTACTACTCCGCACCTTCTCGCCTAACGTGCTGGGCTACCTCGCGCTTCCAGACGATCGCTTCAAGCTGCTGATTGGCTTGGGCTTCCTGGTCGTCGTCTACTGGTCCCCTGACGGCGTGCTCGGGCTGTGGAAACGCTTGCAGGAGCGCCGTCGCAAGCGGCGCGATCCGCTGGTTGGAGGCTCGGAGGCGTCGTGAGTACCGCAAGCTCCAGCGTCATTTCCGAACGCCTCTCCGCCGCAGGCACCGCTAATGCGCTTGAACTGCGCGGCGTGACGAAACGCTTTGGGGCGCTCGCCGCCCTGACCGATGTCACCATCACGGTGAAACCCGGCGAGCGACGGGCCGTTCTCGGCTCCAACGGGGCGGGCAAGACGACCCTGTTCAACTGCGTGACCGGCGACTTCCTGCCCACCTCCGGGACCATCCGCCTGTTCGGCGAGGATGTGACGAACTTCCCGCCGCATGAACGGATCCGCCGCGGCCTGCGCCGGACCTATCAGATTTCGCTGCTCTTCACCGGCCTCAGCGTGATCGACAACGTCTATCTCGCCTGCCGCGGCGTCTCCCGGGGCCGCTTTTCCTTGCTTCGGCCTCGCCGCAGCGATCCGCTGATGCAGGCCGCCCATGACTTGATCGAGGCGGTGCATCTGGAGGACAGCCGGGAGACGCTGGTTTCGGAGCTTTCCTATGGACAGCAGCGTCAGCTGGAGATCGCCCTGGCGCTCGCGGGCGCGCCCCGCTTCGTTCTCTTCGATGAGCCTGCGGCTGGCCTCTCGCCAAAGGAGCGCAGGGATCTCGTCGAGATCCTGACCAACCTGCCGAGCCATATCGGCTATATCATTATCGAGCACGACATGGACGTGGCGCTACGTGTCGCAGAAAGCGTCTCGATGATGCACAACGGCCGCATCTTCAAGGAGGGTCTGCCCCAGGAGATCGAAAACGATCCGGAGGTACAGGAACTCTACCTGGGAGGCGGTCATGGCTGAGACCACGCGCCAGGGAGTGCCCGCCCTCGAGGTGAAGGGACTCAACGTCTACTACGGCGCGTCCCACGCCCTACAGGGTGTCGACCTGACCCTCCAGGAGGGCGTGCTCTCGGTGGTCGGCCGAAACGGCATGGGCAAGACCACCCTCTGCAAGGCGATCATGGGTCTTGTCCCCGTCGCCGGTGGCTCGATCAGCTTCCACGGCGAGCAACTCGTAGGCCGGAAGCCGGCCCAGATCGCGCAGCTCGGCATCGGCTACGTGCCCCAAGGAAGGCGTCTCTGGCGCTCGCTTTCGGTTGACGAACACCTCCGAATGGTTGCCGCAGGACACAGCGGCGCCTGGACGGTCGAGCGCATCTACACGACCTTCCCCCGGCTCGCAGAGCGCAAGAGCAACGGCGGCGGTCAGCTCTCGGGCGGCGAGCAGCAGATGCTGGCCATCGCGCGCGCCCTGCTGCTCAATCCACGTCTTCTGATCATGGACGAGCCCACCGAAGGCCTGGCTCCGGTCATCGTCCAGCAGGTGCAGGAGATGCTGCTCCAGTTGGAAGAAGAGAGCGGCATCGACGTCCTGGTCATCGAGCAGAACATCGGCGTTGCCACCGCCGTTGCCGAAAAGATCGGCATCATGGTTAACGGTCGCATCAACCGCATTGCCGACGCCGCTCAACTGGCCGGTGATCGAGAGCTGCAACAGCGCTTGCTGGGGGTGGGACGTCACGGCGACGACGGCAGCGGAGCCGATCTAGGCGCCTCCGCAGAAGAGGGATCCTCGCCGCAAGAAACGCGTCCCCTGACGCAGAAGGTCTACACTTCCAATCCGGTGCCACCAACGCGCTGGTCGCGACCGGTACCTGCGCGCCAGCTGATTCAGTCCGCCCGAACGCTGACGACGATGCCTCAGCCTCTGGCGGCGCGCAGTCCGGCGCATGCTGAACTTCGACCTCTCGCCTCCTCAGGCGAAGAAGTCGTGCTGGTCGCCGGTACGCTGGATACCAAGGGCGAGGAGCTGCGTTTTCTCCGGGATCAAATTCGCAGCGCGGGGTTGCCCGTCCGCTTGGTGGACCTCTCGACCTCCGCCAACCACCACTCCGGCGCAGAAATTCCCGCGCATCAGATTGCAGCCTATCACCCGCGCGGTGCCAGCGGCGTCTTTGGCCAGGATCGCGGGGAATCAGTGGCCGGCATGACACTGGCCTTTGAACGCTGGATGGAACGGCAACGTGGCATCGCCGGTATCATTTCCGCCGGAGGATCGGGGGGAACGGCGATCGTCGCCCCGGCCATGCGCGCCCTTTCGGTGGGGGTGCCCAAGGTCCTCATCTCGACCGTAGCGTCAGGCGATGTCAGCCGCTACGTAGGCCCCTCCGACATCATGATGCTACATTCGGTAGCCGATGTTCAGGGTCTGAATTCCATTACTCGCCAGGTACTGGGCAATGGCGCTCAGGCTTTGATCGGCATGGTCCAGGCCCGACGGGAATCCGCGCGGAGCCGAGACGCTCAGGAGGGGCCGCCTGCGGTCGGCCTTACCATGTTCGGCGTCACCACGACGTGCGTGCAGCAGATCACCAAGGCGCTCGAGGCGGACCACGAGTGTCTCGTCTTCCACGCCACCGGCATCGGTGGCCGCTCCATGGAGAAGCTGGTCGAAAGCGGGCTGATCCAGCGGGTCATCGACGTCACCACCACCGAGATCTGCGATCTGCTCGTGGGTGGCATATTCCCGGCTACGGAGGATCGCTTTGGCGCGATGGTTCGCCAGGGCCTCCCCTACATCGGCTCTTGCGGCGCGCTCGACATGGTCAACTTCGGCGCACCCGACACCGTGCCGGAGAAGTTCCGCGGCCGTAAGTTCTATCACCACAATCCGCAGATCACTCTGATGCGGACAACGCCTGAAGAGAATGCGGCTATGGGGCGCTGGATCGGCGAGCGCCTGAACCTCATGGAAGCGCCCGTCCGCTTCTTCTTGCCGGAGGGAGGTGTTTCGGCCCTCGATGCGCCCGGGCAGCCGTTCCACGATCCATTGGCCGACCGCGCGCTCTTCGACGCCCTGGAGCAAACGGTGCGGCAGACCAGTACACGCCAGTTGATCCGCCTTCCCCACAACATCAACGACCCCGCGTTCGCAGCGGAAGTGGTGCAGGCCTTTCGGGCACTGCATGGCGGCGGACGGCCACAGAAAAAGAGAAGAGGCCTGTAAGGATGAAGCTGACAAGAACCTCCATCCTGGAGCGCTTCCGAGCGATGATCCAGCGAGGCGAGCCGATCATCGGCGGCGGTGCGGGCACAGGGCTGTCTGCAAAGTGCGAGGAAGCTGGCGGCATCGACCTGATCGTCATCTACAACTCCGGCCGCTACCGCATGGCCGGACGCGGTTCTCTCGCCGGCTTGCTGGCCTATGGAGATGCGAACCAGATCGTGCTGGAGATGGCGCAGGAAGTGCTGCCGGTCGTGCGCCACACGCCGGTGCTGGCCGGCGTGAACGGCACCGACCCCTTCCGCGACATGGACGTCTTTCTGGACGAGTTGAAGCGGGTGGGCTTTGCCGGAGTACAGAATTTCCCCACGGTCGGTCTGATCGACGGCACCTTCCGGGCCAACCTGGAAGAAACCGGCATGTCCTACGGCCTTGAGGTCGACATGATCGCGAAGGCCCATGCCAAGGACCTGCTGACCACCCCCTATGTCTTCAATGCCGACGAAGCAGCCGCCATGGCGAAGGCCGGGGCAGACATCGTGGTTTGCCACATGGGGCTCACGACCGGCGGATCTATCGGAGCGGAAACAGCCCTGAAGCTGGAGGACTGCCCGAAGCTCGTCGACGAATGGGCGGAGGCCGCGCTCAGGGTGAACCCCGACGTCATCGTCCTGGTGCACGGCGGCCCCGTCGCCATGCCCGAAGACGCTGACTTCGTGCTGAAGAACACCAGGACCTGCCACGGGTTCTACGGCGCTTCCTCGATGGAGCGCCTGCCGACCGAGGTTGCGCTCACGGAGCAGACCCGTCGGTTCAAGCAGATAAAGGGTAAATGAGATGCGGAAAGCACGTGAAGTGATCAGGGCGCCGCGGGAGGAAGCATGATGAGCGGAGAGGTAATCGGACAGGGCATTCTGTGGCTCATCGCAACGGTCATTGTCATCGCCATCATCTATTGGGTGATGACCTGGCTCTACCGCCGTTCGACCAAGGAGATCGCCTTCGTACGGACCGGTCTTCTGGGCGAGAAGGTGGTAATCGACGGTGGCGCTTTCGTATGGCCGATCGTTCACGACATCACGCCGGTCAACATGAACACGCTCGCGCTCGAGGTGGTGCGCAGCAAGGACCAGGCGCTGATCACCAAGGACCGTATGCGGGTCGACGTGGAAGCGGAGTTCTACGTGCGGGTTCGCCCGACGCGAGAAGCCGTTTCCCTCGCCGCCGCGACACTCGGTCGCCGCACCTTGGAGGCCCGCAATCTCAACGAGCTGCTCGTAGGCAAGTTCGAGTCCGCACTGCGTGCGGTCGCCGCCGAAATGACCATGGGGGAAATGCACGAGCAGCGCGGCATCTATGTTACCCGGGTGCGCGAAGCGGCTCAGGAAGATCTGAACCGCAATGGTCTGGAGCTGGAATCCGTCGCCATGGTCGACATCGACCAGACGGCCCTGGAGTACTTCAACCCCTCCAACCGCTTCGATGCCGAGGGTCTGACCTCCTTGATCCAGGACATCGAGGAGCGGCGGAAGCTGCGCAACGACATCGAGCAGGACTCGATGATCCGCATCCGCACCCGCAACCTGGAAGCGGAAAAGCAGTCCCTTGAAATCGAACGGGCGAGCGAGGAAGCGCGCCTGGAGCAGGAGCGCGAGGTGGAATTCCGCCGCGCGCAGCAACGCGCCCAGCTGGCGAAGGAACGAGCGGAGCGCGAGAAGGAAGCCGAGACTGCGCAGCTCATGGCGCGGGAAGCTATCGAACGCGCGCGCATCGCCAACGAACGTGCCATTGCCGAAAGCCGCATCTCCTCTGAGCGAGAGGTGCGCCAGCTCGAGATCGAGCGGCAAAAGATGATTGATAGCGCGGAAATCAGCAGCCAGGAGGAGGTTGAGAAGGCTCGCATCGCGCAGGAGCGTGCTGTCCAGGAGGCGCGGATCGCCAACGAGCAGGAAACGCAGACCCGCGAGATCCAGCGTCAGCGCGAAATTGAACAGGCGGAAATTGCCGCTCGCGAAGCGACGGAAAAGGCGCGCCTCGCTCAGGAGCGGGCACTGGCCGACGCTCGCATCGCCAACGAGGAGGAGATCCGCCGGCGCGAGATCGAGCGGGTCCGGGCGATCGAGGAAGCCGAGATCGCAGCCCGCGAAGCGACAGAAAAGCTGCGCATCCTGGAAGCCGCCAATACCAACGAGGAGCGGATCCAGACCGATCGCAAGATCCGGGAGCTCGAAATCGAGCGCCAGCGCGCGCTGGAAGAAGCGGAAATCGCCGCGCAGCAAGCGACGGAGGCAGCCGCCATCGCGCGAGACAAGCAGCTCGCTGCCGAGCGCATCGCGTCCGAGCAGGAAACCCGCGAACGGGAGATCAATCGCAATCGCGCGGTCGATCAGGCCGATCTCGCGGCACGCGAACTGGTCGAGTCTGCACGCATCGAGCTCGAAGCTCGGATCGAGCAGGAGCGGATCGCCGCCGAACAGGAAACCCGCGCCCGAGACATCGAACGCAAGAAGATGCTGGAAGAAGCCCAGGTGGCTGCGGACGAGGCGGTCGAGGCAGCCCGCATCGCCCAGCGTAAGATGGTCGACTTCGAGCGTATTGCGGCCGAGCAGGAGACCCGTGCACGAGAGATTGCGCGGGACCTGGAAGTCGAGACCGTCGATATCGACCGCCGCCGTGTTGTCGAGGAGGCCGACGAAACAGCCGCGATCCTGCTGGCCGCCAAGAAGAGCGAGCGGGCCGACGCGGAAGCCAAGTTGCGTCAGGCGCAGATTGCGGCCCAGCGCGATGTGGATCGCGCCGATGTCGCCCGCGAACAGGCGCTGGAGGCGGCACAACTGGAACGTCGTCGGGCGCTCGAACAGCTCGAAGTGGCACGTGTCCAGGCCTTGCGCGAAGCGGAAATCGCGTCCTACGAAGACGTGGAGCGCTCTCGCATCGCCACGGAGCGTGGACTGGACGAGGCGCGGATCGGGCAGGAGACACAGCGTCGCAAGCTCGAAGTCGACAGCGCCCGCGACGTCGAAACGGCCGAAATGGACAAGGCCATCGCCCTCTACAAGAAGTCTCTGGAAGAAGCGGCGGCTCAAGCGGAGTCCTATGCTGCCCTGGCTCGCGCTGCCGAAGCTGAAGAGCGTGTCAAGACGGCACGCGAAACCGAGGAGGCTAACCGCCGGCGCAGTATCGACCTCCTGCTGACCGAGAAGCGTGCCCAGGAAGAAAAGATCCTGGCCGAGTCGGAAAAGGTTCGGCGGGCGGTGGAGGCAGAAGCCCAGAAGCTGCTCAACGAAGCGGAGAACGTACTCAGCGACCCGGCCCGGCACTCGCTCTTCCGCCGGAAGCTGCTGGAGCACGTGGAAGGCATCGTTTCGGCCTCGGTCAAGCCGCTCGAGAAGATCCAGGATATCCGCATCATGCAGCTCGACGGCATGGGCGGCGCGGGCCAGGGTGGCCGTGCCAACATGACCGACGAAGTGATCAATTCTGCCCTGCGCTACCGCGTGCAGGCGCCGCTGGTCGACAGCCTTCTGGCCGATATCGGGATCGAAGGGGGCGCCTTGACCAAGCAGGGGGGCTTGATCCGCGAGGCTTCCGACATGACGCGGATTGCGGGCGAGCTGAAGAAGCAAGGACGAGACGCGGGCGATGGCGGTGGGGATTCCAAGGCAAGCGCCGATGCCCTTTCCTCCGACTCCGCCGACAAGCGCTCGCAGTAACCCAAAATAGTCAGGTTGAACGATGCCTCGTGTTTTCGTCTCTAGCGTCATCAACGCTCCCGCCGAAAAGGTCTGGGAGCGGGTTCGGGACTTCAACGGCATGCCTCGCTGGCACCCCAGGATCCGCGAAAGCCGGATTGAGAACGGCGAGCCCTCGGATCGAGTCGGCTGTGTAAGGGACTTCAGCCTCCAGAATGGAGACCGCATTCGGGAGAAATTGCTGGGTCTTTCCGACTACGATCTCTTCTGCACCTACGCGATCCTGGAAAGCCCCATGCCGCTCACCGACTACGTAGCCACGCTGCGATTGACGCCAATCACGGACGGCAACCGCACCTTCGCCGAGTGGACGGCCGAGTTCGAGTGCGACGAAGCCGTGGCAGAGGATCTGGTGAACGGTATCGGCACCAACGTCTTCCAGGCCGGCTTCGACGCATTGAAGCGCCACTTCGCGGGCTAGGAATGGTTGAGATTGGAGGACGACGAGTGGGTTGGAAGACGACTACTTGTTCTCGACCTTTCGCCCTTGCCGAGGTCGTCCCATGGTGAAGATCGTCAAGAGCACCATCATGGAAGCCCCGGTAGAGGCGGTCTGGGAGGTGCTGCGTGACTTCAACGGGCATGATCAATGGCATCCAGCCGTTGCGGACAGCCACATCGAGCGCGGCCTCCCCTCCGACCGGATCGGCTGTGTCCGTCGCTTTCACCTGGCGGATGGGTCCGAACTCAGGGAACAGCTACTCACCCTGTCCGACATCGACATGGCCTTCAGCTACTGCCTGCTCGACACGCCGATCCCGCTGCTGAACTACATGGCCCACGTGCGGCTGATCCCGGTCACCGACGGCGACCTGACCTTCTGGCACTGGGAATCTCGTTTCGACACACCGCCGGGACGGGAAGCCGAATTGGAGAAACAGGTGGGCGAACAGATCTACGAACGCGGTTTCCAAGCGGTCCGCGACCATATGGGGCTCGGCGCCCCCGCTCTGGGAGAAGCATGATGCCGGTGCGTGTAGAGACCTTCGACAGCCTGGACGCCGCCGCCAGCGCCTTGCGCAGCACCCGCAGCGCCCGCTTCTTTGGCGGGGGAACGCTGCTGATGCGGGCCGCCAATCATGGGGATCAGTCCTTCGACACCCTGATCCGCGCTCGCGACCCCTCGTTCCGGCACATCCGCAGCGAGAGTGAGGGTGTGAGCATTGGGGCCGGCGTGACCATGAAGGAGATCATTGCCCACCGCGATCTCTCCTTCCTGATCCCGGCTGCACAGGCTGTGGGCGGCCCCGCCGTCCGCAATATGGCGACCGTCGGCGGTAACCTTTATGCCAACTCCCCCTATGGCGACCTGGCCGTAGCGCTCCTTGTTCTGGGGGCGCGTATCGAGTTCGTCGGACAGGGCGGTCGCGGGGTGGAGATCGAGGAGTTCATGCGCGATCGGGACCGCCATCAAGGTTCGATCGTGCGGGCAGTTGTTGTCCCACGTCCGCGCGACCCCTCGTCATTTCGTTTCGTGAAGGTGAGCCGGGTCAAGCCGAAGGGCATCTCGCTGCTGACGATCGCCACTTACCTGCCGCAATCCGGGGGCCGGATCCGTGGCGCGCGCGTCGCCTATGGAGCCATGGGGCCAAGGCCGCTGCGAGCCACCGCGGTCGAGCGCCTACTCGACGGGCAGTACCTCGACAGTGCCACCATCGAGCGGGCTGCCGCCGCGGCCTGTGACGGCATAGAGCCGCGCACGGACTCCCTGGCCTCCTCCTGGTACCGCCGCGAGGTCGTCGGCATCCACCTGAAGCGCCTTCTAACTGGCGATCGGAGATAGGCCATGGCTAGAAAACCCCTCCAGTTCCAGCTTAACGGGCGCCATCAGGCCGTCTTTACCGACGATGGCCAGAACCTGCTCGACCTGCTCCGCCGCGGCGTCGGCGACCTGACGCCCAAGTACGGCTGCGGCCAGGGTACCTGCGGCACCTGCACCGTTCTGATTGACGGGGAGCCGCATCTTTCCTGCCTCACCCTGGCGGAGACGGTGGACGGCCGGCAGATCACCACGACGGCGGGGCTGGCCGAGGGAGCGGAGCTGCATCCTCTGCAAACTGCCTTCATGGACAACTTCGCAGCGCAATGCGGCTACTGCACCCCCGGCATGCTGCTCGCGGCCAAGGCGCTCCTCGACCGCAATCCCAGCCCCACCCGGGAAGAGGTGGTCGAGGCAATCTCTGGTAACATTTGCCGCTGCACCGGCTATGAGCCGATCATCAACGCTATCCTGGATGCCGCCGGCAGGCGGAACCAGAGGCGGTACGGCTAGGAGAAGAGCGTGATCGAGTTTCGCAAGGAATACTTCGCGGACGAGCGCGACGACAACCTGAACGAAATCGGCAAGCCGACCCAGCGTCAGGACGCCCTCGGCCATGTCACCGGCCGCTCGCCCTACTTCGATGACCATCTCTTCGAGGGCCTGCTGCACATCCGCTGTGTACGCAGCCCGCACGATCATGCCCGGATCCGGCGCATCGACACCAGTGCTGCCGAACGCATGCCTGGCGTCGTGCGGATCGTTCTTGGCAAGGACGTGCCCAACAACCTCAACACGCTGCTCAGCCTGCTCGACTTCGGCATCGACGACGAGCCGCTGATCTCCGACAAGAAGGTGTCCTACAAGGGCGAGCCGGTCGCGGCCGTGATTGCAGAAAGCGAGCGCGCGGCCCGGGACGCCGTGGCCCAGGTGCGGGTGGATTGGGAAGTGCTTCCGGCCGTTCTCGACGTCGAGGAGGCGATAAAGCCGGGTGCGCCTGTGGTGAATGACGTCTATCCCGGCAACCGCTTTGTCTATCACGGCAAGTACGACCACCAGAAGTTGCGCTTCGGTGATGTGGAGGCGGCCTTTCGCCAAGCCGATCGCATCATCGAAGGCCGCTACCAGATGTCGCCCATAGAGCAGGCGCCAACGGAAACCTGCGGCGCCATCGCGGCACCGGAAACCAATGACCGCTATGTGGTCTACACCTCGACCCAGGCGCTCTTCTTCTCCCTCGACACCACCTCAAAGCTGCTGCGGGTGCCCTCCAATCGGCTGCATCTCATCGGCGGCACGGTCGGCGGCGGCTTCGGCGGCAAGGTCGACTCTCTGCACGAGCCCATGGCGGTTCTCGGCACCATGCTGACCGGCCGGCCCTGCAAGTACATCTTCGATCGACACGAGGAAATGCAGGTGGGGGCACCACGGGGTGCGGAACGCTGGTACCTGAAGGACGGAGTGATGAACGACGGGCGCATCATCGCCCGCAAGTTCACCGGCTATTTCGACAGCGGCGCCTACACCCGGCTTTCCAGCTACGCCATCATCAAGGCGGTGGGCCACCTGCCCGGGCCCTACACGATCCCCAACGTCTACGCCGACGTCTACTGCGTCTTCACCAACCGCACACCGGCCACCGCCATGCGCGGCTTCGGGATCACCGGCGTTGACTTTGCCATCGAGTGCCACATGGACAAGATAGCGCACGAACTAGGCATGGACCCCATCGAGCTGCGCATCCTCAATGCCTATCGGGACGGGGACATGAAGGCGCACCGGCGGCTGGCCAAGAACACGGCCCTGATCGAGTGCTGCCACGTGGCGGCGGAGAAGGCCGGCTGGCCCCTGAGCCAGGCCGCGCGCCAAGCCTCTTCCCTCCGAGACGGTGGTGGGGCTCGCGCCGAGATCCCGCACACCGTGACGGATCAGCACGGCCGGGTGGAAGGCTATACTGCCGGCAGCTACGCGCAGAAGAAGCGGCCCTCCGGCCCGGCGGGGCAGGCGCGCGGTCCACAATCGCCTGCATCTCACCCCAGCCGCGACAGCATTGCCGTACCGAGCAGCTTCGACCGCGCGCCGCAACCGATGTCGCGGCCAGCGCCCTCGGCTCCGCCCGCTTCGGCTGCGGTCGCCCCGCCACCACCGCCGGCGGCACAAAGACCAGCGGAACAGCACGCGCCAGAACAACGGCGAGTCACCCGCTTTTCCTCGATATCCGGCCTGAGGAGGCGCTGAAATGGCACTCCATCGCGGCCGCGGCTTCGCGGCAATCAACTATCCCATCGGCATGAACCTGGGCGGTGACCCCTCTCAAGCTCTGGTACACTCCAATCCCGGCGGCAAGTTCATGGTCGCGCTTTCCTCCATCGACCTGGGCCAGGGCATGAAGTCGGTAACCCGACAGATCGCCGCGGAGACCCTGGGTGTGCCGGTAGAGGATGTCTACGTGGACACGGCGGACTCCGACACCGGCCCCCACTGCATGGGCTCCTTCGCATCGCGCGGGACTCATAGGGTGGGCAATGCGGTGATCGAGGCCGCACGGGAAGCGCGCGCGGTGATGTTGGAGGCCGCTGCGGAAGAACTGGAGGTGGATCCCGGCGACCTGGTAACCGACGGCCAGGGCAACATTCACGTAAAGGGCGCCCCCTCTCGCACCATTACCACGGCGGAAGCTTGCGCGGCGGCGCAGTTCAGGCAGGGACGCACGGTCTCCGGTCGCGGCATCTTCCTGATCCCCCTCTCAGAGGTGGATCCTGAGACCGGTGAGCAAACACCAGTCTCCTGCTTTGCCCACGCCGCGATGATCGTCGAAGTCGAGGTGGACGACGAGACTGGTGAAGTCGCGGTCCTGGAAATGAACAGCGCCTACGAACTAGGACGTGCCCTCAATCCCAAGCTGGTGGAGCAGCAGCTGGTAGGCGGTGCCTGGATGGGCATGAGTCATGCGGCCTGGGAGACCACGGAGCCCTACTACCCCGACCGCGACCACGGGCCGATCGACTTCAACAGCTACCTCATGCCGGGGCCAGGCGACATCGCACCGCACAGCATCGCGGTCTTGGAGCGCCCGGCGCCCGACGGCCCCTATGGAGGCAAGGGTCCCGGCGAAATGTGCGCCAATCCCGTTCTTCCCGCCGTGGCCAATGCAGTCTTCAATGCCGTCGGCGTGCGCATCGATGAGTTGCCGATCACGCCGGAAAAGGTGCTGCGTGGGATCCGCGCCAATGGCGGCGCTCGTCCCCAAGGCAGGCCCTGAGCTTAATGGCCATCCGGCGCTCCATCGTCGGCATCGACAGCCCAGAGGTCCTCTCGACGGCGCTGCGCGACGCTCAGTACATCGCTGATGAAGGCCTGGCGACGGCAACCTACCTCGCCCTGGCGCTCGGCAAACCTCTGCTGCTGGAAGGCGCGCCCGGGGTTGGCAAGACAGAGGGCGCCAAGGCCATCGCGTCGGTGCTGGGGCGCCAACTGCTGCGCCTGCAATGCTATGAAGGCATCGATGCGGCCCACGCTCTCTACGAGTGGAACTACCCGCGCCAGATGCTGGCGATCCGCCAGGCGGGCGACGCCTACGTCAACATCTATGCCGACGACTTCCTGATCGCGCGACCAATGCTGGAGGCGCTCCGCCATCCAGCCGATACCGTGCTGCTGATCGACGAAATCGATCGCGCGGACCACGAGTTCGAAGCCTTCCTTCTGGAGTTCCTCTCGGACTTCTCTATCTCGATTCCGGAGCGGGGCACAGTGCGGGCACAGGAGCACCCGGTCGTGGTGCTCACCTCCAACCGCACGCGCGAGCTGCACGAGGCCCTACGCCGGCGCTGCGTCTACCATTGGATCGATTATCCGGCCCCACATCGCGAAGCCGAGATCGTGATGATGCGAGCAAGCCAAGTCGCACAAGACACCGCCTGGCGGGTCGTCGCCGCTGTTGGCGCCCTGCGGCAGGAACCCCTGGCCAAGGCCCCAGGGGTGGCGGAAACGGTGGAATGGGCCGAGGCGGCAACGCTGCTCCACGATCAGGGGGCTTCCTGGCCAACGGCTTTCAAGCGGGCGATCGGCGTCGCCCTGAAGGATCAGGACGACCTCGCCTTCATCGAGCCTCGGCTCGATCAGATCCTAGGCGAGACGGCGGCATGACAGGCAGCGCTCTACCACGACCGCTCTTGCCCTTCGTCGAGTTCGCCACCCTCCTGCGCGCCAACGGCTTTCCTATCGCCCCCGAGCAAACCCAGAGCTTCATCGCCGCCGTCGGGCTGCTGGGGCCGCGCTCGCTGGAAGACGTCCACCGCGCCGCGATTGCAACGCTGGCACCGTCGCTCGAACGCCGCGAAGAGTTCGACGCCCTCTTCCGCCTGCTATTCCTCGGCCAAGGCATTGCTGCGCCCGCTGCAGCAGATGACGAGGAGGAGATGCAGGTTTACGACGAGCAGGATGGCGGGATGGAACCGCCGGAGCCCGAGGAAGCCGAGGAATCCGGCGGCGCGCCGACTGGCGCGGAGCGCCTCTTTGCGCGCCAATTCCCACCGCTCGACGAAGCCGAAGCCCTTCGACGCTTCCGCCGCCGCGCGCCCCGCGAGCTTCCTCATCGCCGCTCCCGCCGTTTCGGGCCTAGCAAGGGGGGCAGCCGCCTGGATATGCGCCGCAGCCTGCGCGCCGCTGTGCGGCGGGATGGCGAACTGCTGCAGCTTCCTGCCCTCGCCCGTCGCCAGCGGCGACGGCGAGTGCTGCTGCTGATCGATGTCTCCGGCTCCATGAAGGAGCAGACCGACAGCACGCTGCGCTTCGCTCACAGTCTCGCCCAGGCGACCGATCGCTTCGAGGTCTTCACGCTCGGCACCCGACTCACCCGCATTACCCGAGCGCTCCGCCGTCGCCGCGCCGACCAGGCCCTTTCCTTGGCTTCCTCGCTGGTTTCCGACTGGGATGGCGGGACGCGTCTCGGCGACGCCTTGCAGGCCTTCCTGAGCGTCCCGCGCTTTGCGGGCTTCTCTCGCGGGGCGCTGGTGGTGGTGCTTTCCGATGGCCTGGAACGTGGCGATCCTGCTGCTTTCGTGGATGCCATGGCGCGTCTTTCGCGCCTCGCCTGGGCCGTTCTGTGGCTAAGTCCCCTCGCTACCAGCTCGGACTATACCCCTGAGACCTCTGCCCTGCAGGCGGTGCTGCCCTATATCGACCGCCTGGGTGACGGCTCCAGCGCCGCCAGCCTGTGCCGCGAGGTCCTGCAGCTTGAAGGGAGAGTCGCATGAAGATCATCGACGGCCACCACCACATCTGGCGTCAGGCGGATCTCGCCTGGCTGCAAGGGCCAAGTCAGCCGCGCATCTTCGGCGACTACGACCCCATCAAGCGCGACTACCCGATCGAAGAGTTCCTCGAAGATGTGAGCGGCACGGGCGTCACGGGGTCTGTCTATGTCCAAACCAATTGGCCGCCGGGTCAGGAGGAGGAAGAAGTCCGCTGGGTGCAGGAGACGGCGGACCGCCACGGCTGGCCTCACGCAATCGTCGGCTACTGCGACATGACCGTCGAGGATGCGCGACCAATGCTCGACCGCCTCAGCCGCTATCCCCTGATGCGCGGCATTCGCCAGCAGTATCATTGGCACGCGAATTCCCTTTATCGTTTTGCGGCGCGCCCAGATGTCTCCCGCGACGAGACGGTGAAACGCAATGTGGCCCGCCTCGCCGACTACGGCTGGGCTTTCGATCTGCAAGTCTTCGCCGACCAGATGGACGCGGCCTGCGAGCTGGTGGATGCCTGCCCGAAAGTCACTTTC
>JAJUFM010000129.1 GCA_029265995.1 Rhodospirillaceae bacterium | reverse complement strand
TTCTTGCCTAGGGGACGGCTTTCATGGAAGCATGCGCTACACATAATGCTAGAAAGCACAGGGAGGAAGTTCATGCGTCGGAGAAGCCTGCTTGCCTTTGCCGCGACGGCGGCTGTTGGAATAGCCGTTCCCCTTGCCCTCGCCCAACCGGCAGCCGCCTACCCGGAACGGCCGATCACCATTATCGTCCCCTGGGGGGCTGGCGGCGGGACAGACGCCACCGCCCGCATCATCGCCTCGGTTCTGGAAGGAGAACTGGGTCAATCGGTCAGCGTGGTGAACCGCACCGGTGGTTCTGGCGTGGTGGGCCATACCGCGATCGCCGAGGCGGAGCCCGATGGCTATACCCTCGGCCTTGCCACCGTGGAAATCACCATGATGCACTGGCAGGGGCTCACCGACCTGACCCACGAGGGTTATACGCCGCTGGCCCTGATGAACGAGGATCCGGCCGGCGTGCAGGTGCCCGTGGACGCGCCCTACGATACGCTGCAGGACCTGCTGGACGCGATCGAGGCGGATCCGGGCGTGCTTCACGCCTCGGGCACGGGCCAGGGTGGCATTTGGCACCTTTCCATCGCCGGCATGCTGAACGACCTGGGCCTCGACCCGGCAGCGGTCGTCTGGGTGCCTAGTGAAGGGGCTGCTCCGGGCCTGCAGGATATGGTTGCCGGTGGCGTCGACGTGGTGCCCTGCTCCCTGCCTGAGGCGCGCTCCCTGATCGATGCCGGGCGCGTGAAGTCGCTGGCCATCATGGCAGAGCAGCGAGCCGACCTCTATCCGGACATTCCAACCCTGGAGGAGGAGACGGGCAGCAGCTGGACCATGGGCGCCTGGCGCGGAATCGTGGGCCCGGCGGGCCTGCCGCAGGAGGTGATCGACGTCCTCGTGCCCGCACTCGAGACTGTCTACAACAGCGACGAGTACCAGGAGTTCATGGCGGCGCAGGGCTACGGCATCCGCTGGGCCGCGGGTGAAGACTTCGGCGCCTTCATGGCTCAGAGCGACGAGAGCATGGGAGAGGTCATGGCCGCGGTCGGTCTAGCCAAGCAGTAGCGTCCACTTCCTTCTAAGGCAGCCGCCTCCACCCCTTGCTTTGGCGTGGGGCGGCTGTCGCAAGGAGGCGGCTACCATGCGATTCAACGATCTCATGCTCGGCAGCATGCTGCTGCTCTTTGCGGTGGTGTTGGGAGCCTACTCCTTCACCTTTCCGCCAATTCCAGGGCAGCGTTTCGGCGCGGCGCTCTTCCCCCAGGTCATCGCCCTCGGCCTCGGCGGCTGTGCGCTCACCCTGTTGCTGCAGAGCTGGCGCAGAGCCCGCGCCAATCCCCCGGCCCCTCGAACACCGCTGATCAGCCGCACAGAATGGACCTTGAAGCCCGGGGCCATCGCTGCCGTTTTCCTCACCATCGGCCTGGTGGTGCTCTACATACTCTTCTCCGAGAAGATAGGCTTTCTGCTCTCCATATCGGCCATACTCATCATCCTCTTTCGGCTGCTGCACGTGCCCTGGTCCAGCACCCTGGCCGCGACCCTCGTGGGAAGCATCCTGCTCGATTTCGTTTTCCGCAGCCTGCTGCTGGTCCCCCTTCCCTTCGGCATCCTGCCGCGCCTGCCCTGGTAGACCGGAGAAAAAATGGACGTTCTGACCCAGGCCTCTGCTCTCGTCTTCCAGTGGCAGGTGTTCGTGGCGATAATTGCCGCCGCCGGTTTCGGCCTGCTGGTCGGCGCCATTCCCGGCCTCACGGCAACCATGGCGACCGCCTTGCTGGTGCCCTTCGCCTTCTTCATGGACCCGGTGCCGGCGGTCGGCATGATGGTGACCTGCGCCGCCATGGCGATCTTCGCCGGCGACATTCCCGGCATCCTGCTGCGCATCCCCGGCACTCCCGCCTCCGCCGCCTATGCCAGCGAAGGCTATGCCATGACCCAGCAGGGGCGCGCGGAGGAGGCGCTGGGCGCCAGCCTCCTCTTCTCCGCGATCGGCGGCCTTTTCGGTACCTTCGTGCTGATCTTCGCCGCGCCCACACTGGCCGAAATCGCCCTCAACTTCTCCTCCGCCGAATACTTCTGGATGGCCCTGCTCGGGCTGACCTGCGCCGTCTTCATCGGCGCCTCCTCGCCGCTCAAGGGGATGATCAGCCTCTTCATCGGGCTCTTCGTGGCCACCATCGGCCTGAACAATCCCGCCGGCGTGCCGCGCTTCACCTTCGGCTCATCGGATCTGCTCGCCGGGGTCGACTTCATACCCGCGATGATCGGGCTCTTCGCTGTGTCCGTCGTCTTGAGCACGGTGGCGGCGGGTGCGCCGCCCTGGGAATCCCCTCAGAAGAAGACCGGCAACGTCTTCCACGCCTGGGGTGGACTCCTGCGCCGCTACTGGCCCCAGCAGCTACGCGGCAACCTGCTCGGCACCGTCGTAGGGGCGCTGCCCGGGGCCGGTGCCGACATCGCCGCCTGGATCGCCTACGCGGTCAGCCGCCGCTTCTCCCGCACGCCGGAAAAATACGGAACCGGCCACGTGGAGGGCATCGTCGAATGCACCTCCTCCAATAATGCGGCCGTCAGCAGCGCCTGGATCCCAGCCTTTGTCTTCGGCATCCCGGGCGACACCATCACCGCCATCGTCATCGGCGTCCTCTATGTGAAAGGTCTGAACCCGGGCCCGACCCTCTTCATCTTCAATCCCGAAACGATCTATGCGGTCTTCCTGATCTTCATCCTGGCCAACCTGGTCATGGTTCCTTTGGGCTGGCTGCTGATCAAGTCGGCGACCCGCATGATCCAGGCGCCCCGGCGCATCCTCATGCCGCTGATCCTGGCCTTCTGCATTGTCGGCGCCTATGCCTCCAACAACTCGGTCTATGGCATTGTCATCATGCTGGTCTTTGGGGTGCTGGGCTTCATCATGGAGGAAAACGATATTCCCATCGCGCCCTGTATCTTGGGAATCGTACTGGGGCCCATCGTCGAAGCGCGCTTTATTTCGGGCATGATTCGCGGCGACGGCTCGCTGCTCTACTTCTTCGAGCGGCCTATAGCGGCAGGCCTGGGGCTTTTCGTGATCGCCATCTGGCTGCTATCGCTAGTCGGCTGGTTGCGGCGGCGCAAGCGGCGCTTGGCAGCAGCAGGCACACAGGATGGCTCGGAGGCCTCCGCCTGACACTTGTCTAACAACCTTACAAAAAATCACACTAAGCGTCGCCAGAGGTCGCTAGGTTCCCGCGGAAGCAATTCGGTAGGAACACGTGGGACCAGAAGTCGTCTCCCGCCAGGGCAGGACGCAGCTTGATGCCATGCCCTTGCCAACAGACCCACCCCCCCTAAGAGGTGTCCGCCTCACCCGGCCACAGTTCGTCGAACTGGAAGCGCCGCGGTCTGAAGGCGCAGTTGCGCTCTATCGCCTGTGGCAAGAAGTGAAGCCCCCTGACGGCCTGCCGCCCCGGAGCGCCTTCAGCTTCGAGCGCATCGGCAAACTGGGGCTACTTGGGCAATTTTTCGTGATCGAGCCCGTAAATGGCGGAGAGGACTGGCAGTATCGCCTGGTCGGCAGCCAACTGAGGTGGCTGTTCGGGCGCGATGCCACCGGGCGCCCCTTCCGTCAGCACTACGACGAACTCAATGCTGTCGAGCGAATCAATCTTTCCAATCAGGTCGCCCGCAGCGGCAAGCCGATCTTCCTATGGGCACGCTTCCTCTATCGAGGGCGGCCAGGCGAATATGAAACCATGTCCCTGCCTGTCCTCAGCATGGATCGGCAAGCAGTCTGGCTTGTCGGCGCCAGCTTTCCCAGCAACCATCCCCAGCGCCAGGCCGATCTTTAGCCTGGCGCCCATCAGAACCTGAATTTCCACGAAAACGGGCCGCTATAGAAAAAAGCGAGGCTGCTTACAGCCTCGCGAGTTCAGGGAGAGGGCCCGTGGCTCGGGAGGATTAAAAAACCACGGGGTACAGAGGTAACCCGTCTTCTCCTCTTTAGTTTCCCAAAGAGGCAAATACCTCTGGAGCAGAGGCTGCCGCGCACGTCAGAATAGCGGCGACTGAGCAAGAGAGCTCCGCGCGTTCGACCTGCATCAGCTCGTAATCCAAGCAATACGATCTGGTGCAAGAGGAACCTGCCATGAAGCCTGGTGTGATCTTCTGCTTATGCCTTCTGCTCGCCGTAACGCAAGCGCGTGCGGAAGAGCCCGAGGGGCCGCCCTCCGAAACCCCGCCCGAGGCCCGCACCCCTGAAGAGCTGGCCCGGGAGGGCGTGGAGCTTTTGCTGCGGGCTCTGCGGGGCTTTCTCGAGGCCGTGCCTCAGTACGGCTTGCCTCGCCTGGACGAAAAGGGTGACATCATCATCCCGCGCCTCGACCCGAAGCAGGCGCCGGAGAACGAAGCTGACGAAGAACCCAGTCCTGGAGGCATCCGCACCTGATGACGAGCGACAACCACTTCCCCTTGGATCGCGATCCCCTGGGCGCCTTTTTACCCGGTCCGAGGGCCAAGGTCCCGCCGCTCGGCATCGGCCCGCTGAATGGGTTGCGCGTGGCCGTAAAGGATAACTTCGACCTGGAAGGTCTGGTCACCGGGGCGGGAAATCCCGACTTCGCCGCCAGCCAGCAGCCGGCCAGGGCTCATGCAGAAGCGGTGCTGCGGCTGCTCCGCGCCGGCGCCTCGGTGGTCGGCAAGACCATCACCGATGAACTTGCCTACAGCCTGAACGGGCGCAACTTTCACTTCGGAGCTCCCGCCAACCCGGAGGCTCCCGGTCGGATCTGCGGCGGCTCCTCCTGCGGCTCCGCTTCGGCCGTGGCCGGCGGTCTCTGCGACGTGGCGCTGGGGACCGATACAGGCGGTTCCGTGCGGGTTCCCGCTTCCTACTGCGGTCTCTATGGCCTGCGCCCTACCCACGACCGTATCCCTCTCAGCGGGGTCGTACCGCTGGCTACAAGCTTCGATACCGTCGGCTGGTTCGCGCGCGAGCCGGACACCCTCGAGAAGGTGGGCGAGGTCTTGCTGGGGCAAGATAGCCGCGCTTTCAGCTTTCGCCGCCTGCTGATCGCTGAAGACGCCCTGGAACAGGCCGTGCCTGCCGCGCAATCCCGGTTCACGCCGCTGATCCAGGCGCTCGAGCGGCGTCTGGCGCCGGCCGAGCTGTTGCGGCCGGGCGATCCCGAAGGACTCGCCTTTTGGGGCGATTGCTTCCGGATCCTCCAAGGCCGTGAGATCCGCCGAGCTCATGGCGGCTGGCTGGACAGCGCCCAACCCAGGTTTGGCGAAGAGATTGCGGAACGGCTTGCCTGGACGGCAACGCTCACCGACGCGCAAGAGGCCGAATGCGCTGCCCAGCGCGCACAGCTCACCGCCCGCCTCGTGGAGTCGCTTGGCGATGATGGCCTCCTGCTGCTTCCCAGTGCGCCGGATGCGGCGCCTCCGCTGGACGCCGACCTGCCGTCCCAACGCGACCACCGCCTGCGCGTGCTGGCATTGACGGCCTTTGCCGGACACGCCGGTTTGCCGCAGATCAGCCTGCCCCTCTTGCGGGTGGATGGCTGCCCGCTCGGCCTCTCCCTGATTGCGCCCGCAGGTGCGGACCGCGCCCTGCTTGCCTTTGCCAGGAGTTTCGCCAGCGCAGACCCTACCGCCTAAGGCGGGTTGCTATAGCGGATCGGAATCGCGCGCTTCACGCACTTGAACAGCATCGCTCATTTTCAGTCGTCGGCGCCGATAGACGATACGGCTTGGAGGTAGCTGAACCCGCACCCGAGTGCCCTTGCCCGGGGTAGTATCCAGCGTCAGGGTGCCATCGTGCAGCTCCACCAGCCTGCGACTCAACGGCAGGCCCAGACCGGTACCCTCGTGGCCGCGGTGCAGTCCGGGATGGAGTTGGGTGAAGGGTTGGAGTGCACGGGTCACCTCCTCCGCGCTCATGCCGATGCCGCTGTCCACCACCTCGATCAGGATACCGCTCCGCGGCCCGATCCGGATGCTGAGCCGAACGATTCCGCCTAGAGGGCTGAACTTGATGGCATTGGTAAGCAGGTTAAGCAGGATCTGCTTCAGCCGCCGGGGATCGCCCAAGAGCAGCGGGGTGCGCTTCGGCAGTTCAACGCGCAAGTCCACCTGTGCCTGCTCCGCCCGCTGTCGCACCAGGCGCAGGCAGGACTCGATCAGTTCGCGCGGCGCCACGGGCTCCTGATCGAGCTCCAGCTTTCCGGCCTCTGCCTTGGAGACATCGAGGATGTCATTGATGATTTCCAGAAGGTGCAAACCGCTGGCACGGATATCTCCGACGTAATCCCGATAGACCGGCTGCCCCAGAGGCCCCAGCATTTCATGCTCCATCACCTCCGCGAAGCCAATGATGGCGTTCAGGGGGGTGCGAAGCTCGTGGCTCATGTTAGCGAGGAAGTCGCTCTTGGTGCGGTCCGCAAGTTCGACGGCCCGCATCGCCTCGCGCAAGCGAACCTCCGCGCGCTTACTCTCTGTAATGTCCTTGAGAGCCCCGAAAACCCGCATGGTCCGGCCGCTCGCGGGGTCGATCTCCGGTTGAGTCGTGAGGTGAACCCACAGCACGCCGTCGCCGAGATCAAGCCGCAGTTCCTCCACGCAACCACGTCCGCTCAGCAGGCGTTCCTTGCAAGCCTCGAGCAAGGGCCGATCGGCCGCATATACCAGCCGCTCGAGGTTGACCTGCGGCTCGACCCCCAGGCGCTTGGCAAAGGGCGATCCGGCCATCCACTCCGGCAGGAAGCGATCGCCTTGCACCAGATAGGAGAAGACGAGGTCCGACGTCATCTCCGTCACCACCCGGTAGCGGCGCTCGCTCTCCCGCAAGGCATCCTGCAGGCGGCGATGGCTGGTCACGTCGATCATCGAGCGCAGGTAACCGCCGCGTGGCAGGGCTCGCCCCTGTACCTCAAGGACCCGCCCATCCGGTCGCCGGTGCTCAAAATTATCAGGGACGCCGGCGATCACCATCTCGTGCCGCCGGCGTGCCAGGGCCTCCGGGTCCCCCGGGCCATACTCCCCCTGCGCCACGTTGTAGCGGATGATGTCGTCGAGGGTGGCATTCCGAACCAAACTCTCGGAATAGCCAAAAATTTCGCACATGCGGCGGTTGATTGCGCGCACCCGCAAATCGGGCCCGAAGAGCATCACCGCTTCCCGCATATGGTTGAGCAGTATGTCCAGAGTGTCCTTGGACTGCGCCACCTCCTGTTGCAGCCGCTGTCGCTCCGCCTCTCCCGCGGCCCAACTGGCGAGCAGGGCTGCGAGATCCTGGTGCCGCGCCTCGGGGTCGTCGCTTTCGTCGTGGAGGGCGCAAAGCTGGCCGATCACCTCGCCGCCGGGGCTTTTGATCGCTTGCACGCGGCAGCTTTCGACCGGAAAACCAACGGCTTCGGCCAATCCCGGAAGGTTGGCCTCCGCGCCGCTGGCCTGATGCCACTCGCTCAAGGCGGAAAGCGGCCAGGGCGCAGGCGCGGAAAGTGCGGATGCCCCCCAGGCG
>JAJUFM010000158.1 GCA_029265995.1 Rhodospirillaceae bacterium | reverse complement strand
TATGAGGTCAGCCGCTCGCTCACGGCCTGCGAGGGGTCGCTGCTGCTGGTCGACGCTTCCCAGGGGGTCGAAGCCCAGACCCTCGCCAACGTCTACCTGGCGATCGAGCACGATCACGAGATCGTGCCGGTCCTGAACAAGGTCGATTTGCCGGCCGCCGAGCCTGAGCGCATCCGGGAGCAGATCGAGGATGTAATCGGCCTCGACGCGACCGACGCCCTCGAAATCTCCGCCAAGACCGGGGTGGGGGTTCAGGACGTTCTGGAGGCGATCGTGAATCGCCTGCCTCCGCCTCAGGGAGATGCCGAGGCACCCCTGAAGGCGCTGGTGGTCGATTCCTGGTATGATCCCTATCTCGGCGTGGTCGTTCTGGTGCGGATCATGGACGGCCGCCTCAAGTCCGGCACCAGGATCCGCATGCTCGGCACCCGCGCCCTGCACGACGTCACCCAGGTAGGCTACTTCAAGCCGACCAAAACGGCGGTGGGTGAACTGGGCCCGGGAGAACTGGGCTACGTCGTCGCCGGCATCAAGGACATTGCCGACGCCAAGGTGGGCGACACCATCACCGATGAAAAGCGCCCCTGCGACGCGCCGCTCACCGGCTTCAAGCCCTCCATTCCAGTGGTCTTCTGCGGCCTCTTTCCGGCCGATGCCGCCGACTACGAAGAACTGCGGGAAAGCCTCGGCCGGCTGGCGCTGAACGACTCCAGCTTCGTTTTCGAACCGGAGGTGTCACCGGCGCTGGGCTTCGGTTTCCGCTGTGGCTTCCTTGGCCTGCTGCACCTGGAGATCGTACAGGAACGCCTGGAGCGAGAGTTCAACCTGGATCTCGTTACCACTGCCCCTTCGGTGGTCTACAACGTCCACCTGCGCAATGGTGAAACCCTGCACCTGCACAACCCGGCCGACATGCCGGACCCGACGCGAATCCTCTCGATCGAGGAGCCCTGGATCAAGGCCACCATCATGGTGCCGGACGAATATCTGGGTCAGGTCCTCAAGCTCTGCGAAGAGCGGCGCGGTGTACAGCAGGATCTGACCTATGCCGGTACCCGGGCCTTGGTAGTCTACAAGCTGCCGCTCAACGAGGTGGTCTTCGACTTCTACGACCGCCTGAAGTCCGTCACCCGCGGCTATGCCTCCTTCGACTACCACCTGGACAGCTACGAGGAGGGCGACCTGGTGAAGCTCTCCATCCTGGTGAACCAGGAGCCCGTGGACGCCCTGGCCCTGATCGTGCACCGCAGCCAGGCGGAGGCGCGCGGACGCGCGCTTTGCGTCAAGCTGAAGGAGCTGATCCCGCGCCAACTCTTCAAGATCGCGATCCAGGCAGCGATCGGCGGCAAGGTGGTGGCGCGCGAGACGGTCTCGGCGCTGCGCAAGGACGTAACCTCCAAGTGCTACGGAGGCGACATCAGCCGCAAGCGCAAGCTGCTGGAAAAGCAGAAGGAGGGTAAGAAGCGCATGCGCCAGTTCGGCAACGTGGAAATCCCGCAATCCGCCTTCCTCGCCGCTCTCCGCATGGGCGACGATTAGACCGGATCGCGTTTGATCTGAACCACTTTGGGGTTCAGTCAAACGCGTGAATCCGGTCTACATCAAATAGATAGAGCAGATTCACGCACCAAATAGGATCACTTCGTGAACCTGATTTGGCGCGATCTGCTCTAAGGGCGGGCAAGCGCCTGTGCCGCGTCGTCATCCTGAGCAAAGCGAAGGATCTCGAGGGGCAAGGCTCCACCCCTTGAGATCCTTCGCTGCGTTCAGGAAGACGTAAGCGAAGCCGTCATCGACTCCTGGCCGATGCCGCCGCGCAAGGCGCCGGCTGCGACGTTGCGCCAAAGGACCGCGTGGTCTTCGGGTAGCGGCCGGCTGTTGGGCATGGCGAGCCAAAGGCGGTAAAGCAGGCGTTGGCGGCCGGCTTGGGGATCATCCTCGAAGGGGGTGCGCCCGTGATAGATGACGTGGTTGTTGAGGAACTGGATGTCGCCCGGCTCCAGGGTCATTTCGAAGCAGAGTTCCTGGGCCAGCTCCATCAGCAGGGCAATGGCCTCGCGCTGCGGCGCTGACAGCGGGCCGACTTCCGGCAGAAGTTCGGCCGCTTCGATGTAGGTCAGGGAGTAGTGGCTGGTGAACTTGCCGGCGCACTGGCCAAAGATCGGCAGCGGATAGGCGATCCTCTCCGCGCCCTTCTCCTCCCCGAAACGGCTGCGGAAGAAGGGCTGGTAGAGCACCTGCAGCAGGTCCGGACGCCGCTCCTTGATCGCGTTGTGCACCGCGGCCGAGGAACAGAGGGTGCTGACCCCGCCCCTGCCCGCCTGGTTGACGCAGAGCAGGCCCACCACGTCGCAGCGGTCGGTGTGAAAGCGCAGCGCGCCATTGGTAAGGGTGCGGGCGTAGGAGGAAAGGAAGGTCCCTTTTTCGGTTTCGACCGCCCCATAGCGCTGGCCAACGCCGCCGCCCTCGTCGCGGATCTCGCGCATCAGTTCACCGCTGTTGTTCTGGAACAGCGTGGTGCCTAGGTGCTGGCCGAGCCCGAACCAAAGGCGCTTGAGATCGGCGGCGGCATAACGCTCCACCGGGATGCCGCGCAGCTTGACCAGCCCGCTGCCGTCTTCGAGTTCCGCCCGGATCTGCGCGATACGCTCCTGCCAGCCGGTAAGGGGGAAGCTGTCGCGGGTCAGCTCGTGCCAGGCCAGGCCGCGGGCTGCCACCTCGGCAACCGCAGCATCCAGCGCATCCAGTTCCGCCGCAGTAGGTTGGATGATCCAGCGCGGGTTCTGCGCCATCTCCCGACCCTGCCAGACGCAGTCGCCAGTGATCATCTCGTGGTCCTGCATCCTTCTCCTCCCCTGCCCCTTGCCACCGGATCTTTTCGCCAGGCTTGCTGCGGGTAAACCATTAGCTTGGAAAGTGCGTCTTCAAATCGGCAATCTGCTCCTGGGTCAGGAATCGCGTGCGCTCGCCACGCAGCAGGAGGAAGAGTCTTGCGGTCTCCTCCAGTTCCTCGGCCGCATAGACCGCGGCTTCCAGATCCTTGCCCGCCACGACCGGGCCGTGATTGGCGAGCAGCATTGCCCTGTGTTGGCGCGCCGCCGCCCGCACGGCTTCCGCCAGCGCCATGTCGCCCGGCCGGTAGTAGGGCAAGAGCGGCAGCTTGCCGACGCGCATGACATAGTAGGCCGTGATCGGCGGCAGGACGTCTTCGGGATCGATTTCGGCGAGGCAGGAGACGGCGACCGAATGGGTGGAGTGGAGGTGCACCACCGCCTTCTCCTCCGGCCGCTCCTGGTACATGGCCAGGTGCAGGAAGGCCTCCTTGGAGGGCTTGTCGCCGGAAACCAGGCCACCCTCCCAGTCTAGCTTGGAAATGCGGGCTGGGTCGAGGCGGCCCATGGAGGAGTTGGTGGGCGTGACCAGGATGCCGTCCTCCAGGCGCACCGAGATGTTGCCGGAGGAGCCGCAGCCATAACCACGTTCAAACAGCGACCTCCCGTGCAGCGCAATACGCTCGCGCAAGCTGTTTTCCGTCGTCATGCCGAGCCTCCCGGCGCCAGCCGGAACGCCTTCTCGAAGAAATCTTCGGTTCCGAAGTTGCCGGACTTGAGGGCGAGCAGCAGGCGCGGCTCGCCCAAGCTCGCGGTCCAAGGCACGCCGGGATCGATCTCGCGACCAATCTGCAGCGCGGTTACTCCCAGAGCCTGCACCACGGCCCCCGAGGTCTCCCCGCCGGCGATGACCAGGCGCCGCGCGCCCGCCTCGACCAGGCCGCGCCCGACCGCTGCCATGGTTTCCTCGACCAGGCTGCCGGCTGCGTCGCGGCCCAGCTCCGCCTGGATGGCGGCCACCTTCTCCGGCTCGGCGGTGGCATAGATCAGGAGCGGCGCTTCTCCCAGGTGCGCCCGCGCCCACTCCAGAATCTGCTCGACCCGCTGCTCGCCCCTGGCCAGGGAAAGCGGGTCCAGCGCGAGAGAGGGAGCGCGCGCGCTCATGTAGGCGACCTGACCATTGGTGGCACGCGAACAGCTGCCGCTGAGAACCACGGCGGGTCCCTCGACCGGCGGCAGCGTATCGCTGGCTTGGGCTTGCAGCAGGCCAGCGCGGCGGAAGTTTTCCGGCAGGCCGAGGGCGAGCCCGGAACCTCCGGTGAGCAGCGGCAAGTCGGCCGCAGCCTCCCCGATGGTGCGCAGGTGTGCATCCTCCAGCGCATCGACGATGGCGTGACGCTTGCCTTCCCCCTGCAGCGCCGCGAGGCGCTGGCGCACCGCCGCCGCGCCCTGAGCGACGTCGGCATAGGCGACCAGTCCCACCGGATGGGTCGTTTGCCGCTGCAGCACCCGCACCAGGTCGGGATCGGTCATGGGTGTCAGGGGATGATGCTGCATCCCGCTCTCCGACAACAGGCGGTCGCCCACAAAAAGGTGCCCCTGATAGACCGATCGGCCGTTGGTCGGAAAAGCGGGGCAATAGAGCGTCATGTCGCTTTCCAGAGCCTCCAGCAAGGCCTCGGCCACCGGCCCGATGTTGCCCACGTCACTGGAATCGAAGGTGGAGCAGTACTTGAAGAAGATCTGCCGGGCGCCGCCGGCGCGCAGCCACCGCAGCGCCGCGAGTGACTGCTCGACCGCTTCTTTGGCGGGAATGGTGCGCGACTTCAGGGCCACCACCACGGCATCCGCCTCAGGTGGCGGCGCCGCCGCGTCAGGCAGGCCAAGCACCTGAACGGTGCGCATCCCCTCTCGTACCAGCGTCGCCGCAAGATCGCTGGCCCCGGTAACATCATCCGCAATGCAGCCAAGCAGCATAGGCGCCCCTCTTCTAGCTTTGCCCCGAAGCTAGACCGCCCTCGCCGGAGCGTCCAGCAGTTGCAGCGCGAGGGCGATGCAGGCGCCTTTAAGCGCAAGCTACCTCGCAATCATACTGCCCCAAGTTCACCAGCCTCCTGCTTCGTCTGCGCAATTGCGTGGTTTGGTAAATCCTGTTGCAATGTGGCTGCGCTCGGAAGCGGCCGTTGCAGGAGGCTCGCAAGGGTACTTTTGCCTGTGGAAGGTGGCTTTAGGCGTGGCCCAACAG
>JAJUFM010000054.1 GCA_029265995.1 Rhodospirillaceae bacterium | reverse complement strand
GACGCGGATCGACGAAGCCTTGGCTGAGGCCAGGCGGGTGCTGAAGCCGGGCGGTCGCTTTCTCTGCCTCGAGTTCAGCCAAGTGGTGCTGCCGGTGCTCGATCGCCTTTATGATCTCTACTCATTTAATCTCCTGCCGCGGCTTGGCCAGATCGTCGCCCGGGATCGGGACTCCTATGTTTACCTTGTCGAGTCGATCCGGCGGTTTCCGCCGCAGGAAGAACTCGCTGAACGCATGCGGGCAGTGGGCCTGGGGCGACCTCGCTGGCGCAATCTCAGCGGCGGCATCGCCGCCATCCACTCGGCCTGGCGCGTCTAGGGCAATTCCCTGATGATTACCACTCTGCGCCTGCCCTTTCGCCTGCTGACGATCGCCCGGGTGCTGCGCCGGCATGATGCCCTATCGGCCGCTGAGGCGCTTGGCGTCTATCCTACAGTTGTAGCACTGCTGAGAAGGCTCGGCGGGCGCAGCCGGGAAGGCCGCCCCGGCCAGAAGTTGGCCGATGCGCTGGCGGAACTCGGCCCCAGCTTCATCAAGTTCGGGCAGTTTCTGGCGACTCGTGCCGATCTGGTCGGCGAGCAGATGGCGCTCGATCTTTCCAACTTGCAGGACCGCCTCCCGCCCTTTGACTTCAAGGATGCTAAGGCGACGATCGAGAGCGAGCTTGGCCGGCCGCTGGACCAGCTCTTTACCCAGTTCGACAAGCAACCGATTTCTGCCGCCTCCATCGCCCAAGTCCACTTCGCCCTCACCCGCGAGGAAGATCCGGACACGCCGCCGCGGGAAGTGGCCGTCAAGGTTCTGCGGCCGGGGATAGAAGCTGCCTTCGAGCGAGACATGCAGCTTTTCTACTACCTCGCCTATTTGGTTGAGCGCACGCAGCCACGCCTGCGACGCTTTAAGCCGGTCGAGGTGGTGCGGCTCTTCGAGACGACGGTCCAAACAGAAATGGACCTGCGCATGGAGGCGGCCGCAGCGTCGGAACTGGGCGAACACTTCCAGGACGATCCCGACTATCACGTGCCTGAGGTCGATTGGGAGCGCACGGCGCGGCGGGTGGTCACGCAGACACGTCTCTCCGGGATCCGCCTCGATGATAGGGAAGCGCTGCTGGCGGCAGGCCACGATCTGAGAGAAATCTTGCGAAAATCCTCCGCGATCTTCTTCAATCAGGTATTTCGCGACGGTTTTTTCCACGGCGATCAACATCCGGGCAATATGTTTGTGCTGCCGGATGGCTCGATCGGGGCGGTCGACTTCGGTGTCATGGGACGCCTGGATCATCGCACCCGCACCTTCTTGGCGGACATGCTCCTGGCGACCCTGGCGCGCGACTACGAGCGCCTGGCGGCCGTGCAGGTGGAGGCGGGCTATCTTCCCGCCGGCCAGCCCATGGATCTTTACGCTCAGGCGCTACGGGCCGTCTGTGAGCCGATCTTCGGCCGGCCGCTGGCTCGCATTTCCTTCGCGCGCTTGCTCGGACAGCTCTTCCGGCTGACAGAATCCTTCAACTTGAGCGTTCAGCCTCAGTTGGTCCTGCTGCAGAAGAACATGCTGATGGCGGAGGGCGTGAGCCGCCGCCTCGACCCGGACCTAAACATCTGGGTGCTGGCAGAGCCCCTGATCACCGAGTGGATGCGCCAGTATCGCGGCCCCCAGGCCCGGGCGCGGGAAGTGAGCTTGTCGCTCCTTCAGGGATTGGAACGCCTGCCGGCGACGCTCGACCACATGGAAAGCATCATTCGACAGGCCTCCGAGGGTGGCCTGCGCCTGCATCCCGAAACCATCGCCGCTTTCGCGGAAGTCAGGCGACAGGCGGCGACCACCCGACGGGCTTATCTATTGGCACTGGTTGCTTTGCTAATAGCGCTGGGCGCGGTGTTTCTTTGAGCGAACGTCCAGCAAAGTAGCGGCAGCTTCTTTACCCCTCGTAGCCCGGCAGAATAGCCACCGCGCCCTTTGAGGCTGCCTGACGCAGCGGCACAATCTCCTGGTATTCGGGTGAGTGGTAAAAGCGGCGAGCGGCCTCGACATCAGGAAACTCGAGCACGACCAGCCGATCGAGAGGCCATTCGCCTTCCTGCACATCCGGCTGGGCACCCCGCACGAGATAGCGTCCACCGTACTGCGAGATCGTTTCCGGCGCCCGGGCCGCATACTTCTTGTAGGCTTCTGGATCCGTTACCTCGACAACCGCAACCAAATAAGCACTCACCCTTGTTCTCCTATCTTTTCCGCCAGCGAGCCGGAGTTGGTGTGGTTTGCTCTTAGCGCATTCGCCACACCCCCCGCCAGATAGGAATAGAGAGCGCTTTTCGCTAGCCAGCGCGGCGGAGCAAGCCCCGATAGATCTCCTCGTCCCCGCAGATCCCGGTAAAGCGGCCTTGTGCATCTGTCAGAGCGACGGGGCGCCCGCTCGCCTGCCGCAGCTCGATGACGTCGCGCAAGGTCACCTCAGCGGAAGCCAGCACAAGGTCGGCTTCCTCCAGTCCGTGCGGCGTGCTTCCCCCATGCCAGGTAATGAGCCGACCGGGCCGGCCATTCATTAGGAATCTCTGCGGTTTTCCTTCGTTGTCGAGTTCGAGACGGAGGTCGCCATCCGAATCGAGCAGTACGGCGCCCTCCGCCCGTGCCATTTCGCCGACCTGCGTCATCAGAGAGCGCCCCCGCAAGACCCCAAGAGGATTCATGTGGGCCACGAACTCCGCTACGTAATCGCTGGCCGGATTCAAAACGATGCGTTCCGCATCCCCCTCTTGCACGATGCGCCCGCCTTCCATGATCGCGATCTTGTTGCCCAGCTTCAACGCTTCGTCGAGATCATGGCTTACGAAAAGGATGGTCTTGTTCAGGCTCTTTTGCAGGCTCAAAAGCTCATCCTGAAGCTTGGTGCGGATCAGTGGATCCAGAGCCGAGAAAGGCTCGTCCATGAGAAGAACATCGGCATCGGTAGCAAAGGCGCGCGCGAGGCCCACACGCTGCTGCATACCGCCGGAAAGCTCATGTGCGTATTTGTCACCCCAGCCCTCCAGACCGACGAGTGCCAGCTTCTCCTCAACCACATCGTTCCGTTCCGCGGCACTGGCACCGCGCAGTTCGAGCCCAAACCCCACATTCTCGCGGACAGTACGCCAGGGCAGGAGGGCAAATTGCTGAAACACCATCGCAATACGATGGCTGCGCAGACGCCGCAACATCGCACGGCTGCAACGTGCCACGTCGACCTGCTGCCCCTCATGGGCCACCAGAACCTCACCGCGCGTGATAGTGTTGAGACGGTTTACCGCACGCAGCAGCGTCGACTTCCCAGATCCCGATAGCCCCATGAGGACGCAAATTTCTCCGCGCGGGACTTCCAGGCTGGCCCCTGCCACGCCGACGACGGCGTCAGTCTGCGCCCGTATTTCCTCACGATCACGGCCGGCGTCCAGCAGTGGCAAGGCGCTAGCGGGCGCCTTTCCAAAGATGACGTCCACCTTGCGGAATTCGATTGCCGGGAAGTTGGCCATGGCTCCCTTGGCCCTTCTCAGTTGGTCCGGCGCTGCTTGCACACGCGATCGAGTAGGATGGCGAGGATGACGATCGCCAGACCGGCCTCGAAGCCCATGGCGATGTTGACCGTGTTCAGTGCCCTCACCACCGGCTGACCCAGCCCGGCCGCGCCGACCAGGGCGGCGATCACCACCATCGAAAGACTCAACATGATGCACTGGGTCAGGCCTGCCATGATGGTTGGCAGCGCGTGCGGAAGCTCGACCTTCCACAAAAGCTGGGAGCGGCTGGCACCGAAGGCTTCACCAGCTTCCACCAGCTGGCGCGGGACCGAGGCAATTCCCAGCTGGGTGAGCCGCACCGGCGCAGGCAACGCGAAGATGATCGTGGAGATCAGCCCCGGCACAACTCCCAACCCAAAGAGTATCAGCGTCGGGATCAGGTAGACGAAGGTCGGGATCGTCTGCATCAAATCCAGCACCGGCCGGATGGCCGTGTAGAGCCACGGACGGTGCGCCGCCGCAATACCAAGCGGCACACCGATCAACATGCAAAAGAAGGTGGCGAAGAGGACCAGGGCCAGGGTTTCGACCGTCGCCTGCCAATACCCGAGGTTAACCACCAGCAACAACAACGCCACCAGCAGCACCACAAGCTTCCAGGAGCGCTGCAGCAGCCAGGCAATCACGGCGAAAACTGCGATGAGCGCAAGAGGCGGAAACCAGGTCATCACGTCGATCAGGCCTTCGATCAGAAAGCCCAGTCCGTCCGAAATGAGCTGGAAAAGCCAATCCGCCTCGTCGTTTAGCAGATCCACAAAGTCGCTGATCCAGTGACCCAGCGGGATCTTGTTATCCGCAATCCAGCTTTCCATGATCCGGCTGCCGCCCTGGAGCTACAGCCCGAGGTGGGCGCGCACGGCGGCGAGGCCTTCCTCACCTTCAAAGGTCGTAACTTCAGCCAGCCAGGAGTCCAGAACCTCTGGGTGCTCAGCCAGCCACTGCTGTGCTGCCTGTTCTGGAACCACGCCTTCATCGAGGATCGCGGACATGATCTCGTTTTCCATCTCCAGCGTGAAGCTGAGATTGGAGAGGAAGGTGCCGACATTGGGGCACTCTTCTAAATAGCCCTGCCGCACGTTCGTATAGACCGTGGCGCCACCATAATTTGGGCCGAACCACTCATCCCCGCCGTTCAGGTAGACGATGTCGAAGTTCGCGTTCATGGGATGCGGCTCCCACGCGAGGAAGACGATGGGCTGATCTCGGCGCGCCGAGCGACGTACCTGAGCCAGCATGCCCTGCTCACTGGACTCCACAAGATCGAAGTCGCCGAGGCCGAAGGCATCCGCCTCGATCATTTCGAGAATCACCCGATTGCCGTCGTTGCCCGGTTCGATTCCGTAGATCTGCCCATCCAGCTCGTCACTGAAGTCGGCAATCGTCGAGAAGTCGTCCAACCCGGCCTCGGCGGTAGGTGCAAGCGTGGCGAGCGTGTACTTCGCACCCTCCAGGTTCGCCCGTACGGTTTCGACCGAACCGTCCTCTCGATAGGGAGCGATGTCCCCCTCCATCGTCGGCATCCAGTTGCCAAGGAAGACGTCGATGTCCTTGTTTTTAAGGGAGGTATAGGTGACCGGCACTGAGAGAACCTGTACCCGCGGCGTATAACCCAGCCCCTCTATAACCACCGACGCAAGCGCGGTGGTGCTGGTGATGTCGGTCCAGCCCACGTCGGAGAAGCGGACGATACGACAGCTATCGGGATCGCTGGCCTGCGCCGTAGGGGCGCTCAAAGCAATCGCTGTCACCAGCGAAGCAAACAGGATTCCACGTCGGTGCATCGGTCGAGCCTCCAGTTCAGCTTTTGATGCCATGCCCTCTTTTGCATGGCTGTCTCATGAAAAACGTTTTTGATTGAACAATCAATAAAGAATGATCTAGGGTCCGGTGGCAGGGGCTGGAATAGCATCCGAGCCTGTTAAGGAGCGTGCGGCGAGGGAGCGGCCATGGCGAGGGTACGGGTGGGTGATATGCGGCGCCGACAGTTGATCTCGGCCACCATCGACTCGATCCATGATGTAGGTTTCTCCGCAACAACCTTGCAGTCGATCAGCCGCCATGCCGGGGTTTCCACGGGTCTGGTCGCCCACTACTTCAAGGACAAGGACGGGCTTCTCGAAGCGACGCTGCGCAGCTTAGCGAGCGATCTAAGTGCAGCTATTGTCGAGAAGTTGCGCCAAGCGGTTACGCCGCGGGATCGTTTGGCAGCGGTGGTTGCTGGACTGCTCGCCCCAGAGCAGTTCGAGCCCCGCATTGCGCGGGTCTGGCTCGCCTTCTGGGGCCAGGTCACCCACGCGCCGAAGCTGAAACGCGTACAGAACATTTATGAAAAGCGCCTCCTTGCCAACTTGCGCCACGCCTTCAAGCAGGTATTGCCCGCTGAGCAGGCTGAAGAGCAGGCCATCGCACTTGCGGCTCTTATCGATGGGCTTTGGCTGCGCGCGGCGCTTTCGCGAGAGCCTTCGAATGCAGACCAGGCGCAGACGCTGTGCCTGGCATTCATTGACAACGTCATGGAGCGGCAACGGACAAGCTGTTCTGCCGCCTGACTTCAACAGCGAGACAAGCCATGAATAACTCAGCCGTACTGGAAGCCTGGATCGGCGGCAGGTCTTACGCCACAACTGGCGACTCCTTCGAGACCCATAATCCCGCCACAGGGGAGAGTCTGCAGCGGGTTCGGGTTGCAGATGAACAGGCGGTGAATGTCGCAGTGGATGCTGCCCAACAGGGCTTGGCTGTCTGGTCGGCGATGACCGGCGCGGAACGGGGCCGCATCCTGGTGAAGGCGGCCGAGCTCCTGCGTGCCCGCAACAGTGAACTGGCCCGCCTGGAAAGCCTGGACACCGGCAAGCCGATCCAGGAAACCGAGGCCGTCGACATAATCTCGGGTGCGGATTGTCTGGAGTACTTCGGCGGCCTGGCGGCCAGCTTGAGCGGCGAGCACATCGATCTCGGCAGCGCCTTCGTCTACACCCGGCGCGAGCCGCTGGGCATCTGCGCTGGCATCGGTGCCTGGAACTACCCCATGCAGATCGCTTGCTGGAAATCCGCCCCGGCCCTCGCCTGCGGCAACGCCATGATCTTCAAGCCTGCGGAGTTGACCCCGCTGACGGCCATGAAGCTGGCTGAAATCTTTGCCGAAGCCGGGCTGCCGCCGGGCGTTTTCAACGTGGTGCAGGGCTTTGCTGAAACAGGCCAGCTGCTGACCCGCCACCCGCAGATCGCCAAGGTTTCCCTTACAGGCGAGGTGGGCACCGGTATCAAGGTGATGACCGATGCCGCGGCGAGTCTGAAGCACGTCACGCTGGAACTCGGCGGCAAGTCTCCTCTGATCGTTTTTGAGGACGCGCACCTGGAGAACGCAATCTCTGGCGCGATGCTCGGCAACTTCTACTCGGCGGGTGAAGTCTGTTCGAACGGCACGCGCGTGTTTGTGCACCGCCACCTGCGTGACGCCTTCCTGGAGCGCCTGGTCGAACGCGCCCGGAGGCTCAAGATCGGCGATCCGCTGGATCCCGAGACCCAGATCGGCGCCCTCATCAGCGAGGATCATCTGAACAAGGTCATGGGCTACATCAAGAAGGGGAAGGCGGAAGGCGCAGAGGTCGCTATTGGCGGCGGGAGGGTCAGCAGCGGCGCCTTGGCGCAAGGCGCCTTCGTCGAACCTACTGTCTTCACCTCCTGTACCGACGAGATGACTATCGTGCGCGAGGAGATCTTCGGACCGGTGATGACCCTCCTCGAGTTCGACGATGAAGAGGAAGTTATCGCCCGCGCAAACGACACTCCCTTCGGACTGTCGGCCGGCGTTTTCACGCAGGACCTCTCCCGCGGCCACCGGGTGATCGGCAAGCTTCAAGCCGGCACCTGTTGGATCAACAACTATAACATTACGCCGATCGAGATGCCGTTCGGCGGCATGAAGCTTTCCGGAATTGGGCGGGAAAACGGCAAGGCAGCGATCGAACACTACTCGCAGCTCAAATCCGTCTACGTCGAATTGGGCGAGGTGGAGTCTCCTTACTGATGTCCAAGCAGGAGTACGATTACATCATCGTGGGCGCCGGCTCGGCGGGTTGTGTCCTGGCAAATCGCCTTTCCGAAGATCCCGACGTGCGTGTCCTCGTCCTCGAGGCGGGACCCAAGGATCGCTCGATCTACATCCACATGCCGGCAGCGCTCTCCTATCCGCTGGCGGACGACAAGTTTAACTGGTTCTATCAGAGTGAGCCCGAGCCGCACATGGACGGCCGCTCCATCTATTGCCCGCGCGGCCGCGTGCTTGGCGGCTCCTCTTCAATCAATGGCATGGCTTATGTGCGCGGCCACGCGCGCGACTACGACCGCTGGGGTCAAGCGGGCCTGCGCGGCTGGAGCTATGCTCATTGCCTACCCTATTTCCGTCGTGCACAAAATCACGAACTCGGGCCAGATGAGTACCGAGGTGGAGAAGGCCCACTGCACGTATCGGCGGGCAAGATGGCCAATCCGCTCTTCCAAGCCTGGATCGAGGCAGGCCGCCAGGCGGGCTATCCCGTCACCGAAGACATGAACGGCTACCAGCAGGAAGGCGTGGGTCGTATGGATATGACGACCCATCGTGGCCAGCGCTGGTCAGCCGCCAAGGCTTATCTTTACCCTGCCATGGAGCGGCCCAACGTCACCGTGCAGAGCGGCGTTCTTACGCTGAGGGTAATCTTCGAAGGGCGCCGCGCGGTCGGCGTGGAGGTGGCGCGGGGAAGCAACAGCGAGATCCTGCACTGCAGCCGCGAGGTGATCATCAGCGCTGGCGCCATCAATTCTCCCCAACTTCTGCAACTATCGGGTGTCGGCCCTGCGGACCGACTGCGCGAAGTTGGCATTGAGGTGTTTCACGACCTCCCGGGCGTAGGGGAGAACCTCCAGGACCACCTGGAGGTCTATGTACAGCACGCGGCCTCCCAGCCTGTCAGCATCTACCCGGCGACGCAGCCATGGAACAAGCCCTGGATCGGCCTGCAGTGGCTGCTCTTCAAGCAGGGTCCGGGAGCGACCAGCCACTTCGAGGCAGGGGGCTTCATCAGGAGTCGGGCGGGCATTGAACACCCGAACCTGCAGTACCACTTCCTGCCGATCGCGGTGAACTACGACGGTAGCAACCCCGTGAAGGGTCACGGCTTCCAGGCGCATGTGGGTCCCATGCGTCCGACTTCCCGCGGCTTCGTACGCATCCGCTCCAATGATCCGCGCAAGGCGCCGGCTATCCTCTTCAACTACATGGGCACGGAGAACGATCGGCAAGAGATGCGAGAAGCCATTCGCCTGACCCGCGAGATCTTTTCGCAAAAGGCCTTCGATTCCTACCGCGGACCAGAACTCGCGCCGGGCCCCCAGGTGCAGTCGGATGCAGAAATCGATGCTTTTATCCGGCAAAAAGCAGAAAGCGCCTATCATCCATGCAGCAGCTGCCGCATGGGCCCCGAGAGCGACAGCATGGCCGTTGTGGACGAGGCGGCACGCGTGCATGGTCTTGAGCGTTTGCGGGTTGTCGATGCCTCGATCATGCCGGATATCGTCAGCGGCAACCTGAACGCGCCCACAATCATGCTCGCAGAGAAGCTGGCCGACACCATCCGCGGAAGGCAGCCGCTCCCACCGAGTGATGCCCCAGTGTGGATTCATCCCCAGTGGGAAAAGCAGCAGCGCTGAAGGGTTAAGGAGTGAAGCATGCGCGACTTCTGGCAGGATAGTGGCTACCACCTCGCGGCTCGTGATGCCGATGGGCAGCTGGTGCCGAGCGACGACTTCCTGCGCGCCTATCTGCGCCGACCGGAGATGCTGCCGCCGGAGGAAGCCTGCGACGAAGAACGGGCCCTGCATGCTTCTCTGCTGGCCAATCCGCGCGAGCGCGTCGGCAAGGATCGCCTGGCGCGGCTCGCGGACCGCGACGGCCGAGACAACTGGCAGGTCTGGCTCGCCTTCCGTGATCGGCTGGTTGCTGCCGGCTCGCTGGAAGCCGCTTACCTGAACTACTTTCTGAATCCCCCCGATCCCGCGCGCGGAGACCTCCCGGTTCCACCACTCTTCCTGGACCAACTGGCCCACGTCATCACCCGCGGCATCCTAGATGGCGCAGAGGATCCCTTTCAGGTTCGGGCGGGTGAACTGCTGTTTCGCGAACAGCGAGTCATGATCGAACAGGAGTCGATCATGCTGGCGGATGCTGAGACCGTGGACATGTACGCTTCCACGGGCGGCTTCGGCTCATTGGGTCGTCTGGTGGCGGAGTCCCAGACGCCGCTGCGTTCGGTGGATCTCGATGTCATGCTGCCAGAGAACGCCGATATCTACTGGCAGCGTGACAGCCGCTACGACCTTGTGCTGAACATCAACTTTTCATCCCCAGGACTCGACGCCCTCTGCCGGGTTCTCGAAGCCTGGGTTCTGCATTTCCTGTCGGCGGAGGTGTCGATCCAGCCGGTGCAGAGCATCCGGGACGAGCGCTGGGTCTGGCATCTGGGACTGGACAGCGAATCCACACGCCTTCTGAACGACCTTTACCAGGACGTGGAGGTAGAAGAGGAGCGCCTGCGCCGCCTGCTCTCCCTCTTCCGCCTGGAATTCAAGGATACCAGCCTGATGGCGAGCAGCATTGCCGGTCGCCCGATCTACATGGGCCTATGCATGACCGAGAGCGGTCATCTGCGGCTCAAACCGCAGAACCTGCTGGTGAACCTGCCCCTGGCGGAGCGTGCCTGAAGCACTGCCAGCGCCTAAATGGTCGCGCACTCAAAGGCGAGCACTGCCAAAGCGAAACCCTTCATGATTGATTAAGCATAAGTTCCTACGGTTCTCCGGCATAGAAGAACCGGGAACCGTCCAATGCTTGCGCGCTTTCGCATCGTCACGCTTGTGCTCGCTCAGATCTCGATCATCTCCCTGATCGTCATCGGCATCCTGTCGTTCAACCTTTGGCAAGCAGTCGAAAACAAGAGAACCGCCTCTTACGTCGGGCAGGTTTATCGCGCTGCAGAGATGGCAGACGAGATGGCTGGTACGCTCCTGCGCCAGGAGGTGGCCCTGACACTGGCCGCCAGCCTGCCGCGGATGGAAAGAGACGACTTTCTAGAGGAAGCCGATGCCCTGCAAGTGCAGGCTGAGGCGACTTTCGCGGAACTTCAGGAAGAGCTGCAACGCCACGTTCTCCTTGAGGACGAGCGTTTCGGCCCTCTCTTCGAAGAGCTGGACACGGCCTTCACGACTTTCCAATCGCAGCGCGAGGCCGTGCGACAGGATCTGGAAGAACAGGCTTCCATTACCGCAGGACTGATCGGTGGAGTTGAGGAAGCCTTCGCCGCTCCGCAACGGCCTGCCATCACCCTCACCACCCGTCTCGAGAACAGCTTGCGTGCTCTCGATCCTCTGGTCGCCCAGCAGACCGGCGTGCGACAGCACGTGGGCATGATCGAACAGCTGGCTTCTAGCCAGCACATGCAGATTGCGGTCCGGCTTGCGACCATGCGCACGCTTTATGGGCTCGATCTCGACAACATCGTCCAAGCGCAGGCGCAGATCGAAAGCCTATGGGCGCGCATGAACGATCTCGCCCGAGCCTCGGTGGCTTTCCCGGAGTTAGCTCCTGCCCTGCAGGAGGCGGAGGAGATTTTCCATCAAAGCTATGTCGCAACCCTTTCCGACATCATCGACGGGCGGGTGAGCCCCGACGCCTACAGCTTCGAGGAATGGAATGATCTGGCTGTCGCAGCACTGGCATCCCTGCAGGCGCTGGAACGAGTTACCGCGGGTGTGGTGGCAGAGATTGCCGAAACCAGCGACAGACGCGCTTCGACCGTCCTCCTTGTCGGGGTGCTGGTAGCGCTTCTTTCCATCCTCCTGATCATTCAGGGCTTTCTCATGATGAGGTCGCGTCTGGTTCGCCCTGTCGGGGGTCTCGTAGACACCATCCAGGAAATCTCCCGTGGCAACCTCGACAAGAAAGTCTCTCTCACGACTCAGAAGGACGAAATCGGCCAGATCGCGGCAGCACTGGAGCAGCTTCGGCTGGAAGGGCTGAAGGCGCAGACTGCCAACGCCGAGCGCCTCAAGGAGCAGGAACGGGAGGCAGAACGCGCAAGGATCATCGAACAGGTCGCGCGCGACTTTGACGCAAGCATTTCAGACGCCCTCAACCACAACCTCGAAATCTCGCAGTCCGTTAACGGCGCTGCGAACGTGCTGCAAACCACCGCCGAGAATGTAAGCCGGCAGAGCGACTACGTGAACCAGTCGTCAGAGCAAGCCACACACAATGTGCAAACGGTCGCCTCCTCAAGCGAGCAACTGGCCGCCTCGATCCAGGAGATCAATCAGCAGATCGAGCAGTCGAAGATGCTGAGCGAGGAAGCGGTCGAAAAGGCGCGCGAAACCAGCAGCCGGGTTGCCAGCCTGTCGGAAAGCGCCGCCAGGATCGATCGGGTCCGCCAGTTGATCACCGACATTGCCGAAAAGACGAACCTTCTCGCCCTCAACGCCGCGATCGAAGCAGCCCGCGCGGGTGACGCCGGTCGAGGCTTCAACATCGTCGCTTCGGAGGTGAAGGACCTTGCCAAGCAGACGGCCGACGCCACTCAGGAGATCGATCGCCAGATCAAGGCCATGGAAGTGGACACTGACGAGGTTGTCCAGGGCACCGGAACGATCGAGAACTTCATCTCTCGCGTAAACGAGTCCATCACGACCATCGCGTCAGCCGCCGAGGAGCAATCCGCGGCGACCGGAGAAATATCGCGCTCGGCTCAGGAAGCCGCCGCTGCCACGCGGCAGGTCAGTGACGGCATGGGCGAAGTGCGAGGAGCTGTCGATGAAACCCACAGGATGGCCAACGACATGCTCTCCCTGGCAGAGGGCATCAGCACCCAGAGCGAGAGATTGAGGGAGCAGTTCTCCAACTTCCTGGAGCGGGTGCGGACGGCCTGAACTTCAGAAGCGCTCCCCGCCCTCGGAGGCAGTCCGCCTGCAGCCGGCCGCGAGCCTGACGCTCGAGCTGAACCTTAGCTGATTTCACGCGTTCTTCTAGCGGACAGTGTGAGGCTCTTCATGAGAACGCTGTTCTGTTCTCCACGAAAAGGCGCCTCACCGGCAGGGGAGTCCGCGAGTGTCAGATCTACTGCGTCAGCCTGTCTTCATCATTTCCTTCCTAATCATCGCGCTTTTCGTGGTGGTCGGCGCAACCTTTCCAGAGGCTTTCGGAGAGGCGGCCACGGCGGGGCTGGACTGGGCGACACTTACCTTCGGGTGGTTCTTTCTCGTCTCGGTTTTCGGGTTCGTGGTCGTGCTTCTGTTCCTGGCCTTCTCGAAATACGGCGACACCAAGCTGGGGCCGCCGGACAGCGAACCCGAGTTCAGCTATTACTCCTGGGTTGCCATGCTGCTTGCTGCCGGCTTCGGGATCGGCCTGGTCTTCTACGGCGTGGCCGAGCCGATGAGCCACTTTTCAGAACCGCCCTATGGCCTGGCCGAGCCGGAAACGGTGGAAGCAGCACGGCTTGCCTTGCAGTACAGCTTCTTTAACTGGGGCGTCAGCCAGTGGTCCGCCTTCTGCATCGTTGGCCTGATCATGGGCTTCTTCCAGTTCCGCAAGGGGAAGCCAGGCCTGGTCTCGGCGGTTATGGAGCCGGCGCTCGAAAAGGTCGCCGGTCGCCGGCAAATAGCTACAGCACTCGACATCTTCGCGGTAATCGCCACGGTCGTCGGCGTTGCCACCTCGCTCGGGCTGGGCGTGCTACAGGTCAATGGCGGGCTGAACTACCTCTACGGCATCCCTGAGAGCTTTCTTTGGCAGGCCGTCATCCTGGCCATCATGGTCGTTGCCTACATGATTTCGGCTTCCACCGGTCTGGAGCAGGGGATTCGGATCCTCTCGACGACGAACCTGACCATCGCCATGGGCCTCGTGATCTTCGTCGTGATCTTCGGACCTAGCCTTCAGATCCTCCGAAGTTTTATCGAAGGAATGGGAGCTTACTTCCAGAACTTCGTGTATATGAGCCTGCAAGCCAACCCGCACAGCGATTCCACCTGGGCAAGCAGCTGGACGATCTTCTACTGGGCCTGGGTGATCGCCTGGTCACCCTTTGTCGGCACCTTCGTCGCCCGTGTCTCCTATGGCCGCACCATCCGGGAGTTCGTGATCGGCGTTCTCATGGTCCCGCCCCTGCTCGCTTGCGTTTGGCACGGAATCTTCGGAGGCGCGGCCTTGAGTTTCGATCTGGCGGAGAATGCTGGGATTGCGCAAGTGGTCCAGGAGAACATCACCTTCTCCCTCTTCCGCTTCCTGGAACTCTTCCCGGCGACCACGCTGCTTTCGCTCCTCAGCATGGCGCTGATCTTCATCTTTTTGATCACCTCTGCTGACTCCGCCTCCTACATCGTCGCCCAACTCACCGACTACGGCAGCACGAACCCGCCGCTCCTCAAGCGACTGGTGTGGGGGACGATGATCGCAGGTATCTGTCTCACCTTGATCGCCACCGGCGGACTTGAAGCCCTTCAGGCGGCGGCCATTCTCGCTGCTTTGCCCTTCGTGCTGGTCCTTTACGCCATGGTGTGGATGCTCTTCCGCGAACTGGCGCGCGATCGGCGTGAACAACTCGAGCGACTGTATGAGGAGCATGAGCAGACGCCGGTAGGCGCCTCTCTCGAAGAGGCAAGGCAGCTTTCAGAAAATGGGGCGCAGGAAGAATCTTCTTAGCGCCCTGAGCGGGAGCCAGGGTCGTTTGCTAGACGCCTTGTAATGTCGGCCGCTCTACAAGCTGAGATGCTGCTGGCGCAGATCTTCGTCCTCGAGCAAGCTTTGCATGCTGCCGTCAAATCGGATATGGCCGCTCTCAATGACATAGGCACGGTCTGCCAGGGCAGCGGCGAAGCCCAGGTTCTGCTCACTGAGAAGCACGGTCAGCCCCTCGTCCTTCAAGGCGTTGATGGTCTGGGCCATCTGCTCGACGATAACCGGCGCAAGACCCTCTGAGGGCTCGTCCAGGAGGATGGTGCTGGGGTTACCCATCAGGGTGCGAGCAATGCTGAGCATCTGCTGCTCGCCACCCGACATCTGGCCGCCGGGCCGGCGTCGCAGCTCCGCCAGGTTCGGGAAAAGTTCGAAGAGCCGCTCGGGTGTCCAGCAGGGCGCCCCCGCGCGCTGTGGCTGGCGCCCGACCTCAAGGTTCTCCTCCACCGTCAATTCCGTGAAGATCCGCCTTTCCTCCGGCACATAGCCGAGCCCGGCGCGGGCGATACTGTGGGGCGACCACTTGCTAATATCCTGGCCGGCGAAAAACCGTCGTCCCTGCACCCTAGCCAGCAGGCCCATCACTGCCTTCATGGTGGTGGACTTGCCGGCCCCGTTGCGTCCGACCAAGGCCACCACTTCTCCCTTTTGGACCCGGAGCTCGAGGCCATAGAGCACCTGCGCACGGCCATAGAAGGCGTCCAGCGCCTCGACCTCCAGCATCGCGCTCACGACTGCGCTCCGAAGGAGCCAAGGTAGCTCGCCTGCACTCGGGAATCGCGACGCACCTCTTCAGGGCGACCATCTGCAATCTTTTCGCCACGGTCGAGCACGGCAATGCGGTCAGCGTGGGAAAAGACCGCATCCATGTCATGTTCGGTGAAGAGGACCGCTATCCCTTCCTTGCGAACGATCTCGCTGGTCAGGGTCATGAGGCTGCGGCGCTCCTGAGGCGCCATGCCCGCGGTCGGCTCATCCATCAGCAGCAGCCGTGGCCCGTGAGCCAGCGCCATAGCAAGCTCCAGGCGCTTGACATCTCCGTAGGCAAGTACACCCGCGGCGCGATCGGCCAGCGCCCGCATCTCCACCCGCTCTAGGAGGTCGCAAGCCTCCTGCTTGTAGGCATCTCCGGCATAGCCGACCAGGCGCCGCAGGCGGCGGTGATGGGAGAGAAAGGCCATCTGCACATTCTCGCGCGCCGACATGGAGGCAAAGGTCGCTGCGACCTGAAAGGTGCGCCCTACTCCCAGCCGCCAGATCCGCCTGGGCGGCAGGCCGACCACGTCGCGGCCAAGGAAGCGGACCGAGCCATTATCGGGCTGCAGTTGGCCGTTGATGAGGTTGAAACAGGTCGACTTCCCTGCCCCATTGGGTCCGATCAAGGCCAGCATTTCCCCCGCTTGCAGATCGAGATCAACCCCGCGGACTGCGCGCACGCCGCCGAAGGCCTTGGCGAGACCACGCACCTCCAGGACGCGGCTCATCGGCTCGTCCCCAGGCGCCCGCGCAGGCTTTCAGCGGCGCCAGCGAGGCCTTGCGGGAAGAGCACGACAAGAAGGACGATGATCAGGCCGAGAATGGAGCGCCAGTAGTTGGTCAGGCTGATCAACTCGTTCTTCAATACGGAATAGAGGGCACCGCCGAAGATCGGGCCGGTCAGCGTCTGCACGCCGCCGAGGAGGACCATGACCAAAGCGTCGATTGAAAGCGAGATCGACAGGGTTTCCGGCGAAACGCTGCCCTTCAGATAGGCGAAGAGCCCTCCTGCAATGCCGGCAAAGACACCCGCCAGGACAAAGGCGAACCAGCGGTGCTGTCTAACATCGATGCCCAGCGCATCCGCCCGGAGCGGCGAATCGCGACCAGCGCGTAGAGTGTAGCCGAAGGGCGAGAAAGCAAGGTGCCGCAGGCACAGCAGACCGATGACGCAAATTGCACCGGCCAGGTAATAGAAGTTGGTGACAGAGGACGCCCAGTCTGGTGGCCAGATGCCGATGATGCCGTTGTCGCCGCCTGTCAGGTCAATCCACTGGAAGGCGATGGACCAGGCGATCTGCGCAAAGGCCAGGGTCAGCATCGCAAGATAGACACCAGACAGGCGCACGCAGAACCAGCCGAAGACCAGCGCTCCGACGCCGGCCAGAAGCGGCGCCGCCAGCAGGGCCACTTCCATCGACATGCCCCAATGGCGCACTGCGAGACCCACGCCGTAGGCACCCAGGCCGAAATAGGCAGCATGGCCGAAGGATATGATCCCCCCAACCCCCATAAGGAACTGCAGCGATGCCGCGAAGAGCACGAAAATCAGCGCTTCGGTCGCAACCGAGAGAAAGTAGGATCCGACAATCCAGGGCAAGCCGAGCAAGACCACCAGCAGCAGGCCTCCAGCAATGCGCAGCGTAGCATCAGCCGGCCGCAGTCGAGGTTCCGGTGTGCCGCTCCGCTGGTCGCTTGCCACCTCTCGTCGGCCGAGCAGGCCCCAGGGACGGGCGATGAGCACCAGCGCCATCACCAGGAACATGGACACCAGTTCCATTTGCCAGGCTGCGATGCCGCCAAAGGTTAGCTGAGCGTTGGTGATCAGCAGGACGCGGATAAGGGAAATCAGCAGCGCAGCCAGATAAGCCCCAAGAATTGACCCCATGCCGCCAACCACCACCACGACAAAGACTGCCGCTATGAGCTGCAGGTCCATGTGCAGATTTGCATCGCCCTTGGGAAGCTGGATAGCTCCCCCGAGCCCGGCCAAGGCCGCGCCGAGAAAGAAGACGCCGGTGAATAGCCACTTCTGATTGACGCCCAGGGCCGTCACCATCTGCTGATCCTGGGTCGCTGCGCGGATCAGAATTCCCCAGCGGGTGCGGTTGAAGAGCAGCCAGAGCACAAGCAGCACGAGGGGCGCGAAGGCGATGAGGAAAAGATCGTAGACGGGCACCCTCAGGCCAAAGATCTGGGTGGCGCCGGTGAGACCAGGCGCCCGTGGCCCAAGCAGATCCTGAGGCCCCCAGATCAGCAGCGTGACGTCCTGCACCACAAGCACCAACCCAAAGGTCGCGAGTAACTGAAAGAGCTCGGGCGCCTGGTAGATTCGCCGCAGGACCGTGATCTCAAAGAGCGCGCCAATCAGACCGACGGCCAGCATCGCCAGGATCACCCCGCCCCAGAAGCCCAGATGGCCCCCACCAAAGAGGTCGATCAGGCTGACCGCGAGATAGGCGCCCAGCATGTAGAGGCTGCCATGCGCAAAGTTCACGATGCGCGTGACGCCAAAGATGATCGTCAAGCCGCTCGCCACCAGGAAAAGCCCGGAGGCGCTGGCGACACCAGTCAGAAGCTGCTGTAGCAGGAGATCCATGGATCGGTCAGGCGAGATAGACCCGCATCAGTCGCTGCCCTGAAGTTCCCGCACCCTTTCGTCGTCCGGCAGATACTCACTGCCCGGAGCGAAGCGCCAATCGACCATCCGCGGCATTCCCTCCTGGACAGTTAGCCGCCCGACAAAAGCCCCCATGTCGCTCTGCTGATCGATTTCGCGATAGGTCACGGGACCGATGGGGGACTCCACCGTGAGGCCTCTGAGGCTCTCGATCACTGCCTCTACCTCCGTAGTTCCCGCCTCTTCCATGGCAAGAGCGATGGAGTGAAGGGCGATATAGCCGACCAAAGACCCCAGACGGGGGTAGTCGTCAAAGCGCTCCTGATACTTCTTCAGAAAGCTGTCGTGCTCTGGCGTGTCGATCGCATACCAGGGGTAGCCGGTCACGATCCAGCCTTCCGGCGCTTCGGCCCCAAGGGGATCGATCCACTCGGGCTCGCCGGACAGCAACGATGCCACGGTGCGGCCTTCAAAGAGGCCGCGCACCTCCCCTTCCCGTACGAAACGTGCCAGATCACTGCTGAAGGTTACATTGAAGATCGCGTCAGGATTGGCAGCCTCCAGGGCCTGCACGGCAGCGCCCGCATCGATCTGGCCCTGCCCCGGCCACTGTTCGCCGACAAACTCCACGTCCGGCCGCTTTTCCTTCAGGAGTTCCTTGAAGGCGGCGACCGCCGCCTGACCGTATTCATAGTTGGGCGCGATGGTTACCCAGCGCACCGCGTCTTCTATCTTGGCCGCCTCTTCCGCCAGCATCGCAGCCTGGACATAGGTGCCGGGGCGAAGTCGAAAGGTGTAGTCATTGCCGTGAGACCAGGCGAGCGTATCGGTGAGCGGCTCGGCCGCCAGAAAAAGCACCTTGCGCTGGCGGGCAAAGTCGGAAACGGCGACTCCTACATTGCTGAGAAGCGTACCGAAGAGGATGTCCACGCCCTCTCTGGTCACCAACTCGTTCGCCACAGCGATAGCGGCAGCCGGCGATGCCCCGTCGTCTCTGCTGATGACCTCGAGCGGCCTTCCCAGCACACCACCCGCCTCGTTGATCTCTTCAAGAGCCAGGGTCCAGCCGTCGCGATAGGGGAGCGTGAAGGCGGCAAAGCCCGTGTAGCTGTTGAACTCACCCAGGCGAATTGGCTCCTCTGCCTGCGCCAAAGCCGCACCCGAACTAACAAGTATGGCGGCGGCAACCGCGGCGGCGTTGCACCAGCTGATGCGGGTCATGCTTCCTCTTTCTCCCAGTTCCATCAGGTGTGCAGTGAGCGAGCGCTACACCCCTAATCTTGTGCAAGCTGCTCTGCCCGCAATTACGGCTCTTGCTCAGCTAATGAGCCCATAAGAGCGCAGGCAGAGTGGCAACCCCGTTCCTGTAACGAAGGAGGGACACAACTAAAAGGGCTGCTTTTCACCAGCGGCGCCCGCGCGCAAAAGGTAGCCCCTTCCACGAACGGTGATAATCCTCACCCCGTTGTTGTCCTCTTCGAGCTTACGCCGCAAGAAAACGATAATCTGATCGACAGAGCGGTCCAGGGGATGCCACGGCCGGCCGAGCGCCTCCTGGGTCAAGGTTTCCCGAGACGCGATACCCGGTGAGTTGGAGGCCAGACAGAGCAGGACCTCGAACTCAGCGGTGGTCAGAGGAATCTCACCACGGTCTTGATGGGTAAGGCTCCTTTGGTGCCGATCCAGATGAAAGGGACCGAAATGATATTCTTCTTTGTCTCTGGCGGGGGTTGGCGCCTGAATGCGTCGCAATACCCCGCGCACCCGGGCCGCCAGTTCGCGTAGAGAAAAGGGCTTTACCAGATAGTCGTCAGCGCCGGCTTCGAGTGAAAAAATCCTATCATGCTCTGCACCGCGACCCGAAATGATGACGACTCCCGTACCGCCCTTCTGCTCCACGACCGGCAGAAGATGTCGCCCGTCACCATCCGGTAAGGTGATGTCTAGGATGACGAGATCGAACGAGTCCCTGCTCAGGCACTCGCGTGCATGGGCCAGACTATCCACATGCTTCACATCAAAGCCTTCGCGGGTCAGAAAGGATGTAATCGTCTCGGCCATGCTGTCCTGATCTTCTACGACTAGCAGCCGACCGGCCCTCACGTTTCTTTTCTCGCTTATCAATCCTTCCCCTCCCAGTGGGCCCTCAGCTGGATGGATTGCCTCCCATAACTTTGGATCCTGCTCCATCTGAACCGCAAGGGGCTGGTCGAGGGTGTGGCTCTACCCTACCGATGTAGG
>JAJUFM010000172.1 GCA_029265995.1 Rhodospirillaceae bacterium | reverse complement strand
ATCGAGGAGGACGAGTTGATCCGGCGCCGACGCTTCACGCGGCTGCGTCATTGAACCGCTATTACGCAAAAAGAGACGCAAAGATATATGGCGGCACCTCCTGGCATCAGCCTGAGGCTGACAATTCTCTAACGTCGGTAGGCCAAAGCGGCGAAGAAAAATCCGCCGGGGCGCGATGCACAGTCGGTGCGGACTCCGCTCCACGACCGGCTCTGGATGCAGATTGCTGCACCGCCTGATGGCGGGCAGGTTCAGGGAGGAATGCCGATGAAGAAGCAGTTAATTACTACGGTCGCCGCAATAGCCATTCTGGTACCAGGGGCTGCGCTGGCCGACACGATCAAAATTGGCCTGCTGGCCCCTCAGGAAGGTGTGTTCACGGAACCCGGAAATGACGGTATCCGCGGTTTTCAGATGGCCCTGAACAATGTGGGCGGGGAGATCAACGGCAAGACGATCGAATGGGTGCTCGGGCCGACCGACGCCACCCCGGATACGGCAGTGCGCCAAGCCCGGCGCCTGATCGAGCAGGAAGAGGTAGATTTCATTATCGGTCCGCTATCGGGCTCTGAGGGCGTGGCCCTGCGCGACTACGCCAAGACAATTCCGAACAAGACCATTATCGATGCTGCCTCTGGCGCCCTGGAAACAACCTATGTAGAGCCGGCGCCAAACTACTTCCGCTACAATCCCAATGGCCTGCAGTGGGGTTATGGCCTCGGCAGCCATGTCGTCAATGAGAAGGGCTGGACGCGCGTCGCTACCATCGCCGCCGACTACTCCTTCGGCTACACCAACTTCATGGGCTTTGCCGTCGACTTCTGCAGCGCAGGTGGCGAGATCGTCGAGCGCTTCTGGCTGCCGCTGGGCAGCGGCGACTTCGCCTCCATCATCGCGGCCCTGCCCTACGACGTGGATGCCATCTACCTCGGGGTTGGCGGCACGGACGCCATCAACTTCCTCAACCAGTATGAGCAGGCCGGTGGCGACACCAACCTGATCGGCGGCACCATCATGGCCGACCAGACCGTGCTCTCCGCACGTGGCCGCGCCAAGGAAGCCCTGGTGGGCACCCCGACTTCGGGGCCGATCGCCGATGACTGGGACGACGAAAATTGGCAAGCTTTCGTGGAAGATTATCAGAACAGCTTCCCCGAGAACGAGCGCTTCGCTTCGCCGTCCCTTTTCGCCACCAACTACTACAACGCTGCCACCGCAGTGATGATGGCGCTGGAGGAGATCGGCGGGGAGTTGGACGACGACCAGGCAAACTTCCACGCTGCGCTGGCCGCAGTCGAGCTGGATGCGCCGAACGGCCACATCCGACTGGACGAGAACAACCAGGCCATCGGGTCGGTCTTCATCACCGAGGTTGTTGAGGGCGATGATGGGAACCTCTACAACACCTTCAGGTCGAAGGTTGATGATGTGGACCAGCAGCTGGGGATGACGAAGGAGGAGTTCGAGAAGCTCGGCCTCCCGTCGCGCGACACGCCCGACTGCGACGCCCTGCGGCAGGGTTAAGCCGATCTCGCGAAGCCGGCGGTTCGTTTCCGCCGGCTTCTTTTTTCTGAGGTGACAAGGGCGCTCGCGTCGGCTTCGTCCGACGCAAGCGGCGCACAGAGGAGGTGTGTCGCAAGGTGTCGCTCATCAGCTACGTCACCAAGATTCATTTTGCCGATCACGTCCTGGAGCACGCCCTAGAGGCCGAACTGGAAGATATGGCGGTGCGCCGCCCGCTCATCCTCTGGGACGGAGATGAAGGACGCGCGGACGTTCGCGCCCGTCTGGAATGCGCTCTGTCGCGCGGCGTTAAACCAAAAATTTTGCCCCTGAACGATGAGGGAGCAACAGAAGAGGCCTGCGATCTGGCGGCCTTTAACTATCAGGACGAGAGCTGTGATGGCATCATTGCCATGGGCGGCGCAACGGCCATCCACCTGGCCAAGGCCGTTGCAATACGCGTCAGCCACCCCGGGCCGCTGCAGGACTATCTGGATTGTGAAGGCGGTCTCGCGCGCATCCGCAACCTACTGCCCCCACTGATCGCCATTCCCACAAGCGCCGGAACCGGAACAGAAGCCTCTGACACAGCCATCATCAGCTTGCCTGAGCGAAAGTGCGCCGCGCTCACGAGCCCCTTCCTGATACCTCGCGTAGTTATCTGCGACCCAACGCTCACCCTGGACTTGGGAGGTCGGGCAACGGCGAGCGCCGGCATGGAGGCTCTGACCACCTGTGTCGAAACCTATATCAGTTCCGCCTTCAATCCTCCTGCCGACGCCCTCGCTGCCGATGGCATTCGGCGCATCTTCCGAAACCTCGAGCGTGCGTTGGCGGACGGTCGGGATCTCGACGTCAGGCGAGAACTGATGGCAGCCGCGCTCAACGGCTCTCTGGCGCAGCAGAAGGGTCTGGGCGCACTCCAGGCCATGAGCAACGCTTTGCTCAGCACCGGAGGCAGACAGGTTGATAAGGGCGCGATCTGCGCCATTCTTCTGCCAGCGGTACTCGCGTTCAACGCTCCGGCGGCGAGCGCTCGCTACGGAGACATCCATCATTTACTAGCTCTTCCGCCCTCCTCAAGCCTAGCGGACGCCGTCATCACCCTGCGTGAAAAAATCGGTCTGCCGCCGCGCCTGTCGGAGCTGGGGGTCCAGGAGGAAGACCTTGCGACGGCAGCCGTTCTCGCGGCCAGGGATCATGCAAATCGCACCAATCCGCGCAAGGCTGGCGCTGAAGACTACCTCAAAATGCTGAAGGCTGCCCTGTGAAGTCCCGCCGCAGGACTGGACTCGCTCTCAGCCAGCGCGTAGTTATTATGCATAACTTTACAGAACGACAGGCTTGCCGCCCTGGCGGACCTTAACAAGCCGAAATGAGAGGTGGAGGCGATGAGTACTGCGCTCGCAGTGCATCATGGGTCCTTTGGGCGGGTCGCGCTTTACAACCTCAACCGGCCAATGACCCTGCACGCGCACCGGGAAGGTCATTTGATTTTCCACGTCCAGGGACCGCCCGGTGCGATCCAGATTGATGAGATAAATTATCCACTCGTTCCGGGCCAAGGCGTCGCCATCAGCCCCTGGCAGCCGCACAACTATATCTGTACGCATCCCAACGAGCCTTCGCTCTACCTCACCCTCTACATCACCCCCTTCTGGTTCCTTCAGGCAAGCCGCCACGCCAGCGCCTCTCTGCGCTTCGGAAGAAATCCCATAGAGGTGACGGAAACGATCCGGCGCCTGATATTCCAGGTCTCGGCTGCGCTGCTCGAAGATGCCGATGACGACTTCATCAGCGGGTATCTCTATAGCCTGACCCAGGAATGCTTTGACCAATCCTGGCAATGGGTTGCCGACGGGGCTTCCTTCACCAGCTGCGCGCCGCCGGTCCGGGATTTCCGCGTGCGCAACGCGATCAAGCTGATGCGCGAAAGGGTGAATGAGCGCGTCGTGCTGGACAAGATCGCGCGAGGAGCCGGTATTTCCCGCCCCCATTTCTACAAGCTATTCCGGCAGCAGGTGGGCATCCCGCCCAACATGTACCTCAACACCTTGCGTATGGAATCGGCAATCGACCGGCTGATCAGCGGCCCGGACCCCGTGACCGATATCGGCCTCGACCTCGGCTTCTCCTCCCAGGCCAGCTTCACCCGCTTCTTCATCGCCAATGTCGGGATACCGCCCAGCGACTACCGTCGCATCGCGCACCTGGCGGAGGTCGCCTGAGGCCGGTGCGCCTCAGCCAGCGGACGGCTCAAACTTCATCCGATGGGCGACAGCAAGAGACTGTCGGGTATGCCGCTTTTGGGTTTTCGCCCTTAGCCTGTCGGAAGCAACAAGCGGGCGTCCCAGCTCGCGCAACGCCGTGAGGCAGCGCTTCCGCGACGCCGCGCGGACAATGGGGAGGAACGTGATGGCAGCAAGCCGCAGCGACCTGCTGAACCGGCGGTCAGCCGGGAAATGGCGGAGCCGTGCGGCTGCTCGTCACCCTTTCCTTTTCCGTCACCCATCCCTTTTCCGCCGTCCTGAGCACAGCGAAGGATCTCGAGCCGGTGGAGCTCGATGGGACGAGCTCCTTCGCT
>JAJUFM010000058.1 GCA_029265995.1 Rhodospirillaceae bacterium | reverse complement strand
CGTGACAACGCTCCACCGCTATTTCGCTCGCCTCTTCTTCCTGCGGTTCCTGCTGGTCTTGATCGGCGTTTCCGTGGCGGTGGTGGCATTTGAGCTGACCGAGGCCCTCGGCAGCGACGACTGGACCTTCCAGACGGTGAGTCGCTATGCCCTGCTGCGCTTGCCTTCGTTGATGGCGCAGCTTTTCCCCATCGCGACCTTGATCGCCGGCCTGCTCACAATCGGCGAGCTTTTGCGCCAGCGGGAGCTGGTGGCTACCTGGGCGGCCGGTGTCTCACAGTTTCGGCTCCTTACAGGGCTGCTGCCGTTGCTCCTTTTCCTGGGCGTCTGTCAGGTTCTGTTGAGCGACCAGGTCGTTCCACGCACCACTGACCAGCTACGGGAGTGGGGTATTGGAGAGTTTAGGAGCTCCGGCCTGTTGAGCAGCGATGACGGCTATCTCTGGCTTCGAAGCGGCAATGACATCGTTCGCGTCGCCACCTTCGGATTGCGCGACGACCGGCTGCTGGACCTCACCATCTTCCGCCGCGACAGTGAGGGAGAGCTTGTAGAGCGACTGGATGCGGCGCGCGCCACCCGCGAAGGCGACGGCTGGCTGTTGCACGATGTCGTACGCCATCACTCGACGCCCTATCGCCAAAGCCTCGAGGAAACTCATCTCTGGCCGGGGATCGTAAAGGTGGAGGAGCTGCATCTGGTCGCCCGCCCGCCTCGCGAGCTGGCGTTCACCGATCTCTGGGATTTGCTGCAAAGCGATGGATATGGTCAGCGACCGGGGGAACTCTACGCTACCTGGATCCATGCCCGCCTTGCCCAGTTTTTCGCAGCTCCTCTTGTTCTTTGCCTCGCTTTTGCTCTGGGCCAGGGGTGGCGACGAACGGGTGAACTTACGCGACTCACACTTGGCGGACTGGCCATCGGCTTCGCTTTCTTCATCCTCAACGGTGCAGCTGTGGCATTGGGTGAGGTAGGTTTCCTGCCCCCTTATCTGGCGGCCTGGGCTCCTCCCCTCTTGCTCGCCAGCCTGGTCGCGCACCTTCTACTCAAACCCGAAGCCGCGGCCCCCATATCACTCGGTCTGGCCCGCAGGAGCTGAGGCAACAGCGTGTTCAAGATAGGTTTGATCAGCAATCCGCGCAGCCAGCAGAACAAGCGCGGCATGCCCCGCTTGCAGGCAGCAGCGGATACCATTCCCGGCATTCTGCATCACCGCCTCGGCGATGTAGCCGAGATTTCCGACGTGCTTAAGGAGTTTGCGCGCAAGGAAGTCTCCATCGTCGCCGTTGCGGGCGGCGACGGAACAACTCAGGCGACCATGACCCACCTGCTCGAAGAAAGGCCCTATGGCGAAGAGCAGCCGCTGCTGGCGCTGCTGCCACGCGGGATGACGAACATGACGGCCGCCGACGTCGGCTTGCGCGGCAAGCCGGAGAAGGTCCTGCGACGGTTGAACAAGCTATCGAAGCGCGATGATCTGAGCCGCTACCTGCGCCGACGCCCGATCCTTCGGTTGGAGGGCATGGCCGACGCGCCGCCTCAGCGGGGCATGTTCTTCGGCGCCGCCGCCATCTACAAGGCCATAGAGATCTGTCGCGAGCGGGTCCACGCGCTTGGTATCGAAGCCGATTGGGCAGCCGCCTTCACCATCGGCGGTCTTCTGCTCGGTTGGGCCACCGGCAAGGAACGCGATTCCTTTCCCGGTGAGATGATCGGTACGGCGTTGGACGGGGGGGAAGAGGTGATGCGGCGCGAGCTTCTGGTGCTTGTCACCACGCTCGACCGGCTGGTGGTGGGCTCGCGGCCTTTCTGGAACCAGGGAACTGCACCCTTGCGCTGCACCGCAATCGCCCATCCGCCGGAGCGGCTTCTTTGGAACGCACGCAGGGTGCTTTACGGACCGCGCGAGCGCAGCTTGCCGCAAGGCTATCGTAGCTGCAGCGCTCATCGGATCGACCTGCGCTTGCAAGGTCCCTTTACTCTCGACGGACAGTTCTACCATCCGAGCCCCGACCGGCCGCTAGAGATTACAGCCGATGACAGCTTGACCTTTCTTCGGTTCTGAGCTGGCCGGGATGCTGGAACTCTTGGACATCGTAGGGGAGGAGATGCGTTCACCGGCCTCCGACGCTGTCCATGCCATAGCAGCCGCCGCACGCGATCGTCATCCTGGCACCCTGGCAGTCCTCTTTTACGGAAGTTGCCTGCGTAGCGGCAGCGATGAAGGCGGGCTGGTCGATCTCTACTTGCTCGTTAAAAGCTATCGACAAGCCCATCGAAACCCTCTTTCTGCGCTGGGCAATCGACTGCTGCCGCCCAACGTCTACTACATCGAAACGGCTTTCGAGGGCCGAACGGTGCGGGCCAAGTATGCGGTAGTCACGCTCAGCGCACTCGAAACCCTCGTAACCGCCAGAACCTTCCATCCCTACTTCTGGGCTCGCTTCGCACAGCCAACGGGCCTGCTGTGGAGCGATGGGGAACAAACGACCGGTCGCGTGAACAAGCTTCTTGCACGCGCCGTGAACACGCTGGCGCGGGAGAGCCGCCCTCTCCTGGAGTCATACGGCGGTCCGCAGGATCTCTTCATTCGGGCTTTTGCCGAAACCTATCGGACAGAGCTACGCGCCGAAGGAGCCAGCCGCGCAGCGGAGTTGGTTGCCCATTACGAGACCCGCTATCGCCGCCTTGGCGCCATTCTGCTGCGGGAGCTTCCAAACCCGGGTCCCCGAGATCGGGCGCGAGCTCAACGTCAGTGGCGCGGGCGAAGACTGCTCGGCAAATTTCTCTCTGTGGCTCGCCTGACGAAGGCAGCCTTTACCTTTGCCGGGGGACAAGGCTACCTGCTGTGGAAGATCGAGCGGCACTCTGGCGTGCGAGTCGAGCCGCGTGCCTGGGAGCAGCGGCATCCACTACTTTCCGCGCCCTTTCTTGCCTGGCGGATCTACCGCAAGGGCGGATTCCGCTGATCGGCCTGCTCTGCAGCTATCTATCAGGCCTGTTCAGCCCCCTCTTCTCCCGCGGCCTCCGGGAAGAAGCGTAGGACGCCGAGTCTCTGCGGCTTTGCGCCGGAATCCGACGGGTGATTGACGCCATCCAGTACAGGTACTTCGGGAAAGTCGAACGGACTGACGCCCTCGATACAAGCAACATTGATGCCGAACTGGGTCGGGTTGGACCGACGCTGGTGGTGGGTATAGATGCCGCAGACGCTGCAAAAGTAGTGCTTCGCCGCTGCCGTATTGAAGCGGTAGAGCGTGAGTTTATCCTCACCCCTGACGAAGGTGATGTCGGCCAGTTGCGCCGAGACAGCCACCGCGCCGCGCATCCGACAGTAGGAGCAGGAGCAGCGGCGGATGGTGTTGAACTCGTCAGTCAGCCGAACCGTGAATTCCACGGCACCGCAGTGACACCCCGCCTTGTATTGCTTCCTGTCGTTTGCCATGCCCACCTTCTACTTTCAGTTACCGGCCGCAGCACCTGCTTTCAGGGCTTCCCGAACATCGACGAAGGTCTGAACCACCCTCTCGATCTGCTCTAACGTGTGGGCTGCCGAAACCGAGCAACGCATGAGACAGATGTTGTTTGGCGTACCGGGCGGAACGGCCAGGTTCACATAGATCCCCGCCTGCAGAAGCGCGTTCCAGAAGGCGACGGCAGTCTTTTCATCCGGAAGCCTCACCGCCACGACCGGGCTCACCGGAGAGGCTATCTCAAAGCCCTTTTCGCTCAGGCCGCCATGCAAGGCTTCAGCATTCTGCCACAGCTTGCGGATCAGCCCCGGCTCTTCCTCGATCCTTTTGACCGCCGCGGTGACGGTGGCGATGCTGGCGGGGGAAGCTGAGGCGGTGAACATATAAGGGCGACTGCAATAGCGCAGGCGCTCAAAGTGAGGGTGATTGGAAGCCCCGAAACCACCTATGGCCCCGAGCGACTTGGAGAAGGTGCCGGCGATGAAGTCGACCTGCGCCTCGACACCCTGCGCTTCCGCCACCCCACGTCCCGTTTCGCCCATCACACCGAGAGAATGAGCCTCATCCACCAGCAGGAAGGCCCCGTGGCGGTCCTTGACCTCAACAAAGGCCTCCAGAGGCGCGATGTCTCCGAGCATCGAATAGATGCCTTCGACGATCACCAGGACGGCGCCCTGAGCGTCCGGACTCCCGGCCTCCTTCTGGCGACGCAGCCGCGCGAGCCGCTTATCCAGATCCTCCGGATCGTTGTGGCGGAAACGGATCAGAGTGGCCCCGGAAAGACGACATCCGTCATAGATCGAGGAGTGGGAGTCAGCATCGAGCAGGATTGTATCTCCCGGACCGGCAAGTCCGGCGATGACCCCCAGGTTCGCCTGGTATCCGGTGGGCCAGACGATGGTGTGGTCGCGCTTGAGATAGCGGCCGAGGGCCTCTTCCAGCTCCTCATGCAGCGCATAGCTGCCGTTGGCGATGCGCGAACCGGTGGTGCCGGTTCCCTGCTCCTGCAGCGCCTTGATGCCGGCAGCGATGCAGTCGGGGTCGAAGGTCAGCCCCAGATAGTTATTGGTACCGACCAGCAGCGTCCGCTTGCCGTTTACCAGCGCGTCCGTCGGCGAGAGCACCTTCTCCATGCGCAAGCCAAAGGGATTGTCTCCGGCCTGCAGCATGATTTCGCGCCGCTCGGCCAGGCTGTCGTATTTTGCAAGAATATCCATTAAGCCGCGCCCTGTTGCTTGCGGACCGTCGTCACGAGATCCTGCACAGTGCGCAGGTCGGCGACGAGATTGATCGGGATGTCGATGTCGTACTTGTCCTCGATTTCCATGATCAGATCCATGGCTGCCACCGAGTCGATGTTGAGCTCGGCATTGAGATCGGTTTCAGGGCGCAGCTCGCGCCCCTCACGATTGTAATGCTGTAGCAGCTCATAGACCTGCTCGTAGATCGGTTGCTCACCGCTACCCGTCTGGGAGTCGCTCATCATCGTACCTCTTATACAGCAGCGCGGCGTGGCTTCAGCCACCCCTGCTTTTCATACCACTCGAGGGTGCTCGTAAAGCCCTCGGCGAACTTCACCCTCGGCCTGCCTTCTGGCGGTAATTGCTCTGGCTGTGCCCGTGCAACCCAGTCGGGCCAGGAAAGTTCGCGAAGTTTGCCGGAGCTCAGCATGACCGGGCGTCGCGACAGACGGCCCCATAGCGAACCGCCGAAGCCGATCGGTGCCAAAAGGTGCGGAGGTATGCGCAGGACCCGGATCGAGCGCCCCAACCCTTCGCCGGCAATCCTCGCGAGATCCTCCCATCCGTAGCCTTCCGCCTCCCCATCATCCAGCGGCAGCGGCACGCCGTCCCACGCGGGAGCCTCCGGATGCTGGACCAGCGCGGCGATGGCGCGCGCCAGGTCCTCTACATGAATCAGGGAAAAGCGAGCCCCTCGCTTGCCTGGCACCGCAACGACGCCCGAGGCGAGCTGCTGGAAGATCGGCAGGGTAGCGCGATCCCCAGGGCCATAGACTCCCGGAGGTCTGAGGATGGCGTAAGTCAGATCCCCAGCCCCTTCCTGGAGCGCCCGCTCGGCAGCGCGCTTGCTCGCGGCATAGGGTGAAAGCGTGGGCTCCCGGGCAGCCAGGGAAGAAAGAAGGAGGAAACGGCTCGTTCCAGAGGCGCGCGCAGCAGCGACGAGTGCTGCCGTCGCTTCGGCATTGACTGCATGAAACTCCTCACGCCGCGCTGCGGCCACCAGTCCGCCAATGTGGATGATCACATCAGCTTCCTCCGCGAGCGCCGAGAGGGCTCCATGATCGCGCAGATCGCCCCTGACAACTTCCGAGGCAAGCGCTTCGAGCTCTGGCGCGGATCGCCGCAGCAGGAGGCGTGGCTTGTAGTCCAAGGCCGCCATCCGACGGACGACAACACTACCTACAAAGCCGGTCGCACCCGTTATCGCGACGCGCGGGAAATCTGGCGACTGATTTGGCACCTGCGTTCAGTTGCTGGTGGCGAGCAGCGAGCCACTGCCGAGGGAAAGAGCGATTCGGAGATGCACTGCGACAAACCGTCGGAGAAGAAGGCTTCCCGACGTCATTCCGCTCCAACGGCCATGGCATAAACCCCTTCCTCCAGCGTCCCGTCGAGGTCGCTGATCCGTCCTGCCAGGTAGTCTGCCTTTGCAGCCGCCCGGCTGAGCTTTCCGGAGGAGGTAAAGGTCAAGGCGTTCGGGCGGGTCAGAACGACTTCACAGGAAACCCCTGCGGAGCGCTGCACCACGGCGCTGATCTCGCGACGCAAGGCAGCACGCGCCGCCGGATCTGACAGGCGACATTCAACCACGAGCACCACCTGCTCGCTGTCGTCCTGGTCTGGTACCGCGAAGGCTGCCACGTCACCGGCACGCACGTGCTCGATCTTTTCGACCGCCCATTCCAGGTCCTGGGGCCAAATGTTGCGCCCCCCGACGATAATCAGATCCTTGCTGCGGCCGGTGATCACCAATTCGCCTTCGGCCAGATAACCCAGGTCGCCCGTGTCGAGCCATCCCTCCTCGGGCATGGCCGTGGCGGTAGCTTCGGGATCCCTGAAATAGCCCTCCATCAGGCTCGGGCCGCTAACGAACACACGGCCGATATGACGGTCCGAAAGCGGCTTTCCACGGGCATCGCGAATTTCGATGCGATGTTCCGGCATAGGACGACCACAACGAACGAAGGTCTTTGCCCTCTTGGCCGACGCTGGGAGGGCCAGATCGCGACGAGCAGCTGCCTCCTGATCCACCTCATCCACTTTGACACCCTCTCCGAGGGCACTGAAGCTGATGGCGAGCGTCGATTCCGCCAAGCCATAGCTCGGCAGGAAAGCCTTTCCATCGAAGCCGCAGTCGGCGAAGCGATCGGCAAAGGCCTGCAGCACCGAAGCGCGGATCATTTCGCCGCCGATACCGGCGACCCGCCAGCGGGAAAGGTCATACTGGCCTGGCTCCACCTTCGCCGCCCGGCGCAGGCACAGCTCGTAGCCAAAGGTCGGGGCGAAGGCGATGGTGCCACCCTGGTCGGACAGTGTCTGGAGCCAGAGCAGCGGGCGCCGGGCAAAGGTCGTGGTAGCCAGATAATCTACGGACACCTGTGCCATGGCGGGCGTTAGGCAAAAGCCGACCAAACCCATGTCATGGTAAAGGGGCAGCCAGGAGGTCGCGCGATCGCCGGCGCGCAGCTGCAGCCCGTGTTGCCCAATGCCGCGCGCATTCGCCATGATCGAGTGCTGCGTAACCATCACGCCGCGCGGGAGCGACGTACTGCCAGAGGAAAACTGAATATAAGCCGGCTCGTCCTTGTTAAGCGGACGAATCTCGCCTCCCTGATAGGGCAAGGCAGCAAAGTCGCTGTAGCTACCGACGCGCTCGATGCCAGCCATGCGGGCGGCCTCTTCTAGCATCGGCAGCATTTCTTCGGAGGTCACCGCAACTGAAGCGTGCCCGCGCTGCATCATCGCGGCAAGACGCGCGACATAGGCCTCGCGCCCACCAAGATTTACGCTCAGTGGCAGCGGCACGGGGATCAGGCCGGCATACTGGCAGGCAAAGAAGGTGATCAGAAACTCCGGCCGGGTCTCCGCAATCAAGGCGACACGCGCGCCGCGCTCCAGCCCCGAAGCCGAAAAGCGCAAGCCCAGATCCAAGGCCCTCTCGCGAATCTCCCGGTAGGTGAGGGAATGAGCCGGCCTCCCCCTTTCGGAGAAGAAATTGCAGCCCGTCGCGCCGCGGGCAGCATAGTCGAGCCCCTCCGCCAGCGTGTCAAAAACACCGACCCGCAGCGGCAGGTTGTCGTTGCTGGTCGTGGTTAGCTGCATGAACCAAACTCCAATGGATTGCCTGCTCAGCCAGAAGCGAGAGCGCTCATCAAAAAGTGGCTGGAAATCGATGACCACGCAGCCACTGGATCGCGAATGCCCAGAAAGCCGGCACCTATCGACCCGCTATACAGTTATAGAGATGGACTGCACTGCAGCAAAATGAACTCGCGTTGCAAGAACAGCGGCTTGTCTACAGCCGTTGCTCTTATCTAAGATCTTGAAAAGACGAGAAGAATCGCTGCAGAGGCAAAGCTGGCAGGCTCGGTCGCGAGAAACTTTGTAACGCTCCCTTAATGGCCGAGCCCAGGCGGAGAGAGGATACCGCTGCGGCAGCGGCTCCAGCGCGGTCAGTCTTGCCTGTCTCCCGCGGCAAGGGCAGCAGGATTTGCAAGGCCGGTGCGGGCGCAGGCATCCTTCAGCAGGGCAGCATGCACCTCAGCATCACCATCATGCTCGCCTCGACGGATAGCGCGCGCCAGAGCCTGCGCTTCGGTTTCCTGATCTGGACGAGCCACAGTGGCCAGCTCGCGCGCTGCAATCCCTACGGCATTCGCCACCATCGCCGCCTTGTAGCGAGCCTGCCCTTGCAGCAACGGCAGGATCTCCTCACGAAGAACCCGCCGCGCCTCGGCCAGCAGTTCGGCTCCATCCGGACGATCGGGAGGAGCGGAGAAACCTGCGCTTTTCTGGTCTGTTTCTGCAGCAGTAGGCGCGGTCATCTTCAAGGCCGCCAGCTCTAGCTCGGCTGCAATACGGCCGGTCAGGGCGAGTTCGAGAGATTGCTCGGCGCCGCTCCAGTGGCGTTGCCCCTGCTGCAGGGCAATGACGCCCCAGCGCAAGTGAGCTGCCACTTCCCAATAGGCGACCCGCGCTGAGTCGATGCGCCGACCGCTTTCCGCTTCGTAGCCGCGATAGAAGTCTTCTCGTGGCGCTATGCCACCCGCCTCCAAATCAGGGCGCGAAAAACGCCAGCAGGCAGCGCAGAACCAGCCAATATCGGCTTCGGGATCACCCCAGCCTGCAAACTCCCAATCCAGGATAGCGGTGAGACCTGCCTCATCCACCATGTAGTTCCCGGTGCGGAAGTCGTTATGCAGCAGTGTGACTGTCTTCGGCAGCGGCGGTGCGTTGCGCTTCAGCCATCGCAGCACCCACTCCAGCGCCGGGCGCGGCTGTCCCAGATCGTCAAGATGTCGCTGGTACTCCTCCACGAAAGCGGCCGCCGGATCTTGCGGGGCCGTACCGAGGAAGGAGAGATCGTTGCGGGGCGGCTGGATTGAATGGATCCGCGCCAACTGGCGGCCGAGTTGCTCGGCCAAGGCGTGGCGATCGCCACCCAGCGCGTCGTCGCGCACCACCTTAGCTCCCAGCCCCACGCCTTCGGCTTTCGACATGAGGTAGAAAGCGCGGCGAAGGGGGCCCTCTGCCGACGACAGCCATAAGGGTTCCGGGACCCTCACCCCAACCGCTTGAGCAGCCTTCAGGAGCGCAAATTCTTCGGCGCGGCCATGACTTACCGACACGCCTGAGGGCGCATCGGCGCGCAGAACGAAGCTCTCCTGCCGCGCCCCCTCCCCGTCGAGAAGCTCGACCCTGATCAGCCAGTTTTCCTGTATGGCTCCGCCCGAAAGCGTCCGAGCCTCCAGCAGCCTGCAGCTTTGAGCTCCAGCCTGTTCGGCGATCCAGGCTGCTAGTGCTGTCCGCTGCTCTTCTTCCATCGGCACGTCAAAGGACCGCGCTGTGACCGCCGTCGACCACCAGCGCGCTCCCGGTCATCCAGCGCGAGGCATCCGAGGCGAGCAGAAGCAACGGGCCGTCCAGGTCCTGGACATGGCCGAAGCGACGCTGCGGCACTCGCTTTTTCAGCTTTTCTCCGCCTGGACCTTCGAGAAAGTCGCGGTTCAGATCGGTCACGATATAGCCGGGGCAGAGGGCGTTCACCCGGATATCGTGACGCGCCCACTCGGCCGCGAGCGTGCTGGTCAAATTGACCAGCCCTGCCTTGGCCGCGCCATAGGCCGCCAGCCGCGCGCTGCCGCGCAGGCCGAGAATGGAGGCAATATTGATGATGCTGCCGCCCTTCTCGGCCTCGATCAGGCGCCGGGCGGCCTCGCAGGCGACCATCCAGGCCCCCTTGAGATCGGTGTCCACCACCCGATCCCAGTCCGCCTCAGACTGCTCGAGGCTCGGTGCGTCGATCGTGACCCCCGCGTTGTTGACGATAATGGTGGGAGTGCCGAGTTCGGTCTGCGCGTGCGCAAAGGCGGCTTCGATGGCTGACCGATCCGTCACGTCCATGCGTAGCGGCAGGCCGCGGCCACCCTCCACCGACAGCTCCTCCGAAAGGGCTTCGAGCTTCTCGCTGCGGCGCGCGGCAATGGCCACGCTCGCCCCCGCGCGCGCCAATGTCAGGGCGAAGTGGCGGCCCAAACCGCTCGACGCGCCGGTGACCAGCGCCACACGACCGCTCAGATCCGCCTGGATCACACCCCCTCCTTCGCCTGTTCGCGCAGCACGAACTTCTGAATCTTGCCGGTGGACGTCTTTGGCAGACTTCCAAATATGATGCGTTTCGGCAGCTTGTAGCGAGCCAGGTGTTCACTGCACCAGGCCACCAGCTCTTCTGCTGTCAGTTCCTCGCCCTCCTGGAGCGTCACGAAGGCGCAAGGGGTTTCGCCCCACTTCATGTCGGGCTGCGCGACCACCGCCGCTTCAAGCACCTTGGGGTGGCGGTAGAGAACCTCCTCCACCTCGAGTGACGAAATGTTCTCGCCACCAGAGATGATGATGTCTTTCGAACGGTCCTTGATCTCTACGTAACCGTCCGGATGGAGTACGCCGAGGTCACCGGTGCGGAACCAGCCGCCGGCAAAGGCCTTTTCGGTTGCTGCGGGGTTCTTCAGATAGCCTTTCATGATGGTATTGCCGCGCAGCATCAATTCGCCGACCGTCTCGCCGTCCGCTGGCACAGCCTCCAGCGTTTCCGGGTCGCGAACGCTGGCTTCCTGAAGTGTCGGGTACCCTACCCCTTGGCGCGCCATCTTGATGGCCCGCTGCTCCAGGGGCAACTCCGCCCAATCCTGCTGCCAAGCACAGTAGGTCGAAGGGCCATAGCTCTCGGTCAGGCCATAGGCGTGCAGCACCTCGAAACCCTGCTTTTCCAGGCGCAGGATGACCGTCGAGGGAGGAGCAGCACCCCCGGTCATCACCCTGACCGGGCGTGGTAGTGGGCGCCGGATATCGGCAGGCGCATGGGCCAGCAGATTGAGAACGATCGGCGCGCCACACATGTGGGTCACCCCTGCTTCCTCGATCAGGGGATAGATCAGGGCGGGATCCACCTTGCGGAGGCAAACGTGTGTCGCGGCCATCGCGGTTACGCCCCAGGTAAAGGTCCAGCCGTTGCAATGGAACATCGGCAGGGTCCACAGGTAGGAGCTGCCCTGCTCAAGCCCCAGCACCATGGCATTGCCCATGGCGTTCAAGAAGGCGCCGCGGTGATGGTAGACCACGCCCTTAGGATCGCCTGTGGTGCCAGAGGTGTAGTTCAGGGCCAGGGCCTGCCACTCATCCGCGGGGGGCTGCCACTCGTAGGCGGGATCTCCTTCACCGAGGAAATCCTCGTAATCCACCTCGCCCAGGCGCGGCCCGCGCCTGCCCCCTTGGGCTTCCGTCATCTCGTCGTCGTAGTCGATGACCAGCGGCTGGCGGTCCATCCGCTTCAGCGCCTCGGCGATAACCGGCGAAAACTCGCGATCGACAATGATCGCCTTCGCCTCCCCATGCTCCAGGATGAAGGCGATGGCACCCGCATCCAGGCGGATGTTGATCGCGTTCAGGACACCGCCGAACAGCGGCACGCCGTAGTGCGCCTCAAGCAGGGCCGGCACGTTGGGGGCCATTACCGCGACGGTATCGCCCAGGCCGAGGCCGCGCTTGGCGAAGGCAGAGGCGAGCCGCCGGCAACGTTCCGCGAACTCACGATAGCTGTAGGCTCTACCGTGATGGACGGCCGTGGCATTCGGAAAAACGGCAGCGCTGCGCATGAGGTAGGACATGGGCGACAGCGGGGCGAAGTTGGCTTCGCGACGCGGCAGATCGGTCTCGAACTGATTGGTTGCCTCGGCCATTGGCGCTCCTTGCACGCGATCCGTCTACTTGCCTCTTCAGGCCATCGTCATAAGGCACTGAGTAAAGGTCAAGCAATCGCTGCACCGCTACCGCAGCCGACTGCATCATTCATTCGAATAGCCAAGGCAGGATGCGGTGCTTAATGCCCGCCGCCGAAAGGCAACGGCCCCTCGAAGTCGCCGACGGGGAGCAAGTGACTGACCAGGCCCTGCCCCTGGATCCACTGGTGCAGAAGCATGCCAGGCGGCTCCATCTGCATGGTAAGCGAGGCCTCTGGCCGCAGATCGAGGGTTATCTGGTGCGCGGTGCTGGGGGCCGTCATGGCCAGGGTGCCGGCCCAACGGGCCTGGATGGGCCGGTGGAGATGGCCGCACAGCAAGCGTTCCACCCGAGGGTGCCGCGAAACGATTTCTGCGAACTCCGCAGCACCCGCCTGCATGCCGTAGTCGTCCATGCGCGCGATCCCCGTGGTGAAAGGCGGATGGTGGATCGCCAGGACCACCGGCTTGTCCTGCTGTTCCTCCAGCCGCTGCTCTAACCAGGTGAGACGCTTTGCGCAAAGCGCACCATGCACCTTCCCCGGTACCAGACTGTCCAGGGCAATCAGCCGCAGCGCGCCGAGATCGACGTCGAAATGAAGAAAATCGGGATCCTGCCGCAGATAGTGCGCTTCAGGAAAAGCCTCCCGAAGAGCCGCACGCTCGTCATGGTTGCCCGGCATGAGATAGACGGGCATGGGTAGCGGGGCGAGCTGGCGGCGAAGCTCTTGATAGGGTCCAGGGGCTCCGCCGTCCGCCAAATCGCCGGTCAGCAGAACCACGTCTGGCAGCGGATCGAGTTGCAGGACGCGATTCACGGCCCGCCCCAGCATCTCGCCTGTGTTGAGGCGGCCGAAGGCGCGTTCGCCGGCGGACATGACGTGGGGATCTGAAAGCTGCGCCACTAGCATCTCTTTCTCCTGCCTCGCGATTTTGGCCGTCTACTTGATGCCGGCAGTCATGAAGGACTGGACGAACTGCCGCTGGAACAGCAGGAAGGCGATCAGCAGCGGTGCAATGACCATCAGCGTCGCGGCCGAGATTACGGCCCAATTCACACCGCTTTCCGGCGCCCCGAAAATCGCCAGCCCAACCGTCAAAGGTCGCGTATCTACCGAGTTGGTAACGACCAGCGGCCAGAGAAAGTTGTTCCAGTGGGTCGAAACGGACACCAGACCATAGGCCAGGTAGACAGGCTTGGCCACCGGCACGTAGACCCGCAGCAGGACACCGAGAAAGCCGCAGCCCTCCACACGCGCCGCGTCTTCGAGCTCCCGCGGCACCTGCTTGAAAGCTTGCCGCAGCAGGAAGATGCCAAAGGCACTAGCCATATACGGCAGACCAATGCCTGCGATGGTATCGATGAGGCCGAGCCCCGCCATGATGCGGTAGTTTTCGACGATCAGCACCTCGGGCAAGATGAAAAGCTGCAGTAGGGTCAAGGCAAAGAGCAGGTCCCGACCCGGGAACTCGAAGCGCGCGAAAGCATAGCCCGCCAGCGTGCAGAAAAAGAACTGTCCCGCCAGAACCAGCGTCACCAGCAGGAAGGTGTTCAGGAAATAGCGGTCGAAAGGCGCAAAGCTCCAGGCGACCTTGAAGTTTTCCAGCGTCAGGGGTGCCAGCAGATCGAAGTTGGTGACATAGGCCGACGGGTGAAAAGCCGCCCAGAAAGCGTAAAGCAGCGGGGCGATCCACAGCAGCGCGAGGAGCCACGCGGCACCTACCTCAAGCAGGCGGCCAAGCGAAAAGTTGCTGCGCGTCATCGGTAGTGAATCCGCTTGTCGAGACCACGCACCTGCACGATCGCCAGCAGACCCAAAGTAACGAGAATGACAACGGTCAGGGTCGCTGCGTAGGGCTGATCGAAATAGCTGAAGGCCGTCTCGTAGACATAGTAGAGAAGCAGCTTGGAGGCGTTGTTGGGCCCGCCCTTCGTCAGGATGAAGAGGTGATCGATCAGCTTGACCGAATTGATCATCGCGTTGACCAGCACGAAGAGCGTCGTCGGCATGAGGAGGGGAAAGACCACGCGCCAGAACCAGGTCCAGCGGCTGGCGCCCTCGATGGTCGCCGCATCCTTCAGCTCCGGCGGGATCGTCTGGAGGGCGGCCAGATAGAAGATCATGAAGAAGCCCGCCTCCTTCCAGATCGTCGTGATGATGATCGCCAGAAGCGCGGTGGAGGGATCACCCAGCCAGTTGTGCCCGCCAAGCCCCAGGGCACGGCCGATCTGGTCCAGCAGGCCGATGTCCGGCGAATAGAAGAAGAGCCAGATGTTGGCCGCCGCGATCATCGGCAGGATCGTCGGCGTGAAGTAGGCCATCCGCACCAGGGTGCGCGCCGGCAGCTTCGAGTTGACCCATAGCGCCATGAGCAGCGCGATGGCAATCGACGTCGGGATTGTCCCGAGCGCGTACCAGAGCGAATTCTTCGCCACCTGCCAGAAGACCGGATCGGCGATCATGCCTTCGTAGTTGTCGAAGCCAATGAACCGCGAAGGACGGCGTGCCGTCCCGCGGGAAAAGAAGCTTTGCCAAAAGGTCGCGACCGTCGGCGTGAAGGCGAAGAGGGTCAGCATGACCCCCGCCGGTGCGAAAAGCAGCCAGCCGTAGAGGGTCGAGCTTTTCAAACGGGGCATCGTAGAATCACATTGGTGAAGTGCCGTCCCGGAACCGTCGGCTCCGGGACGGCAACCACTTTTACCGATAAGGACGCAGCAGACGTTCTGCCGTCGCCTGAGCGCCGGCCAGTGCCTCCGCCGGGGTAGCCGCACCGGTCAAAGCCGCCTGGACCGCATTCTCCAGTGCCTGACGCACGCGACCGCCTTCGTAGGTGGAAAGCTCGGCAGCGCTGTACTCGAGCTGATCGCGAGCCACGGCGGCTTGCGGGAAGGCTTCGGCGTACTTCTGCAGCACGTCGGTTTCGTAGGCTGCCGGCGTGACCCCCATGTAGCCGGTATCCATCGACCAGGTCGCCGCCCGCTCCGGTGCGGTCATCCACTTGATGAAGGTGAAGGCCGCCTTCTGCTCCTCCTCGGACGCATCCTTGAAGATATAGAAGTTGCCGCCGCCGGTCGGCGAACCGTAGCGCTCGTTAGCAGGCAAAAGAGAGACACCGAAGTCGAAGGGCGCATCGTTGCGCACCGCGGTCAGGTTACCAGTGGTATGCCACATCATCGCGGCCTGACCGTCCAGGAAGTTCTGGCGCAGGGTGCCCCACTCGATCGTGCCGCTGGGCATCACGCCATGATCCTGAGACAGCGACACCCAGTATTCGAGAGCCTCGACAGCCGCAGGGTCATCGAAATAGGTCTCGGTCCCTTCGCTGTTCATCAGCTCGACGCCGTTCTGCAGGGCGAAGGCCTGGAACATCCAGTAGGCATAGCCGGTGGAGGGCACCATCACGCCCCACTGGGAGCCGTCTTCCTTGGTCAGGGCCTTGCCCATCTCGACCATCTCGTCCCAGTTGGCCGGCGGCGTTTCCGGATCCAGGCCGGCTTCCTCAAAGGCGTCCTTGTTCCAGTAGAGCACGATGGTGGAGCGCTGGAAGGGAATGCCCCAGGTCTCGCCATCGACAACGCCGTTGGCCATCAGTCCGGGATAGAAGGAGTCCAGCCATTCCTGATCCTCCTCCGTTTCCACCAGCTCGTCAAAGGAGACGATCACGTCCTGCTCGAGAAGCTCGAAGACGTCGATAGAGAAGAGAACGGAGAGCTGCGCCGGCTCGCCCGCGTTGAGGGCCGCAAGAGCCCGCACCCGCGTATCGTCGTAGTTGCCCGAGTAGATCGCATTGATCTTGATGTCAGGATGTTCTTCTTCAAAGTCTGCCACCATGCCATCGACAACGGTGGTCAGCGGGCCGCCGACGGCGATCGGGTAGAACATGGTCAGCTCCACCTCGGCGGTCGCCGGCAAGGCTGTGCCAACGGCAAGCGCCGTCGACAGCGCCAGGCCGCCGAGCAGGCGATTCTTGAAAGTCGTCATGACAGATCCTCTCCGCTCACTTGATGTTGGCGGGCAGCGGCGGTTTCTCCCCCATCCGAATTCTGCCCCGCTGTTGCCTGGACCCACGGCCTTATGCCGCCGGCCCCTCGCGCCGCCCATCGGATGCACCTCTGGACGGTATCTCTGCCACGGCGTCCGCCAGCAACGCGCGCCAATCGTCGCGACGCCGCTTCGACACCGCATCGAAGCAGTGCAAGTCCTCCGGATCGCAAGCGAGATCCAGACGGTCTCCCGGCCGGAGCGACACCCGCCCCGGCATACGCACAGCCAATTCATCGTCGCCGACCTTGGCCGCCACGACGCTGTCCGCGCCGAGATACTCGACGGCTCGTACTTCCGTCGTAAGCAAGGCAGCCTCCGGCTGCGCCGGCTTCAGGGCTTCAGGTCGGATGCCCAGGATCGCCGACGCTGGAAGCTCGAGCTCCAGGCGGCCCCCGTCCGGCAGCCGAACCCCTCCGCCGTCCGGCAGGAGAGGCAGGAGGTTCATGGGCGGGCTACCGATAAATGACGCGGTAAAGGTGGTCTCTGGGATGTCGTAAAGGCTGTCGGGTGTCCCGAACTGCTCGACCTTTCCGGCGTTCAACAGCATCACCCGATCGGCCATCGACATGGCTTCCGTTTGGTCATGCGTCACGTAAAGCACGGTCATCGACAGCCGCTGTTGCAGCGCCCGAATTTCCTGGCGCATCTCGTTGCGCAGCTTGGCATCCAGATTGGAGAGCGGCTCATCCATCAAGCAGATGGGGTGTTCCGCCACCACGGCGCGCGCGAGCGCGACGCGCTGGCGCTGCCCGCCGGAAAGTTGCGCGGGCTTGCGATCGAGGTGTTCGCTGAGCCCGACCAGCGCCGCAACTTGTGCCAGGCGCTCATCCCGCTCGGCCTTCGGCACCTTCCGCACCTTCAATCCAAAAACGATGTTTTCGGCGACGTTCAGATGCGGGAAAAGCGCATAGGACTGGAAGACCATGGAGATGTGACGTTCCGCCGGCGGCAGGCGGCTGACGTCGCGGCCCTGGATCAACACGCGGCCACCGTCGACCTCCTCCAGCCCCGCTACCATGCGCAAGGTTGTCGACTTGCCGCAGCCGGATGGCCCCAGCAGGACCAGAAACTCTCCAGGCTCCGCACGAAAGCTCACGTCGTCTACAGCGACGGTTTTGCCCCAAACCTTACGCACCTGCTCGGCTTCGACAGCCGCCGCCTTAGCTTCACGCGACATGTACCCTCTCCCCTTCCGGGGTCTGCACAACTTCAACCTTGATTCGAGCGCTGGCCAAACGCCCTGCGATAGCCTTCGGCGGGGGAGCATCCGTAATGAAGCAATCCACGTCGGTAATACTTCCTCCCCGAACGGTCGCATTTCGCCCGAACTTCGTGGCGTCGGCCACCAGCACCCGCAGGCGGCAATTCGCCATCAGGGCTTCGCGCGCGCGCACTTCAGCCGGGTCAAAATCCAGGAGCGTTCCGTCCTCGTCGATGCCGCCGACACCGAAGATGCCGTAATCGACCTTGTAGCCGGCGAAGAGGGCCTCGACGTCTTCGCCCAGAAGGTCTCGGTCCGGCAGGCGCAGTTTCCCGCCGGCGATCATGATCCGGTGGGACCGATTGACCGAAAATGCCATAGCCGCATTCAGGTTGTTCGTGACAACGAGCAGATCGTCGTGATCCGCCAGCGCCAAAGCGACCTGCTCGAGCGTCGTCCCGATGCCGATGAACAGGGAAGAATGATTCGGTACGAGAGCCCGCACCCGCTCCGCGATCCGCCGCTTCGATTCGAGATGCGTAATGCGCCGAGTATCATACGGCAGATTCTCCGCCCCGCTAAGCAGCTCTGCCCCGCCATGCAAGCGACGCAGAAGGCGCGCTTCACACAGCAGGTTGACGTCGCGACGTATCGTCTGCGGCGTCACCCCGAAATGCTCGGCCAACGCCTCGATGGCTTGATAGCCCTCCTGGCGGATCAGCTCGACGATCGCGTTCTGTCGGTCGCTCAGTGTCATCCCATCCCCTTGCGTTCATATGAACCTATAGCGCGTTCATTTCAAAAGGACGACAATAAGATGACGTTCGAGTGAAAGGGGCGAAAAGAGAATCACTGGCCGCATCGACGCCGCGCGCTGCCTTGGTTATACAGGCGCAGAGAAAACGGCTCCGCTAGGGGACGGCGAAGTGGCCTCAGGTCTGGAACACCTGGGCGCGCAAGCTGCTTCAAGATTCTAAAGCGCCATAAACGATAGGAGACGGGATGCGCAAATTTCTCACGGCAGCGGCCATTGGAGTCGGTGCCGCGACCTTCATGGCCACGTCCGGTGCACCGGCGCTCGCGCAAGGTCTGACCACCGACCAGCCCGACGCAAACGTGGAAACTCAGGAGTTCCAGGAGTGGAGCCTGCGGTGCCTCGAGCAAGAGGGTCAACGCCGCTGCGAAATGCTGCAGCCCGTTGAGGACCCAGAAACCGGAGAGCCGGTCATCGCCGTCGTGATCCCCAGCAGCGCTGAGAACCAGCCTCTGGTCGCGTGGGTCGTGTTGCCGCTGGGCGTCCTGCTGCCGCCGGGCATCGCTATAAGCATCGATGGGGGGGAGCCGGAACGCCTGCCCATCCGCCACTGTGAGCCGGGCGGATGCCTCGCTCCCTTTGAACTGGAAGATGGCATCTTGAGGCAGCTACGAAGCGGCACAGAGCTCCAGGTCATGGCCTACGGCATTGATGAGCAGCAGGTCTCCATCCCTGTCTCGCTGATGGGCTTCACTGCAGCCCTGAACGCCTTGCCGCGGTAAGCTGAAGCTTCATGGTTGAGATGGAAGGCGACCCTAGGTCCTTCCATCTCTGCCACTGATCGGCTGGCCTTTTCCAAAGCCTAGATTCAGACAGCCGCCT
>JAJUFM010000116.1 GCA_029265995.1 Rhodospirillaceae bacterium | reverse complement strand
TCATGTCTATGAGAAGGAAGATGCCTTTATCGTCATCCGCGTATGCCAGTTTGGGTGTGCGCCTAGTCTTCGGCACCGCTACGGGAGTCGCGCTAGCGGCAGGTTGGGCACCGCTAGAAGCCGTTGCCCAGGAGGCGGTCAAGATCGGCGTCATGGGGCCTTTTACCGGGCCAGCGGGCCGTACGGGTGAAGCCATCCAAAAAGGGGCAATGATGGCTGTGGAGGAGGCGCGCGAGCAGGGCTTGCTGCCCGTGTCCCTGGATGGGGAGGAGCGCGACCTCGAGTTGATCTGGGTGGACAGCGAATCGTCCCCAGAGAAGGCCGTGCGCGCGGTTAGTGATGCCGTCAATCGGGAAGGGGTCGAGATGATGGTGTCCGGCTGGCACTCCTCTGTGGCCATGGCGGTCTCGGAGGCGGAGATCGGCATGGGGATTGTCCATATCGGCCATGGTGGCGAATCCCAGTACATTTGCGAAAAGATCAACGAAGATCCTGAAAGCTATCGCCACTGGTTCAAGGGATGGTCTTCGCCGCCGATCTTCGCGGGACTCTATGGCGACCCGCTGCAGCACTTCATGGATGAGGGACTGTGGGAACCGTCGTCAATGAAGGCCGCGGTCCTGGTGGAGGACACGGATTTCGGCCGAGGGTGGGGCGAGGCGCTTGCGACCTCACTGGAAAACATCGGCTTCGAGGTGCTGCCCTATGATGTGGTGCCGCTAGATCAGACGGAATTTACCCCGCTTCTGGCGAAGTATAGGGCGCAGGACGTTTCCGTCGTGGGCATGACCGTAACCGGAAACGTAAGTGCTTCCAACTTCATCAAGCAATTCCGCCAGCAACAGCTCCCTGCTCTGATTATCGGCCATGGTCTTACCTGGTTTAGCGAGTGGCACGAGCTGACGGGCGAAGCGTCCGACTACGTGGTCACCATGGATTCGGCGCGCGTAATCGCGCCCTATCAGGAGGAATGGGTACAGCGCTATCAGGAACGCTATGACGAGGAGCCTTCCATCTCGCCGGCGGGACAGCAAGGCTACGACTATATGATGACGGCGATTCATGTCCTGAACAACGCAGGCTCCCTGGACTTCGACACGCTGGTCGAAGAAGCCCGCAAGATCGACCATCAGGGCATCTGGCAGCGGATCAACTTCGCCGAGGAGGCAAGCGACCGCGCGCTCTGTCCGGGCGAAGTCCAAATCGGCGGCTTTGAAGAGGGCTTTTTCTTCCCGCTGGTCCAGCTGATGGATGGCGACGCAAAGATCCTTTGGCCCCTCGAGCATGCACAGGGCGAGTTCCAGACACCTCCCTGGCTCAACTAGACGAAACCTGGTTCAGCAGAAGGGGTGACCTGTCGTCAACACGGTCACCCCTTTCAATCTTCCAAGGATCCTGACCGGGGGGAACCGACAGTTATGGCTTTGCTGGAGATCCAGGGCCTCAAGAAGCAGTTCGGTGGCTTGGTCGTGTTGGACGGCATCGAACTGGAGGTTCAGCAGGGAGAGATCCAGGGCATCATTGGCCCTAATGGCGCGGGCAAATCGACCCTGTTCAACATCATCAACGGCATCTATTCGACAGATGCGGGAAGCATCCGTTTCAAGAACCGAAACATTGCGAACTGGTCGGTGCATCGGGTCGCGCGCTTCGGAATTGGGCGAACCTTTCAGGTAGCACGCGTCTTTAACGAGATGACGGTGCTGAACAACATGCTCGTCCCTAGCGTCGTCATGACCACATCGCGCGCTGAGGCCGTTCGACGCGCTGAGGAGTTGCTTGAACTGGCAACCCTCGGGAGAGTCAGAAACAATCTAGCTATCGAAATCTCGGGCGGGCAGAAAAAGCTGCTCGAGTTCGTGCGGACCATGATGACCGACCCGGACCTCATCCTGCTGGATGAACCCTTCAACGGTATCAATCCCGCCCTCATCGAGGTCCTGATAGGCCTGGTCCGGAGCCTTAACCAAGCTGGCAAGACCTTTCTGCTCATCAGCCACGAGATGCCCCACGTCAGCCAACTCTGCGACCGGGTGAGCGTTCTTGCCGCCGGCACGAACATTGCGCGCGGCACACCGGACGAGGTTCGCGCCAACCCCGCGGTCATCGCAGCTTATCTGGGACAGTGATCATGGGGCTTGAGGTCAAGAATATCGTCGCCGGATACACCCGAGAGGTTCCAATCCTGAACGGCGTCAATCTGACGGCACAGGACGGGCGCGTCACCGTGATCCTCGGACCGAACGGCGCCGGCAAATCGACGTTGCTGAAGACCATCTACGGCTATCTCACGCCCCAGGAAGGCGAGGTCCTACATGACGGGAAGCGTATCCAGGACCTGAAACCCAACCAGATGCTGGGGGAAGGCATTGCTTATCTCCTCCAGGGTCACAGCGTCTTCCCCCGCATGACCGTGGAAGAGAACCTGGAACTGGGCGGCTGGATCATGCGGGGCGACCAGAAGCGCATGCAGACGGCCTTGGACTTTGTCTACGCCCGCTTTCCCCGCCTGCGAGAAAAACGCTCCTTCCTCGCCGGCATCCTTTCCGGAGGCGAACAACGCATGTTGGAAATCGCGCGCCTCACCATGACGGGCCCGCGCACCATCCTTCTTGATGAGCCTTCAGTCGGCCTCATGCCCAGCCTGGTTGACGAGGTCTATGAGGAAATCAGCAAGCTGAAGGATGAGCGCTACACGATCCTCATGGTCGATCAGAACGTCAGGAAGTCCATGTCGATCGCGGACTACGTCTATGCCCTGGCGCTGGGCGAGAATCGCTACGAAGGGCCCAGGGAGGAGATGGAGAAGAAGCTCGATGATATTGTGAGGGAGTGGATCTGATGGATTTCAGTCTCCTGCTCGATCCCTACATCCTCACCGAAGTGCTTGTTCAGGGCTTCGTGCGCGGGGCGATGTATGCGCTGATGGCGGCCGGACTCTCACTGATTTTCGGCATCATGGGCGTCAAGAACTTCGGGCATGGCGAGCTCTTCATGCTGGGGGCTTACGCCATGTTCTTCGTGACCGTGGTCCTGGGCTGGCCCTGGCCAGTGGGGATCGCCGTTGCCGCGGTCGCCCTCTTCATTTTCGGCATGCTCCTAGAGCGCACGCTTATTGATACCTTGCGACGGAAAGCGGGGAGGGACTGGGTTCTCGATGCCTTCATCCTGACTATTGGCATTCTGGTCGTGCTGCAGAACCTGGCGCTGATCCTTTTCGGAACGTCGCGGCGCGGCGTGACCAGCCTGATCGATGGCGTACTGGTTTGGGGCCCTGTCATCGTCAGCTACGAGCGCCTGATGATCCTGGGAGTGGCCAGCCTGGTCGGCCTCTCCCTCTGGGCCTTCATTCGCTTCAGCAGCCTGGGCAAGGCGATCCGCGCGGCCTCGCAGAATCCTGAGGCCGCGCAGACTCTCGGGATCGATATCCGACTGATCTACACTGTCACCTTCGGGATCGGCGCGGCGCTAGCCGGGCTCGCCGGCGGGCTGCTCATCTCCATCTATCCCGCCCATCCCACGGTAGGATTTGAGCCGGTCATCAAGTCGCTGGCCTGCGTCATTCTCGGCGGCCTCGGCAACGTACCGGGGGCGATCCTGGCAGCATTGCTGCTAGGGGTTATCGAGGCCTATTCAGCCTTCTTTATGTCGGCAGGCTGGCAAAACGTCATCACCGCCGGGCTGGTGGTGCTGATCTTGATCGTCAGACCGAGCGGTCTCTTCTCTTCAAGCAAGGTGGAACGGGCATGACGGCTATCCCGGCTCGGGCCCGAGACGCTAATCCTTGGCGCAGTACGCCGGTCCGCGTCCTGAAGGTCCTGTTTCTGATCGGTCTTCTGATCTTCATCCCCCCCCTGATCGACAACCCGTACATTACGAGAATATTCATTTCGGCCGTAATGCTCGGGGTCATGGCGGCCATCTTCGATCTCATGATCGGCTATGCGGGCCTGATCAACTTTGGTTATGCGGGCTTTCTTGCGGTGGGAGCCTATACCTCCGCCCTCGGCACCTTCCATTTCCAGGTCAGTCCATGGGCCGGCTTGTTGACGGGCGGCCTGGCGACTGCCTTGATCGGCTTGGCGACGGGAGTCATCTCCCTGCGACTGCGCGGCCTTTATGTTGCGCTTCTCACCTTCTTCGTTGGTGAGTCGATCCGTTTTGCGCTGTCAAACTCTCCAGAGTTCACCCGCGGTATGCTTGGGCTTTCGGTCCGGCCTCTTCCCGAACTTCTGGGATTTGACTTCAGCCGCGGCAATATTTTGGCCTACTACTATTTATTGCTGCTCCTGGGCGGGGCCATCATGCTCCTCCTGACGTGGCTGGTGCGCTCGCGCTTTGGCCTGGCGTTCGAGGCAATTCGCGAGGATCAACTGGCAACCCAGAGCCTTGGGCTCAATACGACCAAGTACAAGCTATACAACTTCACCATTGCCAGTTTTCTCGCCGGCGTAATGGGTGCCTTCTACGCCAGCTATCTGGGCATTCTCTCGCCGAGCCCCGAAGAATTTGGCGTCTACCGGACCGTCGAGATCCTCACCATCACCTATGTAGGAGGAAGAGGAACGCTCTGGGGCTCGATTTTCGCCGCCTTCCTGCTGATCGGCCTGCAAGAATACTTCCGAGGTCTCGGGCCTTGGCGGCTCGTGATCTATGGGTCGCTGCTGATATTCGTGATGCTCTTCGCACGGCGCGGGCTCGCCGGCTTCAAAAAGTACCTTTGGTGAGTGGAGGCAAAGCCGCTTCGGTCAAGTGGCGCCGATGGAGGCTCGTTCGTTTGTCGGTGAGAAGAAACGCTTGGCCTCGCTTGGAATATTGGCACGCGCCGCACGCAGGCAGAGCTCCTCGATCGTCATGGCGTCGAAACGTCCCATCATCTCCTGTTGCATGTCGAGCCAGATTGGGCGCACGACCTTCTGTCCGATATCTGAACCTTCAGGCAGGAGAAGGGGGTCGGGTGTACCCTCCAGCTCGCGCACGATGCGAATGATCTCACCGATCACGATGCTACTCTTGCTTCGGGCAAGCCGATAGCCACCGCGAGGACCACGTTGTCCTTCTAGGACGTCGTGATGCACGAGCTGCTGAAGCACTTGCTCGAGATAACGCCGAGGAATGCCCTGGCGGCGGGAGATATCGTTCGATCGGACGGGCTCCTCGCCAGCGTGATAGGCAATATCGACCACTGCTTCGATTGCAAAAAGCAGCTTCTTGGATAAGCGGAGCATCGTAAACCACCCCCTCTGGCGCTAAGGTTTCGTGCGAGCGAGTGTCTCGATGCCTGTCGAGCCAAAGCCCCCGCTCCCGCGGATACTAGACTCTAGGTCATCGGTTTCCCACCAATTTACTGATAAATAGCGCGAGATGACGAGTTGTGCTATGCGCATCCCACGAGTAACACAGAAAGACTCTTTTCCGTGGTTGATCAGCAGAACGTTGATCTCCCCCCGGTAGTCGGCATCTATGGTGCCTGGACTGTTTAGCACGGTGAGGCCGTGCTTGAGCGCGAGGCCGGAGCGGGGCCTGATTTGCCCTTCTGTCCCGGGTGGCAGCGCGAGGGCTATGCCTGTCGGTAAAGCCCGCCACTCCCCGGCAGGAATGACCACTTCCTCCTCTACTGCTGCCAAGAGATCGAGCCCTGCGGAGCCGGGAGTTGCGATCTCAGGAAGCGGCAGGTCTTGCGCATGAGGCATGCGCTGGATCGGGATCCGCAAGAAGTTCTGGGGCTGCTCGGTCATCTCTTGCTCTCAGAAGCCAGGTGGCGGGCGACTCGCTCGACAAGGCGGCGCGCCACGGCGTGCTTGCTCAGCCGCGGCCATGTCTCCGCGCCCGAATCGTCTATCAGGGTGATTTCGTTGTCGGCGCCACCGAAGGTGCCGCTCTCGGCGCTCACGTCGTTGGCGAGGATCCAATCACAGCCCTTCCTTTGGCGTTTGGCTCGGCCCTGTTCCGCAACGCGCTCGGTTTCCGCAGCGAAACCGATCACCAGACGGGGGCGCGCTTCTCGATGCCGGGCGATCTGAGCGAGGATATCGGGGTTTTCTTCGAGCTTGAGCTCTGGCAGTTCGGCTTTCTTCTTTAACTTTTGGGTAGGGACGCCTGCGACGCGCCAATCTGCAACCGCCGCAGCGCCCACCGCTACGTCGACCGGAAGTGCGGCCAGGCAGGCTTCCAACATCTCCCGGGCGCTTTCGACCTTGATCACTCTGACGCCGGGAGGGTCATCGAGAGAAACGGGTCCGCTTACGAGAAGTGTTTCCGCTCCAGCTGCTGCAAAAGCTTCGGCAATGGCATGCCCCTGGCGACCCGATGAGCGGTTCGCGATGTAGCGGACGGGATCGATGGGTTCGTGAGTGGGACCACTGGTCACCAGGGCCTTGCGTCCGGCGAGGGCTCCGGCCGTGCCGAGACGCCTTTCGATGGCAGCGATAATCTCCATCACTTCCGCCATGCGCCCGGGACCGAATTCGCCGCACGCCATTGGCCCTTTGTTCGGACCGACGATATGTACGCCTCTTTCTCGGAGACGACCAATGTTCTCCTGGGTGGCAGCGTGCTGCCACATCCGCACGTTCATTGCGGGCGCGACCAGAACAGGCTTGTCGGTTGCGAGTAGGGCGGTGGTTGCCAGATCGTCAGCAATCCCTGCGGTCATCTTTGCCAGGATGTCCGCCGTGGCGGGTGCGACCACCAGAAGGTCAGCCGCGCGGCTCAACTGGATATGCCCCATCTCAGCTTCATCGGTCAGGGAGAAGAGGTCCGAATAGACCCGATCCTCTGTAAGCGCAGAGAGCGAAAGGGGGGTGATGAACTCCGCGCCCCCCTTGGTCAGTATTGCGCGAACCTCCGCCCCGCGCTCGCGCAGGCGGCGAACCAGTTCAAGTGCCTTATAGGCAGCAATACCGCCGCTGACGATCAGGAGGATGCGTTTTCCCTGAAGCATGGTCAGGTCTCACTTCTCGCGTGGAGTTCCATCAAAAGAGGTGCCTCCCCAAGCTTGCGCTTGCAAGAGGACGCGCCTTGGCTGCCAATGACGTTGTTGATTCGGCACTCGCCGATTCGAGGCAAGTGTTCAGTTAGCCGGATCGGGCAGCTGCTCTACAGAGGCCTCCGGCGACATGTCTTGCACCGTGCTGCTGATGACGAGCTCGCTACGCGTCCTTTTGCTCCGTATCTCGAAAAGCACTGTCGCGCAGATCATCGGATCAGAGGGTGGAACAAAAGGGATAGTCCCATTCCATCGCCCGAGGAGCAAGGGAAGATGCGGTGGAAGATGGATCGGGCGGTTTTTTCGAAGGATTAGATTAGGCGCGACCTTCGGGCAAAAACTGGTAGAGCCATGTTTCCGTTAGAGGTTCTTCCTCCTGACGGAGAAAGAGGCGCAACTCCACCGGCTCGAGATCATCTTCTGCCAAACCAAGGTCGAAATGCGCGCGCCACCGCTCCGTGCCCGGAACCCGCTCGGCAAAGACATAGCTGATTTCGCCCCGTGAAGCCTCTACCGCTATCGTCGGCTCTGCTCCCAGCGGCAGGTCGGGTAGCCGTCCGCCAGCAAACTCAATGACGAACTTGAATACCCCCGCGGGTCTGGGCAAACCGGGTTGACCGCCGCGGCCCAGGCGTGTCGCGACGCAGCGCGCAAGGGCTGGCGCGCTATAGGGCTCGTTTGCTGCCCAGAAGAGCCGATAGTCAAAGCTTAGGGCCTGACCGGACCGGGCCGGTTCTTCCGGCACCCAGAAGGCGACAATGTTGTCATGGATTTCATCGTCCGTCGGAATCTCGATCAACTGAACGGCACCACTCCCCCAGTCGCCCAGGGGTTCCACCCATAGGCTGGGCCGGTCTTGATAGCGCACGCCGTCGAGGTAGTGCTCGCGCTGGCGATCTCGCTGCATCAGCCCAAAGCCTCTTGGGCTGGTATCTGCAAACGAGGAGGCGCGCACCTGGCGCGGGTTGTTGAGGGGCCGCCAGATGCGCTCGCCGCTGCCGGTCCAAAGCTGCAGTCCGTCACTGTCATGAACCTCCGGACGCCAGTCTTCGCGATAGCGCTTGCCGTATTCGGAGTACCAGAACATGGAGGTGAGGGGAGCGATGCCGAGACGCTCCACGTCGTCGCGCAGGAACAGACGTGCCGCGACCTCCATCTCCACATGATCCTTGCGCCAGCAGAGAAAGCGAAAGGCACCCGTGATGCTGGGACCGTCCATCAGGGCATAAACAGTTGCCGGCTCCGTCGACTGGGACGGGCTTTCGATCCAGAAGGCGATGAAATCAGGAAATTCCTCGGGTTCACTGGCCGCTACGTCGACAGCAATCCCGCGAGCGGAAAGTCCGTATTGGCCGAGTTGGCCGATCGCCCGAAAGTAGGAGGCACCAAGAAACGCAAGCCAATCCTGGGTGCGCCAATCAGGACGGCCGTTGTTCTCCTGGAAACGGAAACCTGCGAAGCCGGTATTCTGTGAAAGTTCATGTGCCGGACTGTCTTCCGGCATCTCAAAATCCTCTGGTCGGTAGATCACCTGCCGCGCTTCACCCTGATGCAAGAGAAACATCTCTACCGGGCGAGGGAAGAATTGACCGACATGGAAGAAAGTGATGGGAAAGGCACCCGGGCCCGCCGCATGGGGGGCCCGATTTGGCATGAAGCGTAAGCGTCCATGCGCATCGTAATCGATCGCCTCCACCACCTCCGGATCGGGAACCGGGCGCGCTTCGAACGGCTGCTGCGCTAACGCCTGCGCCCGCTCGACCAACTGCTCAAAGGAAAAAGGCTGGGCCTCGCCAAGTTCCAGCTCGGGCGCGAGGTCCTGCGCTACCACAATTTCCGG
>JAJUFM010000194.1 GCA_029265995.1 Rhodospirillaceae bacterium | reverse complement strand
TACGACATTGCGAACATGGCGCTCTACCTCTGCAGCCCCCTAGGGGCCACCATCAGCGGCCAGGCGCTTTCGATCGACGGTCACATGGTGGCGATGCCCTAAAATCGGGAAACCTGCCGCAAGGCCGCGCCTGCTGCGCTATGTTCTGAGATACTCGATATCGCGGCCTTCGTAGCGGAGGATCATCCGAACCAGGCGATCCGTTTCGACCTCGTACCAGAGTTGGGAGTCCATATCGTCACCGCGCATCTCCCAGTGCTCGGTCATGACCGGAGGTCCGGCAAGGTCCTGGATTTGCATTGTGCCGTGGAAGATGACCCGGGGCTCTCTGGGTTTGCCATTACGTGGCGAGATAAGAACCGGCGCTTGCAGGGAGGCCTTGCGCCACCCCGTGCCCGGCATGGCCTCCCGGTCAATGACGTAGTCGCGGCCCTGGTTGTCGACCAGCAAGATGGTGCCGCCCGATGCTTCTGCCGTAATGCTTCGCCGGCGCGGTTCGTAATAGCCGCTCTCATTGGAAATGCGCAGGCTTTCCAGAAGTCCCTGCCGGTAGACCTCGATGCTGGATTGGCGGATGCGAGTGACGGGGATCGGCCCCAGGCGGACGGTGGCTTCGCCTTCCTGCTCGGCGACCACTCTCTCGGCCTCCCGCCGCACGCGCAGAAAATGTTCACCGATCTGGCTGTCCCCCAGCCGGATGGCAAAGTAGGTCTCGTCCAGCACATTCGGAAGTGCGGCGGCATCGCGGGGCAGGAGCGTCGGCAATATCACGCCCGCCACCCCTGCCATGAAGTGGCGTCGAGTGATCATGAGGCATGAGATCGGGAGCCGGCGCTTTCGGTCAAGGCCGTGAATCTTCTTTTGCCCAAGCTGCGCCTTGACCTCGCCCCATTCCCGGATGAGATTGCGCCGCATGTCAAAGGATGCCGACAGCCGCAGCGCTGCCCACGAAAAGGGGCCGTTGAAGGTTTCAAAGGACGCTTCGGCCAAGGCCCGGAGCGATGTGGCCAGCGACAAGGAGAGGGAGCGTGAGCAGCGTTTGGCGGCTGCTCTGCGCGAGAACTTGCGCAAGCGCAAGGCACAGGCGCGTGCCCGCTCCGCCAAGGGGGAAGCCTCCTCAGGCAAAGAGGATAACTGACCGTAGTCCTGCGGTCGCATCGCAACGACGGAACTTCCGGTAACTCATGGACCGTATTCTCATTCGGGGCGGACGGCCGCTCTTTGGCGATATTGACATCAGCGGCTCCAAAAACGCGGCACTTCCGCTGATGGCTGCGGCCATTCTTACCTCAGAGACGCTCCGTCTCAGCAATCTTCCACGCCTCGCCGATATCGCCTCCATGCGCCGGCTCCTGGAGACCCTCGGCGCCGAGGTAGTGGAGGTGCCGGTCGAAGACGGCGAAAAGGGGATGGTTCTGGAGATCCAGGCGAGCGGCGTGAAATCGATCCGCGCGCCCTATGACCTGGTGCGCAAGATGCGAGCCTCCGTTCTGGTGCTCGGGCCGCTGCTCGCCCGCTTTGGCCAGGCCGAGGTTTCGCTTCCCGGTGGCTGTGCCATCGGCACCCGCCCGGTCGATTTGCATCTCAAGGCTCTGGAAGCAATGGGCGCTCAGATCACGATTGAAGCGGGCTACATTCGGGCCGAGGCCCCCGAAGGGTTGACCGGAGCAGACTTCGCCTTCCCCCTGGTCTCTGTCGGTGCGACGGAGAATGCGATGATGGCCGCGGCGCTTGCGGCGGGTGAAAGCCGCTTGGTGAACGTTGCGCGGGAGCCGGAAATCAGCGATCTCGCGCATTGCCTGGTAGCGATGGGCGCCCAAGTCGAAGGGGCGGGCAGCGACACCATCAGGATCCGTGGCGTGGGGAGCTTGCACGGCGCGCGTCACGCGGTGATCCCCGACCGTATCGAGGCCGGAACTTTTCTCATGGCCGCGGCGATAACCGATGGCGACTTGCGATTGCGGGGAGCCGAGATGGCGCACTTGGAGCGACCGATCGAATTGCTGCGCCGCGCAGGCACGACGGTCGAGGAGACAAACAACGGGCTGCACGTGAAGCGCACCAACGGTCCGCTCGTCGGTACAGATGTGATGACCGAGGCCTTCCCCGGCTTTGCGACCGATCTGCAGGCACAGTTCATGGCGCTGATGACGACGGCGACGGGCGCCTCGATGATTACCGAGACCATCTTTGAAAACCGCTTCATGCACGTTCCGGAACTGCATCGCATGGGCGCGAACATCACGGTACATGGAGCGTCGGCTCTGGTACGCGGACAGCAGAAGCTGACGGGAGCCGAGGTAATGGCGACTGATCTGCGCGCTTCGGTCAGCCTGGTTTTGGCTGGCCTCGCCGCAGAGGGTGAAACCGTTCTTAACAGGGTTTATCATCTCGACCGCGGATACGAGCGCATTGAGGCCAAGCTCGCCGCATGTGGGGCGGAGATAGAACGATTAACAGCTTGACCCCAACTTCAGGTTCGGACGGCACCCCGCCGCTACGTCCGCTCAAGCTGCGGGCGCGGGATGTTGCCGACATGGACGTCATCGCGAGCTGTGTTCAGGATGCACTGGTGCCGCTGCGGGACGTCTGCTGGGTAAAGCGAGACAAGCGCCTGATTCTCGTGCTCAACCGGTTCATGTGGGAGAACGCTCAACCGGCT
>JAJUFM010000179.1 GCA_029265995.1 Rhodospirillaceae bacterium | reverse complement strand
CTCTAGCGAGTGACTTTCCTAGCGGTAGTCCCTCCCCGTGCAGCCGCTCCTCCGGAAGGTCTGGCACCGCCCTCGTCAAAGAGTTCTGCCAGCTTTTCCATCATGATGCCGCCAAGCTGCTCTGCATCGACGATCGTGACAGCACGACGGTAGTAGCGGGTCACATCGTGGCCAATGCCAATCGCGACCAGTTCAACCGGACTGCGCGTCTCGATGTAGTGGATCACCTCGCGCAGATGCCGTTCGAGATAGTTGCCGGGGTTTACCGACAGGGTCGAGTCGTCGACGGGTGCACCGTCGGAAATCACCATCAGGATGCGCCGCTGCTCACTGCGCGCCAAAAGTCGATTGTGCGCCCAGAGTACGGCCTCTCCATCGATGTTTTCCTTCAAGATGCCTTCACGCAGCATCAAGCCGAGGTTCTTTCGGGCACGCCGCCACGGCATGTCCGCATCCTTGTAGATGATGTGGCGCAGGTCATTGAGGCGCCCTGGAAGCGGCGGCTTGCCCGCCGTGATCCAACGCTCGCGGCTAAGTCCGCCCTTCCACATGCGGGTGGTGAATCCGAGAATTTCTACCTTCACGCCGCAGCGCTCCAGCGTCCGAGCGAGGATGTCGGCGCTGAGCGCCGCCACCGAGATCGGCCGCCCGCGCATCGATCCTGAGTTGTCGATCAGGAGCGTGACGACGGTGTCGCGAAACTCAGTATCCAACTCCCGCTTGAAGCTGAGTGCGTGAGAGGGGTCCACCACAACACGCGCAAGTCGTGCCGTGTCGAGAATTCCTTCCTCGATGTTGAACTCCCACGCTCGCGTCTGCTTGGCCATGAGGCGTCGCTGTAAGCGATTTGCCAAGCGCGCCACCACGCCCTGTAGCGTCGTAAGCTGCTGGTCCAGGAGGTGACGTAGACGCGCCAGCTCATCCGGGTCGCAAAGGTCCGCGGCGGCCACCACTTCGTCGAATTCGGTGATATAGGCTCGGTAGAGATCATTGGCAGGTTCGTTACGTCCGTGCCACTCAGGCCGCCGAGGCTGACTTCCGGGTTGATCGTCACCCTCTGCAGCCATCATGTCCCCGTCGGGATCTACTTCTCCGCCGTCTTCGGCGTCCCCTGACTCGTCGGCCTCAGTGGCCTCTCCACTATCCGACACGCTTGTCTCTGTGGACTCTTCTTCCCCGCCTTCTCCGTGGGATTGAGTGGATTCCTGCGCCTGGTCTTCCCCATCCCCGCCTTCGGCCTGCTCCTCGACCGGCTGCTGATCATCGGGAAGTTCAAGCGAAAGATGCTGCAGCAAGCGGCGTGCGACCTGGGCATAGCGCCCCTGATCCTCCGCCACATCCGCTAGCTCCGAGAGATCGTCCAATGCCTCGCGATCCAGATAGGGCTTCCATGCTTCCACGAGGCGCCGGGCCTCTGGCGGCAGGGGGCGGCCACTCACCTGTTCACGTGTCATCAGGCGCAGGGCCTCGGACAGGGGTATTTCTTCATGATCGCGCGCCCCAGAAAGGCCGCTGGCCTTCAACTGTTCCACCAGCGCCGCATCCAGATTTGAAGCGCACCCACCGAAGCGCCGCATACCCAGTGCTTCATAGCGCCCTTGTTCGACCGCATCGAACACTTCGCGTGCCTGCCCCATACCAGGCTGCTGATTGGCATGAACTTCTGGACTGTGATAGCGGAGTTTCAGTGCCAGGGCATCGGCACAGCCGCGTACGAGCGCAACATCCTCCGGTGGCAATTCCCGGCCTGGCTGAGGCAAACGAGCTTCCGACCCGGCAAGCCCGTGGCCGCCGGCCGTGAAGTCGACATTGATCTCATCGTGTTCGGCAAGCGCCCGCATGGTCGCGCCGGTCACGCGCTTGAAGCGCTCAAGTACTGATTCGTTTTGTGCCATGTGACCAGGAAGATAGGTGGTTAGACGACCCTGTCCAAGGGCGTGCGGCCGTTCTGGCCACCCGCCACAGGAGCCCGTGAGGCAGAAAGATGCAAGACTAGAGCATAAACTCCGACTAGCCCAATGGATCTAAAGTTCGCGCGCCTTTTCAAGGAAAGCCTTGATGCGCATAGGGTCCTTCACTCCGGGTCGTTCCTCGACGCCTGAAGAGACATCCACCGCCTCCGCGCCGGTCAAGGTCACCGCTTCCTGGAGATTCTCCGGGGTCAGCCCACCAGACAGCATCCAGGGTTTCGGCCACGTCCGGCCCGCAAGCAACCGCCAATCAAAGGACAGTGCATTACCCCCAGGAAGCGCCCCCAACATCTCCTTGGGAGCCTTGGCATCAAAGAGAAGCCGATCGACAACCGGAACGTAATCACTGACGACAGCGAGATCATCGGCGCGCGCCACCTTTATCGCCTTCATCACGGGGAGTCCCCACCGAGATCGAATCTCACCAACCCGGCACGGGGACTCCTCGCCATGAAGTTGCAGCGCGTCCAAGCTTACGCGACGCAGGCATTCCTCCAGCAGAGTGTCATCCGGATCGACAAAGAGGCCGACCCGCTGCACTCGCCCCGCAGCGACATCGGCCAAACGAGCGGCTTCCTCGGGCGATACGGCGCGCGGCGAGCGGGGATAGAAGACCAATCCAATCCAGCGCGCCCCTCCCGCGATGGCCGCCTGCACAGCGGCCTCGTCCTTCACCCCACAGATCTTGCATTGAACAGTCATGCGCCATGCCTCTGAAGTGCGCCTTGGTTCGGACGCTGCCATGCCGTTCGCTTGGCGAAGGCGACAGCAAGCACCGTCGTTGCCAAGGCTACAGAAAGATAGTTGGCGACCGTGCCGACCGCCGCGCGCGGAATCACCAGATTGGTGGCGATCTGAAGCCGTAACAGCAACAGATCGAGCAAGGCGATGAAAAGATCAACAGGGAGAACGATCACGGCAAAGAGACCGAAGACTTGTGGCAAAGCTCCCTTACTTTCCCGCCATGCCCGCTTGTAGCTGTATCCCTTTCCGACTGCCGCTGCTGGAAGCGTAAAGCTTAACCCCAATGCCGCGATGGCAGCGATGATCAGAGGACCCAGCATCCAGATACCAGGCTGCGGTCCGTCGGCTCCGATACCACCGCCGAGCGAGCCGAAAAGCATGCTGGCAGGCATAGTCGCTAGCATAACGATCCCAGCCAACCCCAATCCCCTTAGTACGAGGCGCCCTTCCGCCGGTCCCCAGTTCGGCAGGGGGCGATGAAGTTCGGGCCCGGGGCCAAGCAGCAGCAGACGAAAAACAGCGCCCGCAAACCAAACAAGCAGGTAGAGGTTTACAACCATTGCAAACAGGCGCAGCCAGGTGACCTCCTGTAACGCCAAGGCCGCCCCAGTCAGAGCAAAGGCGACGAGCACCGGCACCAAGGCAAGCCGCATGAAGTCGCGGACGTGAAACAGGAGCACGCGTGCGATGTCACGCGCGGTCTCTCCAACGCCAAGGGGGGCTAATGGCCTGTCGTCTGGCAATGTCGTAAAATCGGCTTCGCTTCGGCTACTCACGTTGGCGCACTCATCTCTCTATTGCGCCTGATCTAGTACCCAGAGCGCAGGGGGCAAGCCAGTCGAATGCTCTGTTCTAAAAGAGCTCGATCTCTCGCGCGATG
>JAJUFM010000008.1 GCA_029265995.1 Rhodospirillaceae bacterium | reverse complement strand
TGACCGCCTCCTGGGCAACGGCTTCTAGCGGTGCCCAACCTGCCGCTAGCGCGACTCCCGTAGCGGTGCCGAAGACTAGGCGCACACCCAAACTGGCATACGCGGATGACGATAAAGGCATCTTCCTTCTCATAGACATGAACGCCTTCCCTTGTGCTGTTTCATCCGGCCTTTGCGGCCTAAGTTTTGACGTTTCTCAAGTCGAGACACAGCAACCATTACAGCCCGATCTACACCAAGATCGCTGATCTCTGAAGCACGCTAGCATTGAATCTTTTGCGCTGGCAATCATCCACTATGAGTAGATTGGCATCGCGCCCGCTCTCCATGAAGCGTTGCAATAGAGGAGCACGCCTCTACTGCCTCTACGCCTTTCGCGGCTTGGCAGAGTTCTTATTGCCTGATTGCGTGGAGCCATGGGCATCTATGACACCTAAAGTCTGCGTAGCGCGGGGTGCCGATCCGAGGGCGATAATCGTGAGAAACCCTCCAGTTAGTAGAGGGCCACAACGTATGATCGTGACGCTTGACCCGGCTTCCGGATCTCACCATTTATGGTTCAGGCGGTGCCGTTTATGGGCCGCTTGTCATCCGCGGGCTTAGCAAGCCGCAGGTGGCGAAATGACCTTGCTCATGTGAGGAGGCCAAATGAGTCGTGCCACCCTGTTCAATTCGCCTCTGCTGCTGGGGTTCGATCAACTCGAGCGGGCTCTTGATCGGATGAACAAGAGCGCAGGGGATGGCTATCCCCCCTACAACGTCGAACAGATCGACGACGGCCACTTACGGATAACGCTCGCGGTTGCGGGCTTCTCCGAAGCCGATCTCAGCGTGCAGATAGAAAACAATCAGCTAGTTATTCGAGGGCGGCAGGAACCCGAGTCCGATGATCGCGTGTTCTTGCACCGTGGCATTGCGGCCAGACAGTTCCAGCGCGCCTTTGTGTTGGCTGATGGCATAGAAGTTGAAGGAGCACGTCTCGACAACGGCCTGCTCCACATTGAGCTGAGACGTCCTATTGAAGAGCCGATGGTAAAAAAGATCGCCATTCAGAAGGACGGTGGCTCGAGCAGCCGTAGCGGCAAGAGTCTGATCTAGGCCTACTCGGGCCAGGACAAACAGTGGACAAGCTTGCCGGCCAGAGAGGCGGGAAGCTGTCGCCAGGAGGAATCATGTTTATGCAGAACGACCAGCAGACCCTGCGTCACATTTCGCAAGCCGACTTTGCAACTGTCGGCGTGAACGAGGTCGCCTATGTCCGCAAGGTTCAAGGAGACAAGGGTGAGCTATATGGCATCTTCGCCGCCGACGGCACCCAGCTCGCCGTCGCTGCCACCTGTGACCTTGCCTGGGCGGCCATCCGCCAGAACGACATGGAGCCCCTAAGTCTCCACTAATTTAACTGTGCTGAAGAGATCAGCGCTATTCCCGCCTCTGATCGGGTCCGCTTGGAAGCTTGATCAGAGGCGGTTTCATTTCAGGCAGCGCGGCTGGCCGCGGATTCAGTAAGGATGGCATAGAGCGCATCGCGGCTGTCCGTGCCTCGTAGCTTTTCGCAGGTTGCGCGATCCCTCAACAGTCTGGAAACCCGAGCAAGGGCTTTCAGATGATCTGCTCCAGCTTGTTCCGGCGCCAGCAGGACGCAGATGAGATCAACCGGCTGATCATCTATGGAATCGAAATCTACAGGCGTCTCCAGTCGTGCAAAGAGCGCATGAAGACTATCCAGGTCCTGTAGCTTGCCATGGGGGATGGCAATTCCATTGCCCACTCCGGTCGTGCCGAGCCTTTCCCGCTCTACCAGCACCTCGAAGATGGTGCGATCGGGCAGACCGACCACGTCGGCCGCCCGCCGCGCCAGTTCATGCAGAGCCTGCTTCTTGCTCGTGACACGCAGCGCCGGGATGACCCCCTTGGGGTCCAGCAGATCAGCGATGTCCATGGTAAGCGTCCCGACGTGCCGCTTAGCTGTCTCTATTTCCAAGAGGATCTATCCACCCAATGTTTCCGTCAGATCGGCGGTAAACCATATTGATCCCGCCGTGCGCTCGATTGCGAAACAGCAATGCTGGTTGGTCGGCAAGATCCATGCGCATCACCGCCTCCCCTACCGTTAGCTTTGGCACCTCGGTTTGCATTTCTGCTATCACCACTGGCTTATCGCCGTCCAAGGCGCCGTCGAGATCGACATCGAGGTCATTCTCGGTCTCCGCTTCGCCCGCCTCGTCGGCCGCTTCCTCCTCGGGTGCCAGTATGTACTGCTGCGCCGTTACGACATCGGCTGTGGAAGCAGTAAGCCGACCCTTGTCCCGCAGACGCCGCTTGTAGCGCCGCAGGCGCTTGGCAAGACGATCCGCCGCCATATCAAAAGCGCGATGCACATCCTGCGCCTCGCCGCTCGCCTGGAGCAACAGGCCCCGTCCGACATGAATCGAAAGAGCGGCCCGGAAGAGAAAAGCGTCCTTCGACAGCGTCACGCTCGCCTCAATGGCTTCGCCGAAATACTTGTCTAGAAGTCCGCTCAAGCGGTCGTAGGCATACTGACGAAAGGCATCGCCCGTGTCGACGTGCCGACCTATAACCGACAATTGCATGTATCTTTCCTCAGCTCCGAGCTTGGCTGCCCCTCGCGCAGGCTGCCTGTTCGCGAGCGGCGGGACCATAGGTTCGCCCTCCCTTGGAGTCAACGCCTGACCCCCGCTGGAAGGAGCCTCGAGACCGGGCTTTGGCGCCCGATCATCTGAATATCGATCTGCCACCTTAGGGCTGCAAGAAGGAAAAGCTTGTCGCCTGCTATCAGGCGGCCGCCCCCTTTGAATGGCGTCGTCGCGAGGATGATGGAATATCCAGTAGTTTTCGGTACTTGGCGACTGTCCGCCGCGCCAGCACAAGCCCCTGATCTGCCAGGAGGGCCACGATGGCCTCATCGCTCAGGATCGCATCGGGCGACTCGCTGTTCACCAGGTCTGCGATCTTGTGACGCACGCTCCGGGCTGCCGGGGACTCGCCTGAGGAACTCGCAACCGCGGTTCCGAAAAAGTAGCGCAATTCGTAAGTACCGCGAGGGCAAGCCAAGTACTTGTTGGCAATCGCACGGCTCACCGTGGACTCATGGATCCCCAGCTCATCCCCCAGATCTCTCCGGGTCAATGGGCGGAGCGCCTCCTCGCCTCTGGTAAAGAAGGCTTCCTGATGGTTCACCAGGGCTTCCCCCACGCGTAGAAGCGTCGTCTTGCGCTGCCGTAAGGCGCGCTCCAGCCATTTAGCAGCCTGCAGACATTCGCTGATGTAAGCCCTTTCCTGCGAAGTTCGGCAGCGGGCCGCCAAGAGACGGTAGGCATGTTGATCAATCCGTATCTGCGGCTGAGTTCCGGGTGTGAGTTCGACCTGCCAGCCTCCGCCTTGCTTCGGCAGAACCAGAAGCTCCGACACACGGGTTTCAGGCAGATCCGCGGAAAAGGCGAAACCGGGGCGCGGATCCAGCGAGCGGAGCAACTGCAACCTCGTCTGCAGCTCCTTACTGCTGATTTCGCAGATCCGCTCCAACTCTCCCCATGCCCTTCGGGCTACCAAGTGCAGATGGTCGAGAAGCAGCGCCATCGCCCCATCCATGAGGGCGCGCTCGGCGAGCTGTAAAGCCAGGCATTCCCTCAAGTCGCGAGCGAACACGCCTGTCGGCTCCATACGCTGCAGCCTGACCAGAAGCCTTTCCAAATGCGCTGTTGAACAACCCGCCTCTGCGGCCAGCTCTCCAAGATCGACCCGCAGATAACCATCTTGGTCCAGCGCGTCGATCAGCTCGACCGCAAGGGCTTGTTCAGAAGTGTCGAGGCGCTGCTGGCCGAGCTGTTGTAGCAGGTGGCCGCGTAGATCCGGCTCCGGCTGAGCTACCTGTTGAAGCCAATCATAAGCCTCGCCCGTGCCCTGCGAGTGAATGGGGTCGTCCCACTCCCTTTGCAGGAGAGGGTTTTCCTCCACCTCCTGCGCAACACTTTCGGCGAGATCCAGATGAGACAGCTGCAGCAGCTTGATTGCCTGCTGAAGCCGCGGCGTCATCGCCAGGCGATGCGATAAGCGCAGCTCCTGGCGTTGACCCTGACGCATGTGGGTTAGCGCGTAAACCGCTCGCCGAGATAGACCCGCCGCACATCCTGGTTGCTGACGATATCGTCGGGCCGCCCCTCCATCAGCACCCGCCCGTCATGGATAATGTACGCGCGGTCCACGATGTCGAGGGTCTCACGGACGTTATGGTCGGTGATCAACACACCGATCCCGCGGTCTTTCAGATGAAGCACCAATTCGCGAATTTCCCCAACCGCAATGGGATCGATCCCTGCAAGGGGTTCATCCAGCAGAATAAAGCGCGGATCGGCAGCCAGGGCTCGCGCGATCTCACAGCGCCGCCGTTCACCGCCCGACAGAGCCAGTGCCGGGGACCGTCGCAGATGAGTGATCGAAAATTCTTCAAGAAGCTGTTCGAGCCGCTGACGCCGGCGGCCCCGATCCTTCTCGGTAACCTCCAGCACGCTGCGAATGTTCTCTTCGACCGTCAAGCCGCGGAATATCGAGGCTTCCTGGGGCAGGTAGCCAATGCCGAGGCGAGCGCGACGATACATGGGCAGGTCGGTAACATCCTCCCCATCCAGTGCGATGTATCCGGCGTCGGAAGCCAGCAGGCCCGAGATGATGTAAAAGCAGGTGGTTTTACCAGCGCCGTTCGGCCCCAGAAGCCCGACAGCTTCCCCGCGTCGCAATTTCAGGCTGACATTCCGCAGGACGATGCGCCCCGAGAAGGATTTCCCGAGAGATACGGCCTCCAAACCGGGTGCCTCAGGAACAGCGCGCGGCAACGGCTGCACCCGAGATTCCTGCATTATCTGGTTCTCGCTACTCACCGCTCTCCCCCTGCGCGTTCTCTTCCTCAGGTAGGGACTCCTGGCTCAACAAGCCTCGAACTGGCGTGCCTTCACTCGCAAGCAGGCGACTGACACCCGTGCGCAGATCGATCTCGGCTCGCCCGCCACTCAACTGATTTTGTCCGCGGGTGACCTTCACGTCACCGTCGAGGACCGCCCTCTGTTCTGCCGCGTAATAAACGCCTCTCTCCCCGGTCGCCAGGACATTGTCCCCGATCACCCGAACGTCACCTTCGGCTTCAACCTGTTCGAGGCTGGATCGGTCTGGCCCTCCAGTCCCGGAGAAGCGCGCTGAAATGACATCGCCCTCGACCTGCTCATTCTCCTGTAGCCGCCGCAACATCGCGTTGCCACGGGCAACTGCCAGCGGGCCGCCTTCTGCCCGCTCAAAGTACTCCAGGCTTTCCGCAGCAGTAACCTCCTCGTTCTCGGTTACCAGGCGGAGATCGCTGCCGGTGATACGTAGCACTCTCTCATCTACGTAGTAGATGGCTCGATCACCTGTCACCCTCTCATTTGAGGTTTCCACTTGCAGATTGCCAATGGCCTCAACCCGAATAATGCGCTCTTCCCCATCATCCATTCGGCGGTAGTGCGCAGCCAAAACGTCAGCGCGAACCGTCAGATCATCCCGCCGCGCGACAGCATTGCCGCGCGCCAGATAAACCTGCTCGTCCCGTTGCCACTCGATGCCGTCATCCGCCGTGACTTCAAGTGAACTTCCATCGCTAAAGGTGGCTTGAGCCCCGGCCTCCCCGCTGAGCAGCAATAGCAGCAACAGGCCGAAAGCCCCGAAAGCAAAGCGGGAGCCACTCAGCATGGCGGAAAGGGCGGTCATGGCATGAGTTCCTGTCGTTCTTCACCGGAGTAGAGCACCAGTCGAGAACGACCGGTAAAGAAGACGCGGGCGCCATCTTCCTCTATACGAAAACCTTCAGCGGCGATGTGCCCGACGGGTCCCTCGCCCTCCACCGGATCGCTTCCTTCCGCCCGGCCACCGGGAAAATCCAGGACAGCGCTTTCGGTGACGACTTCAAAGCCGTCGTCGTGGAAAAGCGTCACCTCTCCCGCAAGCTGCATGAACTGAACTTCGCGATCGTAGACGCCCTGAGCCGCGGTTATGGCGACAGCACTGCCGTCGGAAAGCGCTAAATCTCCCTCCGGACGATCCAGCCGAACAAAACGCTCATCCTCCGAGACGAAGTCAGCGGTCTGAGCCCGCACCACGAAGGGCCTTCCCTGCCCGTCAAGCCCCTCGAACTGCGGCCCGACCATGCCCGCGGAAAGATCGATACCCTCGTCGAGCGACGGGGCTCTATCTGGCTGATCGGCCGGGCTGGATGCCAGCATCGGCAAGCCAAGGAGTGCCAGCACCACCAGGAACCCAAGCCCCGGAGCCGCCATCTTGGCAAAGGCAACCAAACGCCGACGGCCCCAATCATGGGGCGTGGGGCGCTTCGTTGAGGGTGGCGGTTCAAGAGCCATAGCAACGCCAGTCAGGCAACTCCCTCGCGCAGCAGATCATGGAGACGCACTAGCCCCACCGGCCGCCCGCCCTCTTCGACAAACAGACAAGTGACACGCTTCGCATTCATAATCTGCAAGGCCTCGGCACCGAGGGCCCCTGGATGGATCGTGATGGGGTGCGAGGTCATTACTTCGCCAGCCGCGTGTGACAGCAGACTATCGCCCATATGGCGGCGGAGGTCGCCGTCTGTAATGACCCCGGCGAGTGCGTCCTTTTCATCCAGAACACCGACAACCCCAAAGGTCTTTGCTGTCATGATCAGGATAGCCTCGCTCATCGGCGTTTCCGGGCGGCAAAGCGGCATTTCTCCCGGACCATGCATCACATCCGAAACGCGCACGAGGCGTTTGCCCAGGGCGCCGCCCGGGTGGAAGACCTTGAAATCCTCTGGCGTGAACCCGCGTCGCTCCAACAAGGCGACGGCCAGGGCGTCGCCCAGCGCAAGGGTCATCGTGGTCGAGGTTGTCGGCGCCAACCCCATGGGACAAGCTTCCTCGGCCTTCGGCAAGAGAAGGAGAATGTCGCAAGCCTCGGCCAGTATGGACTTCTCTCGCCCGGTGATCGCAAGCAGCGGAATCTCGAAGCGACGGCTGTAGGCGATGATCGAGCCCAACTCGAGCGTGTTGCCGGAATTCGACAAGGCAATGATCGCATCCTTCCGAGTGATCATGCCCAGATCGCCATGACTGGCCTCGGCCGGGTGCACAAACTGTGCCGGCGTCCCGGTGGATGCCAAAGTGGCAGCAATCTTGCAGGCAATGTGGCCGCTTTTGCCCATGCCCGTGACGATGACGCGCCCGCCAGTCTGCTCCAACTGGTCGACTGCCCGGATGAATGCTTCACCCAAAGAAGCAGAAAGCGCTTCCAGCCCCTGCGCCTCCGCCTTCAGGGTCCGCCGCGCAGACTCGAGATCGCTACGGCCATTCGATACCCGATAATCGGCGAGCGTTTCCATCATCTTGGCGCTGCTCATACTACATCATTCCTTGCCGATGGCGCGGTGGGTCAGGAAGCGGGAATTGCAAACTGTTCATTAAACAGAATGACCTTGATCCACACCCTAAACTACTCCCCGCCTTCTACCGAGGAAAGGGAAGCTCCGCGTGATAAACAACCAAAAGCTCAGTGCGCGAAGAGATCCACCTCATCCCAACCTGCCAGGTCCAGTCTTGCCCGTGCTGGGAGAAAGTTGAACATTGCCTGCGCAAGCTCGCGCCGCCCTTCGCGCTCGAGCATCTCGTCTAGGCGCTCACGCAGAGCGTGTAAATAAAGCACATCGCTGGCCGCATAGCGTTGCTGCTCTTCAGTCAGCTCGGCAGCTCCCCAATCGGACGACTGCTGCTGCTTGGAGATCGAAACGCCCAGCAGATCACCACAAAGATCCTTCAGGCCATGCCGATCCGTAAAAGTACGAACCAGCTTGGAAGCGATTTTCGTGCAATAGACCGGTGTCGCCGTTACCCCCAGGTAGCGCTCGATAGCTGCCACATCAAAGCGGGCAAAGTGAAAGAGCTTGACGACTGAGGGGTCAGCTAGCAGCCGGCGCAGATTGGGCGCCTCATAGCCATTTCGGAACTGCACCAGATGAGCTGTTCCGTCACCGGCAGATAGCTGAATCAGACACAGTCTGTCGCGATGGAGATTAAGACCCATCGTTTCGCAATCGACTGCAACCGAATCACCGAAGTGCAAGTCGGGCGGTAAATCATCCTGATGAAGAGTAACAGTCACGAAGTGCAGATTCCTTACGAAGCAGCGCTTTGCGGACAGGCGAAACGCCGCGCAACAATAGCTTTGGCCCTCGGGGTGTCAACGACGGCCGTTGCGGATATATAGGGCGCTTTTGGAGTATAAACAGCCATTTCTGAAGTGATGGCAGTTGCTGCGGAGCAGGCCGTAATCGGCTATACCGCACTCAGAATCCGGCAGAGGAGTGAAGGGACATGGCTGTCGATAAGTGCGTCACGGTCTTCGGGGGATCCGGCCTTATTGGTCGCTATGTTGTCGCCCGGCTCGCATCGGAAGGATGGACGGTGCGAGTGGCTGTGCGCCGCCCGGTGCGAGCTCGCTTCCTCAAGCCCCTCGGGGATGTGGGGCAGGTGGTGCCCCTGCCCTGCAATGTCCGCAACGCTGAACAGGTCCGTAGCGTCCTGCGAGGCAGTCAGGCTGCCGTGAACCTGGTCGGTATTCTGCGGGCCGCCGGCAAGCAGACTTTCGACGCCATTCATGTAGATGGGGCCCGTAACGTGGCCTCGGCAGCCCAGGCTGAACAGCTCTCAAGCCTGGTACATGTCTCTGCCATCGGCGCAGACGCCGACGCCTCTTCCGATTATGCGCGGACCAAAGGAACAGCGGAACAACGGGTTCGCGAGCTGTTTCCCGCAGCGACGATTCTGCGTCCATCACTTGTGTTCGGTCCTGAAGACAACTTCTTCAACCGCTTCGCGAGCATGGCACGCTTTTCACCATTCTTGCCGCTTATTGGCGGAGGCAAAACGCGCTTTCAGCCAGTATATGCGGGAGACGTTGCGGATGCGGTGGTCAGGTCCCTCACCAGGCGCGATTGCTCCGGTCGTACTTTCGAGCTGGGCGGCCCCAAAGCCTATAGCTTCGAGGAGTTGATGCGGTTGACGTTGGAAACCATCGGCCGCCGCCGCTTCTTGGTACCCCTGCCCTGGGGTCTTGCCCTTTTCCTGGGCGCCATCTTCGAAAAGCTGCCGGGTGCGCCCCTTACGCGCGATCAGGTCAAGCAACTCCGGCAGGATAATCTGCCGAGCGGTGATTTTCCTGGTTTGGAGGATCTTGGCATCCAGCCGCAGACGGTCGAGGTCACGATTCCCACCTACCTGGACCGCTACAGGCGAAGCGGACGCGCCGCCGGCCATCTCAGTCCACGCACGAGTTGAAACACGCGCCTCCCCCCGAATCTTTCAAAGCTGGCGCTTTAGCGTGAGGTGCCTCAGGGAAGCAGATCCTTTAGGCGATACCATAGCATGGCAAGCACCAACGTTGGCGTACGCAGCAATGGCCCGCCCGGGAAGGGACGATGCGGCAAGCGGGCAAAGAGGTCGAACCGCTCGGCCTGTCCGGCAACGGCCTCTGCAACAACCCGTCCTGCAATCCCGGTCAGCGCCACACCCTGACCGGAAAAGCCCTGCGCGTAGTAGATGTTCGGACTGATACGGCCGATGTCGGGAGTGCGCTCCATGGTTATCCCGACAAAGCCGCCCCAAGCCTGCTCTATCATCACGTCCTCGAGCTGAGGAAAAACCTTCAGCATCCCGCGTCGCATGGAGGTCTTGAGATCCGGCGGCTGCAGCTTGGAGTAGCTGACCCGACCACCGAAGAGCAGCCGGTGATCCGGCGAACGTCGAAAGTAGTCCAGTACGAACTTCAAGTCCGCAACGGCATGATCCTGGGGCAGCAGCGATCGCGCACGTGCTTCGCCCAGCGGCTCGGTCGCGCCAATGTAGGTGCCAACCGGCATCAGTCGGCCGCGGAGTTCTGGCACAATCCCATTTAGGTAGGCATTGCCCGCTACGATCACGAACGGCGCCACAACCTCACCAGTGGCTGTTCGTACCGTCACCGGATCGCCACGCTGGATGCCGATGACTTTACTGTTCTCGAAAATCTGCACCCCCAGCGCAGCCGCGCCGCAGGCAAGACCCAAACAGTAGTTCAAGGGATGCAGGTGCCCGGCACCCTGATCGATCAAGCCACCGATGTAGCGCGGCGAATCAACAAGTTCGCGAATGGCTTCGGCGCCTTTGACAATCTCCAGCTTTTCGTAGCCATAGTCCCGCGCCGCAGTGTCAGCCCATTCTTCGCACTCTCGCATTTCCCGCGAACGCTCGGCTGCAAGTAGGTAGCCCCAGGTAAGACCGCATTCTATCTCGAAACGCTCGATGCGCTCGCAAAGGATGGTCTTGGCTTCCTCAGCCAGTTCGAAGAGACGAACGGCATCCTCGCGGCCCACCCAGCGCTCGATCTTGTCCATATCCGCGGCAAAGGCCGTGCATATTTGCCCGCCATTGCGCCCGGAGGCTCCCCACCCTACCCGCCTGGCTTCCAGCACCGCTACGCGGTAACCACGTTGGGCAAGCTCGATCGCGCTGTGCAGCCCCGCGTACCCACCGCCGACAACGCAAACGTCTACTTGAATGCGATCTTCTAGAGATGGGTAGGCCTTCTGGTGGTTGGCAGTTGCTGCGTACCATGAATTGACGTGCGTAGCGGATGACATGAACCCTCAGTCGATAGTCAAGAGCAAGTGCTCAGCTTGTCAGCCAAGCAGGGCGGTGTTAGCTCTGCAAGCGCGACCGCATTGGGTCGAGCCACCTGAGCCTAGAAAATGTCCGTCATTGAAGAATTTCTCAAGGAACACCGGATTGAAGAAGTCGAATGTCTTGTCCCAGACATGGCGGGTATTGCACGTGGCAAGATCTTACCGGCGCGAAAATTCATTCAAGGCATGCGCAATAACGGCCTGCGCATTCCTGAAGCGATTTTCGTCCAAACTGTGACCGGAGGCTATCCTCCAAATGACGCGGGAGTCATCAATCCCGCCACTTCGGACGTCTATTTAGAACCGGATCCCGATACTATCTGCCTGGTGCCCTGGTATCCGGATCCAACTGCTCAGGTCATCTGCGACCCCTATTATTTCGACGGAACTCCCGTTCCTTTTGCGGCACGTCATGTGCTGAAACGAGTGCTCAGTTTTTTTGAAAAGAAGCACTGGATCCCAATGGTGGCGATAGAGCTCGAATTCTATCTCGTCGAGCGCCACGATGATCCTGACTATCCTCTCCGCCCGCCGATCGGCCGCTCCGGCCGGCGCGAGACCAGCCGACAGGCCTATGGGGTAGATGCAGTTAACGAGTTCGACCCGATGTTCGAGGAGATCTACGACTTCTGCGAAGCCGAGGGTATCGACATCGACACCCTGAGCCATGAGGCTGGCGCTGCCCAGATGGAGATGAACTTCAACCACGGGAAGGCGCTAGAACAGGCAGATCAGGGATTCCTTTTCAAGCGGACCGTCCGAGAAGCGGGCTTGCGGCATCAGCTCTATGCGACCTTCATGTCAAAGCCGATGCAGGGCGAACCCGGCAGTTCGATGCACATTCACCAGTCGGTGGTGGATGAAAGCGGCCGGAACATCTTTGCCAACAAGAACGGTCGCGACAGCCGTGCCTTTCACGCCTACATCGCAGGACTGCAAAAGTTCTTGCCGGCAGTCATGCCGCTCTTCGCGCCCAACGTAAACTCCTATCGTCGCCTCATGCCCGATACCGACGCCCCCATCAATACCCACTGGGGCTATGACAACCGGACAGTGGGGCTGCGGGTCCCCCATTCGGATGCCAGCTCCCGCCGGGTCGAAAACCGGGTGCCAGGAGCGGACGCCAATCCCTATCTGGCAATCGCTGGATCGCTGGCCTGCGGCTACATCGGCATGACTCAGAACATGAAGCCCCGGCCGCCCATCGAGGGCAGTGCGTATCGCCTAGCGCACACCCTCCCCAGGACGCTGTACGATGCCCTGAATCGCTTTTCTTCTTCCCGGCCGCTAAAGGATATCCTTGGCGAAAGCTTTGTGGAGGCCGTCTGGGCGGTCAAGCATACGGAGTTGGAGGCTTATCAGCAGGTCATCTCCTCCTGGGAGCGAGAGCACCTCCTGATGAACGTCTGAACAAGAGGAAATTGCCTCATGGAGTACCGTTCCCTAGGTCGCAGCGGCGTGGAGGTCAGCGCACTGTGCCTCGGCACCATGATGTTTGGCGGCCCCACCTCCGAAGAAGAAAGCCGGAGAATCATCGCGGATGCCGCTGCAGAGGGCGTCAATTTTATCGACACTGCAGACGTTTATCGGGATGGTGACGCAGAACGTATTGTCGGACGCGCCATCGCCGGTTCGCGTGATCGCTGGATCGTCGCCAGTAAGGTCGGCAATCCCATGGGGCCGGAGCGCAATTGTCAGGGACTGAGCCGCCGGTGGATGCTGCAGGCGCTCGAGGAATCGCTGCGACGCCTGGGTACGGACCATCTCGATATCTGGTACCTCCATGTGGAGGACCTGCGGACGCCTCTGGAAGAAACCATCGAAGCCCTGGCAGCCGCCTATAACGCAGGGAAGATACGCTATTGGGGTTTTTCGAACTTCTGGGGATGGCAGATTGCCGAGCTCGTTCGGCTCGCCGATGCTGCTAGACTGCCAAGACCTTTGGCAGCCCAGCCATTGTACAATGCCACCAATCGATTGGCAGAAGTTGACTATATCCCAGCCTGCGCGCACTTCGGCATCGGTGTCGTGCCCTACTCGCCCCTTGCGCGAGGTGTGCTTAGCGGGAAGTACGATCCAGGCAAAGACCCAGACCCTTCTAGCCGCGCCGGACGACAGGACACGCGGATCATGGAGACGGAATGGCGCCCTGAATCGCTGGAGGTGGCCGCACGCCTGAAAGACTATGCGCAAGAGCGCGGAACAGCGCCAGCCCATCTCGCCTTGCGCTGGTGCCTGAATAACGGCTCGGTCTCTTCAATTATTGCGGGGCCACGCACGTGGGACCAATGGCGAAGCTACGTTGGCGCCCTGAAGCTATCCTTTACCGCGGAGGACGAGGCCTTCTTCGAGTCATTGGTACCCCGCGGCAAAGCCTCTACGCCGGACTACGAGGACCCTAAGTATCCCATTGCCGGCCGCTTTCCACTCACGAACCCGGAGAAAATCAGCGGGATCACGCCCTAATCCTTCGCACGCTCGATGTAGCTGCCATCGGCGGTATTGACCACGATCCTGGTGCCGGCTGCCACATGCGGAGGCACGCCCGTACGCACGCCGTTAGACAAAACGGCTGGCTTATAGGAAGAGGTCGCCGTCTGGTTCTTGATTACGGGTTCAGTCTCGACAACCTCGAGCACCACTCGCTGTGGCAGAGAAACGCTGACCGGCACTCCTTCATGCAAGGAGATCTGCACGACCATGCCTTCCTGCAGATATATACCCTGGTCGCCGATCACGTCCTTAGGTACCGACACCTGTTCGAAGGTCTCAGTCTGCATGAAGGCAAAGGCCTCTCCTTCATCATAGAGGAACTGGTAATCATTCTCCTCGATGAAGGCCCGCTCCACCTGCTCGGTCGTCCGGAAACGCTCTGAAACCTTGACCCCGTCAGAGATCCGCCGCATTTCCAACTGGGTAACCGGCGTGCCCTTGCCGGGCTGGATATTATCAGCCTTCAAGATGACGTAGAGCTTGCCGTCCATCTCGACGACATTGCCGTTGCGCAACGCGCTAGCATTAACCTTCACGTGACTGACCCGAGGTTGCTTTAAGAGTGCGCAGAACCTAACAGCTTGGTTCTTCGGGCTCAATGCTGCAGCGAAAGGAGGCCACCCATGCAGGATAGCCAGCCGACCTGGCACCCTGAAGCCTATGCTCGCCGTCGGCCCAACCTTTTGAAACGATCTGCGATCATCGACGCCCTGCGCCGCTTTTTCCGCGAGCGAGACTTCGTGGAGGTGGAAACTCCCATACTTCAGGTATCTCCAGGCATGGAGCCCCACTTGCAATCATTTGCAACCGAGCTCCGCGCGCCGGATGGAGAGCGCTCCCTCTTTCATCTTCACACCTCGCCAGAATTCGCCTGCAAGAAGCTGCTCACAGCCGGTGAGAAACGGTTGTTTACGTTAGCCCGCGTTTTTCGGAATGGAGAACGAGCGCAGTGGCACCATCCGGAATTCACCATGCTGGAATGGTATCGGGCCGACGCGAGTTACGAAGAGCTGATGGACGATTGTGCGGCCCTGTTAAGCGACTGTGCCGCGGCGGCCGGTCTTTGGACAGTAGCCCGAGATGGCCGCGCCTGCGATCTGTCTCAACCCCCTGAGCGGGTATCCGTGCCTGAAGCCTTCGAACGTTGGGCAGATATCGATCTCCTCGCCACGACACGGGATCCTTGGGCTCCGGATGTAAGGCTGCTGGCCGAAGCCGCGCGGCAAAAGGGACTGAGAGTAGCCGAGGACGATGATTGGCTTGCTGTCTTCACGCGCATCATGCTCGCCTATATCGAACCCCAGCTCGGTTTCCCTCGCCCAACCATTCTTTACGACTATCCCGTCTCTCTCGCGGCCCTGTCTCGCGCCAAGCCGGAGGATCCCAGGCTCGCAGAGCGTTTCGAGCTCTATGTCGCTGGGGTTGAACTGGCCAATGCATTTGGCGAGTTAACCGATGCGGAAGAACAACGTCGGCGATTCGAGGCTGACCAAGATCTTAAGCAGAAGATCTATGGCGAACGCTTTCCAATCGATGAAGATTTTCTGGATGCGCTGAGTTTTGGCATGCCCGAGGCTGCGGGTATAGCTTTGGGGGTCGATCGGCTCGTCATGTTGCTGACGGGTTCCGCGCAGATCGAAGAGGTCCTATGGCTTCCAGTCGCGCCGTCAGGGACGCGGCCTGCCACTTAAGTCCATCAAAACAACTTTACACACCATAAGTTAAGGTCCGGTACATTTAGATAAAATGCGGCTCTCCGGAAGTCCAAAAATCCTCTGTACAATCCCCTGAAGCTTGCGCTAGACCCCTTTGGGTCATCAAGGTCGTTCGAGGGGGCAGACAGGCATGCGAAAGAAGGCCGCTTCGACCTTCTTACACTACGCGTTTTCGCTATCATTTCTGGTCGCTGTCGGTCTTATCAGCACACCGGCTCAAGCTTTCATGGCCGGCCCACCCGTTTTAGATGGCATCACCGCATTTGAGAGTAATGGCCACCCGGTTCGAGTGGACATGTTCGTCCCGCGCAATCAGGAACAGCCTTTGCCGGCGGTGATCCTGCTGCACGGCGCCAGCGGCGTGGGCGGCGGTCATCTGATCTACGGAATGGCGGAAGCCCTGGCCGAAACTGGCCTTGCTGTCTTTGCCGTCCATTATTTCGATGCCATCCCGCGCGCTAATCGGGCGGGTGTCACTCGCTATTTTGAGCGTGATGAGATCATTGGGGATGCGATCGATTACGTTTCCTCCCTGCATTTCGTTGATCACCAGCGAATTGGCCTTTTCGGCTATTCTTTGGGGGCTTTCCAGGCGCTAGAGCGGGCTCATAAGGACAGCCGAGTGCGCGCAGTGGTGGCGGCTGCGGGAGGATTGGATGGCCGCCGAACCATTGATCAGCTCGGACCCATGCCGCCCACCCTCATCCTGCATGGAGATCGGGACGGCATCGTCTCGGTGCGCCGCGCCCACCAGGTTGCTCAGGTACTAGAAGCTATCGGAACTCCCTACGAATTGGAGATCACGCGGGGAACCGCGCACGTGCCGCGTGGACAGGCTTTCGATTACTGGATGAGCCGCGCCGCCGACTTCTTCCATGAAAACCTCTCCCTCACCGATCCAGTTCCAACTCAAACAGTCCTGTTGCGCGCTCCCGCACGCTGATGAACGGCCTGAACTAAGGTCGAGCTTTACAGCCCATATGCACAAATGGATGTGGGATAGGATTATCGACGAGAGCCGCCGACCAACTGCTGCAGTTGGATTCGCCAGGCGGCCAGAAGGGATCCTGGAAGTTCCGCTGCCTCTGCCTCGATCAGCGCATCCATCTCCCGAAGGCGCTTGCGGCCAGCATCAGTCAGAGCCACGCGCTTGCGCCGCTCGTCCTTTGGGTCGCTCTCTACGGTCACAAGGCTGCCGGCAGCCAATTCGGAAACATGCTTCTGCGCCCGCTGGCGGCTTACCCCCATTTGCTTGGCAAGTTCGCCCATCTGCTCCGGAGAGCTGCCAGAGAGGCGCTTCAGTAGCAACCAGTCGCCGATGCGGAAGTCAGGATCTTGCTTGGTCAGGCGGCGGCTCAAGCGTCGGCTGAAGGTATTGATCGTGCTGATCAACGCGGCAAGCTCGTTACTTACCGTCGCCTCATTAGCAATAGCCTCTACCGTCCGGGCTGCCGGCGGGACGTTTTTCGTTTCTGTGGACAACTGCCCACCCTCATGCCTATCCGCGTCCTTAGCCGCGGGAAAATGCGCGTTTACTGATACTGGCGAGAGGCAAGCTAGGCTTCGCTGCTAACTGCGTCAATTTGATTGACAGAAAATTCAAGGGGCCAGCATCGTTCGCTTAACGCGACTGCTGGGCGAAGCAGTCAACAAAGCCATCAGCGAGGCCGTCAAGAAGGGCTGCATAGGCACCTGGCCCAAGCTCAAGGGTCGCACCGACGGGATCGAGCAGGCCGATTTGGGCCTCGGTTCCTTCTACAAGCATGTGTAGAACCCTAGGCTCGAACTGCGGCTCTGCAAAGACGCATGATGGCCCTTGCTCGCCGATCCAGTTCCGGATCTCCCGGAGCCGCCGGGCGCCAGGCTGTCGCTCCGCATCCAGCGTAATCGAACCGCCTGATCGAAGGCCGAACGCTTCTTCGAAATACTGGTAGGCATCGTGAAAGACGAGAAAACTGTAGCCTTGGAAGGGCAACAACTTCTGCTGAACCCGTGATTCCAGAGCTTGAAGCTTCCTTGTCATCCTCTGGGCATTTTCGCGGTAGAGATCTGCCCAATCTGGATCTCGTTCCGCAAGCGTCTCCGCGATCTGGTTCGCGATGATGATACCATTTTCCGGGGCCAGCCAGAGGTGCGGATCTACGGGCCCATGAACATGATGGTAGTCGTGGTGAGCGTGGCCCTCTACGTCGTCCGCGTGCTCATCATGCAATCCTGAACCTCGGCTTGGCAGGAGGTGGATACCTTCAAGCTCGCTGAGGGTGAGCACCTGCGTTTCCTCTTTCAGGTTGGCCAGGGGACGCTGCAGAAACATCTCCAGCCCTTCGCCGATCCAGATCACGACATCCGCTTCCTCCAATGCCTGTGCGTCTGATGGCTTCAGGTTAAAGCTGTGAGGAGATGCCGCCCCCTCCACCAAAAGCTCAGGCGCCCCGACCCCTGCCATCACCTCCGCGGCTAGTGCGTGGATCGGCATGATCGAAGTGACGACCTTAGGCCCCTTTGCAGCAGCGGAAGTAGCCAGAAGGCAAAAGAAGACCGAGGCCAGCGCAGCTTTGCCGTTGAAGCCGTCCATTCGCATCAATCCTTCCGCCTGACATGGATACACTTCCCTCTTGCCTCATCCGCAAGGCGCGCCAAGATTAGAAAGCAGAGCGGATGTTATATTGTAACGCTCCGGCGTCAAGAACGAGTTGGACGACGATGGCGGAACGAAAGCTTCCTGGTAGGAACCACGATCATGCTGCCTGTATGGCCGATGCGTTGCGCAGGGCTGAGCGCCTTTGCTACGAGCGCGGTGCTCAGCTGACCCCCATCCGCAGACGCGTGCTTGAATTGATCTGGACCGATCATCGTCCTTACGGAGCTTATGAACTATTGGAAAAGCTTCAGGCCGAGCGAGGGCGAGTTGCGCCGCCGACCATCTATCGGGCCTTGGATTTCCTTCTTGTCCATGGCCTGATCCACCGGATCGAAAGCCTTAATGCCTTCGTTGGCTGTCCACGCCCAAGTGATTGTAGCGCAGGGCAATTCTTTATCTGCGATGGCTGCGGGGTAACCGCTGAGATCGCTGACAAGGCCCTTGCTCAAAGGATCGATGGCGCAGCCCTCGAACTTGGTTTTACCGTCTCGCAGCGCATCGTCGAGATCCGCGGCCACTGTCGTCGTTGCCATTTGCCCGAACAGGATGAGGCACCCGTTCTATGAGCCGTCTGCTGGAAGCTCGAGGCATTGGCTTGACCCGCGGCGATCGCGTCATTCTTGAAAATGTAGATCTCGACATCAGCGAGGGGGAAGTCGTTACGCTGATCGGTCCGAACGGCTCCGGGAAGACGACCCTCTTACGCATCCTCCTCGGCCTAGAGCGGCCGGACGCTGGTAACCTGCACCGTCGAAGTGGCCTGACCATCGGGTATGTGCCTCAGCGGCTCACCATCTCTCCGACTCTGCCTCTGTCGACACGTCAGTTCCTGCAGCTCCCTCATCGGCAACCACAGGGCAAGGTGGAGCAAGCTCTGCGGGAAACGGCTGTCGAACACTTGGCTGAAGCGCAGGTGCATGCCCTCTCGGGGGGCGAGTTCCAGCGCGTTTTGCTCGCGCGCGCGCTACTGCATGAGCCAGAACTGCTGGTCCTCGACGAACCCGCTCAAGGCATCGATTTCAACGGCCAACTGGATCTCTATCAATTGATCGACCGGGTCCGCCAGGATCGCGGCTGTGGAGTCTTGCTGGTCAGTCACGATCTTCACCTGGTGATGGCTGCAACCGATCAGGTGATCTGCCTGAATCGTCACGTCTGCTGTTCTGGCGAGCCCGAGGCCGTTAGCCAGCATCCGGCTTATATGGCGCTGTTCGGGCCGCGGGCCGCTCAGGCTCTGGCCATCTATCAGCACCATCACGACCATCGCCATGACATTGCCGGCGAGCCCATACCGCTCCGTCAGCGCAACAACCCGCCGCGCCTCCGAAATGAAGCCTCTGCGGATGAGCCCTTCTGATGCTTGATGACTTTCTTGTGCGCGCCTTTCTGGCAGGGGCCGGCGTAGCACTGGTGGCCGGGCCTCTGGGCTGTTTCGTGGTATGGCGGCGCATGGCCTATTTCGGCGACAGCCTGTCCCACTCTGCCCTGCTCGGCATTACCCTGGGGTTTCTTCTGCAAGTCGACCTTCAGCTCGGAGTCGCAGCCACCTGTGCCGCGGTTGCGCTTCTCGTCGGCCTGCTGCAACAGCAACAGCGGCTACCTACAGACACTCTACTCGGCATTCTCGCGCATTCAGCCCTGGCTTTGGGGCTGGTCGCGCTCTCCTTCGTAGGCAATCTTCGACTGGACTTGATGGGCTACCTTTTCGGTGACGTGCTCGCCGTCAGCCGCTCCGATCTTCTATGGATCTGGATCGGTGGCGCCAGCGTTCTCCTGGTTCTGACGATCTACTGGCGCCGCCTGCTGCTGGCGACGGTACATGAAGAACTGGCGAGCGCGGAGGGGGTCGCGGTTTTGCGAATACGGCTGACCCTGATGCTCACGCTGGCCGTTACCATCGCTGTCGCCATGAAGATCGTCGGTATTCTGCTTATTACCTCCATGCTCATTCTCCCGGCCGCGGCCGCTCGTCGCTTTGCCCGCTCCCCGGAGGAAATGGCCATACTTGCAGCCGGATTAGGTGTAGTAGCAGTGGGGCTGGGTCTCGCCGGTTCGCTGCGCTACGACACCCCCTCGGGGCCCAGCATCGTGGTCGCCGCCCTCCTGCTCTTTATCCTCTCGCTGGCAGGTGGCGCGTTGAAATGGCGAAAATGACCAGAAACGCCACTGCAAGGCTACAAGCAGAGCCCCCCTTTGTTCCTTTAATACCGCTACTGAGCTTCCTACCGCTGCCTTTCCCTTGTATAAGGCGGCCGAGATTGGGAGCGGTACTGACCGCAAGACAATAGGCTGGACTTCCTCACACATGCACACACCCGAGCGACTGACGCACCTGCAGCGCCTGGAGGCGGAGAGCATTCACATCATGCGAGAGGTGGCGGCACAGTTCCGCAACCCGGTGATGCTCTATTCCATCGGAAAGGACAGCTCGGTGCTGCTGCACCTGGCGATGAAGGCCTTCTATCCGTCAAAGCCGCCCTTCCCGCTTATGCACGTGGATACCACCTGGAAGTTCCGGGAGATGATCAGCTTTCGCGATCGAAGGGCACAGGAACTGGGGCTCGATCTTATCGTCCACGTGAACCAGGACGGCGTTGAACAGGGTATCGGCCCCTTCAGCCATGGCTCGGCACTTCATACGGACGTGATGAAGACCCAAGCCCTCAAACAGGCTCTCGACAAGTACAAGTTCGATGCCGCCTTTGGCGGCGCCCGCCGGGACGAGGAAAAGTCCCGGGCGAAGGAGCGGATCTTTTCTTTCCGTACCGCCAACCACCGCTGGGATCCCAAGAACCAGCGACCTGAACTCTGGAACGTCTACAACGGTCGCATCCACCAGGGCGAATCGATCCGCGTCTTTCCGCTCTCCAACTGGACGGAGCTCGACATCTGGCAGTACATCCTGCTGGAGGAAATCCCGGTCGTTCCCCTTTACTTCGCCAAACCCCGTCCCGTTGTCGAACGCGACGGGACGCTCATCATGGTGGACGACGAACGGATGCCCCTCGAGCCTGGTGAGAAGGTGGAGGAGCGCTGGGTTCGCTTCCGAACCCTTGGCTGCTACCCCTTGACCGGCGCCATCGAGAGCCGTTCCGAAACTCTGGTTGAAATCATTCACGAGATGCTGATTGCCCGAAGCTCCGAACGCCAGGGGCGCGTCATCGACCGCGACCAGGCCGCCAGCATGGAGCTCAAGAAGCAGGAGGGCTATTTCTGATGTTGGACGCCACCTCACTGCGACCGGAAGATACCGAAGCCTATCTGCTGCGCCAGAGCGACAAGGACCTGCTGCGCTTTATCACCTGCGGCAGCGTCGATGACGGCAAGTCTACCCTCATCGGACGCCTCCTGTTCGACAGCAAGCAACTCTTTGAAGATCAGCTCGCTGCGCTGGGCGAAGACAGCCGCCGCTGGGGCACTACCGGCGAGGAAATGGACCTCGCCCTTTTGGTGGACGGACTGGCAGCCGAACGCGAACAAGGCATCACGATCGACGTAGCCTATCGCTTTTTTGCGAGCGAAAAGCGCAAGTTCATTGTCGCCGATACCCCGGGGCACGAGCAGTACACGCGAAACATGGTGACGGGCGCGTCAACTGCTGACCTGGCTGTCATCTTGGTGGACGCGCGCAAGGGCATCCTGACCCAAACCCGGCGCCACTCCTTCCTGGTCTCTTTGCTGGGAATTCGCCAGGTGGTCCTGGCGGTCAACAAGATGGACCTGGTGGACTTCTCTCAAGGACGGTTTGAGGACATCGTGTCCGACTACACCGCCTTCGTGAAGGACCTCGGTTTCGAGCAAGTCACCTGCATCCCCCTCTCCGCACGAGACGGCGACAATGTGATCGGACAGAGCGAGCGCACGGCCTGGTATCAAGGCCCGTCCCTTCTCGAAGCCCTGGACACGGCACCGGTAGGACAGGAGCAGGTCGAAGGCCCCTTTCGATTCCCGGTTCAGTGGGTCAATCGGCCTAACCTCGATTTCCGTGGCTACAGCGGCACCATCACCAGTGGGCGCGTGCGCGTAGATGATGAGGTTGTCATCCTCCCCTCAGCCAAGACGACGACGATCAAGGCGATCGTCACCTACGACGGCGAACTCGAGGAGGCGGTGGCTGGCCAGGCCGTAACGCTGTGCCTGGCGGATGAAGTGGATATTAGTCGCGGCGACATGATCGCGTCGGCCGCCTCTCGTCCCGAAGTTGCCGATCAGTTCGCGGCCCATGTGGTCTGGATGAGCGAAGAGCCGCTGTTCCCAGGTCGTAAGGTGCTGCTTCAGATCGGGCCGAAACAAGTGCCCGCGCAGGTGACGGAGATCAAGCACGCGATCAACGTCAATACGATGGAGCACACCGCAGCGAAGCAACTCGATCTCAACGAGATCGCTGTCTGCAACGTGGCAACCGATCAGGCCTTTCCCTTCGCGCCCTATGCAGAAGAGCGGGAGAACGGCAGTTTCATTCTGATCGACCGCATGACCAACGTCACCGTTGGCTGCGGCATGATCGACTTTGCGCTGCGGCGAGCCACCAACGTCCACTGGCAGGACATTGCGGTGGACAAGAGCGCGCGCGCCAAGATCAAAGGACAGAACCCGGCGGTTCTATGGTTTACCGGCCTATCCGGATCAGGAAAATCAACCGTCGCAAACGCGCTCGAAAAGAAGCTCCAGGCCCTTGGCCACCACAGCTATCTTCTGGACGGCGACAACGTGCGTCACGGTCTCAATCGCGACTTGGGCTTCACTGACGCCGACCGCGTCGAAAACATTCGGCGCGTGAGCGAGGTGGCGAAGCTGTTTGTCGATGCCGGACTGCTTGTCCTGGTTTCTTTCATCTCGCCTTTCCGCTCGGAGCGCCGAATGGCGCGTGAGCAGGTGGAAGAGCAGGAGTTTCTGGAGATTTTCGTCGATACGCCCCTTGAGGTTTGTGAGGCACGCGATCCTAAAGGCCTATATCGCAAGGCGAGGGCCGGCGAACTGGCGAACTTCACCGGCATCGATTCACCCTATGAGCCGCCAGAGAACGCCGAATTGGTCTTGAAGGGCGCCCTGGACAGCCCTGAAGCCATGGCAGATCAGATCATTGATGAGTTGAGGCGGCGAGCCATCATCTGATGGCCGCTGCCACTTGAACCCGAAGATGTCATAGGGAGGGGGAGATATCGTCAACGGAGTTGACAAATTCCCCTCCCACTCCCTATCTTGCCTGCACCTCCGAAGCTGACGCCGAATGAAGGTGCGGCCTAGTGGCGCGGCAGGAGCGAGCTGTGGCTTCGCCGTGCCGGCATTCAGAAGGAGCCCGAGGTGCACGATAAGGCTATCACTGGCTGCCAACACCACACTCAAGGAAAGCGCAGTCGCGTCTCAGCACGCATTCTGCTCAGCCTCCCGCTGGTCGCATTTCTAGGGGCTTGCAGCACGCTCGGTTCCAGCAGCTATCCGACAGAGGTTGGAGCGGGCGGCGTTCCGGTGGCTGCTGAACGCCACGAAGCCAGCGGTGAAGATGCCGAACTTCTCGCCTTTGTTGCCACAGGCGCGCCCGGCACGCAGGGAACGGTGCTGTCAGAGCAGCAGGGCATGCTGCAGGCAGCCATTGGCAGTGAATATGTCTCCGCCCGCGGTCGGCTTTGTCGTCATCTCACGCTTTGGGGAGGCGCATCGGGCCAACCCAGTCAGCGCATTGCGTGCCAGAACGAAACAGGCTGGGAACTGATCCGGCCGTTACGTGGATTGGCCTCCCGCTGACTTCTCGTCGGCGAAAGGTTTTCTTCTAGATGAGCATTGCTCGTAGCACCCTGAGCGACTTCGGCCGTAGCCTGACCGTGCAGGGGCGGGTCGTCCACGCCCTCGTGCTGCGCGAAATGCGAGGGCGCTATGGCCGCTCGAGTCTGGGATATCTATGGGCGATCTTGGAGCCGCTACTCTTGGTAGGGGTCTTTGCGCTCGGCTACCAACTGATCGGCCGTCGTAGTCCGCCCCAGGGCATGGAATTCCTGCCCTTTTTGGCGACTGGTATCATCACCTACCTATCGCTGCGAAACATCGCCTCGCGCATGTCAGGTGCCATCGAAAGCAATCGTGGCCTGCTTCTTTACCCTCATGTCACACCTTTCGACTTGATGATTGGCCGGCTTGTACTCGAGGGTGCGACCTTCATCGTGGTTTTTGTCATCATCCTGGGTGGGGGCGTCATCCTGGGCTATGCCTCACCACCAGATGATCCCTTGATGGTGCTGGTAACGCTCTTCTTCGTGGTTCTGCTGGGTGCTGGGGTGGGCATGCTGCAAGCGGCCCTGACCATGAACTTCCCATGGATCGACTATTTCATGAAGCCTTTTTGGCGCCTGATGCTCTGGACATCTGGGGTGTTTTTCACGCTGAAACAGCTGCCAATGGCTGCCCAGGACATTCTCCTTTGGAACCCGATCCTGCATGTCATCGAGTTGATGCGAGCAGCCTATTTCCCCGGAGTCGACATCTATCGTGTTAGCTACAGCTATGTCGGCTGGTGGATTCTTGGTTCAGCCTTTATCGGCCTGCTTTGCGAGCGGATGTTCCGCGACCGAAGGAAGGAAAAGTGATCCAGCTCCGCGACGTTACAAAGTGGTATCGCAAGCAGCGCGGGCGTCATTATGTGCTGCGCGACCTGAACGTTGATATTCCTACGGATCGCAACGTCGGAATTCTCGGCCGCAATGGCGCCGGAAAATCGACGCTTCTACGGATCATTGCCCGCGCCGAGGCGCCCAACCGCGGAGAGATTCGTACGAATGCGCGCCTCTCCTGGCCCATGGGCTTTTCAGGCGGCTTTCTTGCCTCGATGACCGGCGTGGACAACATCCGTTTCATCTCGCGCATCTATGGTGTCGATTGGCAGGAAGCAGTCGAGTTCGTCCAGGATTTCGCTGAGCTGGGCGACTACATAAATGAGCCTATCAAGACCTATTCCTCCGGCATGCGTGCGCGGATCGCGACAGCCATGTCGCTCTTCGTCAGGTTTGACTGCTACCTGATCGACGAGATCCCTGGTGTTGGCGATTCCCGCTTTCGCAAGAGGTTTGCCGACTCCTTCAACGAGTTGCGGCAGCGGTCGACCATGATCATGGTCTCGCACAACGAAAGCACCGTTCGAAAGGCCTGCGAAGTGGTCTTTCTTCTCAACAACGGCGAGATGCAGCGATTCGACGATGTCGATGAAGCGCTGCGCCTTTACCGTGAACTTTAGGCGATAAGATATGGCGCGAGTCGACGACCTTTCTGCATACCGCCGGCGCAACCGCGCCGCCGACAAGGCTGCAAAGGAAACCACGGCGGCGGCAAAGCCCGCTGAAAATGGCGACATGGCCACGGGTGGACGCAAGGTAGCGACCACGACGGAAAGCGAGATCTTCGACGAGCTGGATCCTCTTGCTTCGGTCGAGGAAAAGCCCCGCAAGAAGGCTTCTCCGCGTGCCAAGGCGGCAGCGGCCGCGCGCGCCAAAGCTCCAGCCGAGAAGGAAGCACCAGCGAAACCTCTGGTCGCAACACCTCGGGAAAGCGAGACCTTCCGTTCCAGCTATGGCAGCGACCGAAACCAGCGCGATCGGTTGCGTAAGCTGCGCTTCTTCCTGCCACTGCTGCTGGTGGTCGGCTTGCCCACCTTGTTTGCCGCCATATACTACGGCCTGATCGCCTCCGACCTCTACTACACGGAAACGCGGATATCGGTCCGCTCCCCCGGCTCCTCTGCCGCCCCCTCCTTGATGAGCTCGGCGATGGGCGGGATTCAGCTGGGAAGTGCTTCCATCGAGGCCGACAGTATCGCTGAGTTCGCCGCGTCGCACGATGCCGTGCAACAGCTTGCCGAGCAGGTGGACATCCGCAGCATGTTTACCCGAGACGAAGGGGACTTCATCTCGCGCCTGTCCAACGATGCGAGCTTCGAGGATCTGGTTGAGCACTATAAGAAGCGGGTTAGCGTTGTCTACGACCAGGCCACGGGCATCATTACCATCGGCGCCAAGACCTACCGGCCCGAAGATTCCCGCAGTCTTCTCGTCGCGCTGAACGATATCAGCGAGAGGCTGGTAAACGCCTTCAACAAGCGCGCGGAAGAAGATGCGCTCAGGATCGCGCGCAGCGAAGTGGAGCGCGCGGAGCAACGCATGGCTGACGTGCGCACCGAACTGCTTCGCTTCCGGCTTTCCAACCAGGAGCTTGATCCAGCTCAGCGCTCCGGGGGAATCCTTTCGATCATATCAGGCCTCGAAAGCGAGTACGCACAAGTGGCAGCGGAGCTCGGGGAATCCATTTCCTACATGGATCCTGGAAGCATGCAGATCACCGCGTTGCGTAACCGCCTCAAGGCAATCGAAGAACAGATCCGCGCCGAAGAGGAACGGCTGACGGGAACCGGAGAAGACGGGGACCGGCGCTATGCAAACGTCCTGAACGACTACGAGCTACTCGTGCTCGAGCGGGAGTTGGCGCATCAAGAATACACATCTGCGATCACGTCACTTGAAAGCGCCAGAATCGAAGCACAGCGTCAGCAGGTCTATCTGGTACCTATCGTTCAGCCGCATGAGGCGGAAACTGCGCGCTTCCCGCAGCGGCTCGAGAACGTTGGCCTGGTGTTCCTGGCGTCGCTCTTGGTGTTCTTGATTGGTCGCTTAATCATCACTGGTATTCAAGATCACCTGATGAACTAGAATACTCGACTAAGGGTGGGCTGCTGCTAGCTTTCCATCCTGGAAATTTACCAGTAGGGGGGCCCTACAAGTGCGCTTACTGTTCGTCATCGCGGGTCTCGCGCTGATGCTCTTCGCGTCCAGCGAAGCCATGGCACAGGCGGGTCAAACTGTTACGTCACAAGATATTCAACCGGGCGTAACGAACGGCGAATCCATGCCGCCGGTGCCCCGCGCTCGGCCCGAAAACGAGGGTGCAACACAGCCGAGCGTGCGCTGGCCGCAAGTGGTTGTTCCGGAGCGTCCTGCCGATCCCTTCATCGATAGCCTGCCGCCCTTTGGGGCCAGCCTCTTCGAATCGCCCGGCATGGCGGGCGGTCAGGGACCACACCCTGACTATCAGATTGATGTCGGCGACCAGATCCTGGTGAGCACCTGGGGGCAGATCGAACAGGAGATCACCACGGCCGTCGATCCACAGGGCAACATCTTCCTGCCCGGCATCGGCCCGGTATCCGTACGCGGCGTTTCAAGCGGCTCCCTCTCGCAACACGTGGAGCAACAGGTCCGCTCGGTGTATCGGGAGAACGTTGGTGTCTATGCGACATTGGCGAGCGCCCGCGCTATCGGCGTATTCGTAACGGGTTACGTCGACAGGCCCGGCCGCTTTCCCGGCGCGCCTTCCGAATCGGTCATCGACTTCCTAGCAAAGGCCGGCGGTGTCGATCCCAACCGCGGCAGCTATCGCGATATAAGCATCCTGCGAAATGACAGGGTTATTGCTCGCGCAGACCTCTACAACTTCCTCCTGGCCGGCCGTCTGCCACGGATCAACTTCCAGGAAGGTGACACGATCCTCGTCGGGCAGCAGCGCAGCATGGTTGCCGCTGAAGGGGATGTTCGGAACAACTATCGTTTCGAATTTCCGGTCGATGGTCCTCTGACTGGCGCAGAACTCATTCGTCTTGCTCGGCCTTTGCCGAAGGCAACTCACGCGCGGATCATCGGCAGCCGTTCGGGTGAGCCAGAAGCCGATTACATCCCTCTTGCCAAACTGGAGACCCAGGAACTGCGCGACCAGGATCGCGTGACCTTCGGGGCAGACGAAGCCAGCGACACCATCATGATATCGGTGAGCGGAGCCCACCTGGGTCCCTCGACCATGGTCGCGAGCCGCAATGCGAGCCTGCTTCAGTTGATGGACTACATAGAGGTTGATCCCCAACTCGCGGCCGTTCACGCGGTGCATTTGCGGAGAGAGAGTGTCGCACGCCAGCAGAAGGCGTCGCTGGAAGCCGCCTTGGATCGGCTAGAGCGTTCCCTCGTAAGCTCCACCATCGACCTGCAGGGCGAGGCCACCATCCGTCGCACCGAAGCGGAAATGGTGATGGGGTACATCGAACGGGCCCGCCAGGTGCAGCCGGATGGTACGGTCGTCGTCGTTGACTCCAAGGGCCGCTTTGTAGATCTGCGCCTGGAAGACGGAGATGAAATCATCATTCCGCCCCAGCGGGGGGTGGTACTGGTCTCTGGCGAGGTCACGGCCCCACAGGCCATGGCCTATGAGGAAGGCAAGACTGCGCGCTTCTACCTAGACCGCTCGGGCGGACTTACCGACCGTGGCGACAGTGGCCGGGTGATCTTGAGGCGGCTTAACGGGCAGGTGGAACTTGTCAGCCCCAGCACGATCGTGCGTCCCGGGGACGAGGTAATTGCACCACCACGGGTCGATTTCAAGGGTTGGGTGTTTGCCCAGGAGCTCGCGGAGATGATCTATCAGATCGCGGTGATCTCCCGGGTCGTCATGACACTCTAATCCAGGCGAGCTGCAAGAAAGGGGCAGTCCTCAGGGCTGCCCCTTTTTCGTTTCGTGCTACCGCTCCCATCGAAATTGGCAACCAACACAAATTCCCTTGCAATCGGACCGCGATGCCGGCATCTATTGTGCACCGCAGCAAGCGGTTTCTGCACAGCGGCCGCGTGAACGCAATTTCACAAGTGGCGTCTCGCCGTTGGCTTTATTTCCGATACGACAGCCCAGTCACGCGGGGCGTCACATTCCCCCCGCGTAGGCGGTCCGCTTCGCTCAGCGATGACGGCAGTGCTGCGCATATCGAAATAGAAAGCGACTTCTCTTGACGAATTTTTCTGCGCTGGGTCTTGCCCAGCCGCTGCTACAGGCGCTGGCCGACGAAGGCTATGACGCCCCTACTCCCATTCAGGCTCAAGCCATTCCCGGCGTCATTGCAGGCAAGGACCTCCTCGGCATCGCCCAGACAGGTACCGGCAAGACGGCCGCCTTTGCGCTTCCCCTGCTGCACCGGCTCTCGAACATGGGGGGCCGCGCCTCACGCAACACTTGTCGAGTTCTGGTCCTGAGCCCGACGCGCGAACTGGCAAACCAGATCCGTGAATCCTTCCGTGCCTACGGTCGCCATTTACCCTTGACCTCGGCTGTTGCCTTTGGCGGTGTTCCGATCAACCGTCAGATCAGAGCGCTTCAGAGGGGAGTGGATGTCCTTGTTGCCACCCCTGGCCGCCTGCTCGATCTCACTCGCCAGCGGGCGCTGGACCTGTCTCACGTCCAGATGCTGGTGCTCGACGAAGCGGATCAGATGCTGGACATGGGCTTCATTCAGCCGATCCGCCAGATCGTCCAGCAGCTGCCGGTGATCAGGCAAAATCTCTTCTTCTCGGCAACGATGCCGAAGGACATTGCCACGCTTGCCGGTGAGCTGCTCCGCGACCCTATACGCGTAGAGGTGGCACCGGTAGCCTCCACGGCCGAACGCGTTTCTCAGCGCGTGATCCTCGTGGATGGAGTCGACAAGCGCTCCCTGTTACGCGAGTTGCTGACCACGCTGAACTATGACCGTACTCTGGTGTTCGCTCGCACAAAGCACGGTGCCGACAAGATTGCGCGCAACCTGTCCAACGATGGCATTGCGGCGGAAGCCATTCATGGCAACAAGTCGCAAGGACAGCGGGAACGCACGCTTGCCGCCTTCCGTAACGGCCGCCTTCGGGTTTTGATCGCTACTGACATTGCCGCTAGAGGCATCGACGTGGATGGCGTCAGTCACGTCATCAACTACGACCTCCCGAACGTTCCGGAGAGCTACGTCCACCGCATCGGGCGCACGGCTCGCGCAGGTGCCAGTGGAGAAGCGATCTCCTTTTGCAATGCGGAAGAGCGCGCGTACCTGCGCAGCATTGAAAAGCTGATACAGCAGAAGCTGCCTTCCGAAGATCGGCGCCGAGGTGGCGAGCCTGAAATTGTCTCTCCCGCCAAGCGAAAGCCGCGCCAAAACTTTGGACGTCCTGCGCACGCGGCGAAGGGAAACCGCTTCGGCCAGGCGGCACCGGGCAAGTCCTCCAAGAGCGGTGCGCGGCCTCAGCGTCGTGATCGCGCGCCGGTTCAGAACCGCGCCGCTTAGATGGACAACGCGCTCAGGTAGTCTTACCTGAGCGCGTAAGTGTCTGGGGGCCGCTCAAAGCGAAAGCTCTACGGAGCGGCTGAGAGGCGACCCGCACCGGCGCCCTCCAGAAGCCAGGGAAGAAGCGTGTTGAGGCGAAGCCGTCCTTCTCCGCTGGCCCGAAGTCCCTGGTCATCGAGAATTAGGTAACCCTCTGCTGTTGCGACCATCAGCTTCGCGGGGTCCAACAGCTCCTCGGGCTGCACCCCGGCCTCCCGCTTGAAGGCGTCGCGGCTGACAGGCTCAGAGAGCCGCAAACCCATCATCAAGAGTTCTTCCAGCCGCTGCGCGGCATCCAGTGCCTCTTCCGCCTGTGTGGCGTGCCCCAGCTTTTCCACCCTTTCCAGCCAGATCTCCGGCGCACGATGCTGGCGCGTGGCGCGCTTGATACCGGAAATGGTCAGCCGACCATGCGCACCCGGCCCAATGCCAATGTAGTCCCCATAGCGCCAATAGGTCAGGTTATGGCGGCACTCGGCGCCCGGGCGGGCATGATTGGAAACTTCATAGGCCGGCAATCCAGCCGCATCGAGGGTCCTATTGGTAGCCTCGTAAAGATCGGCCTGAATTTCTTCGTCAAGGAGCGAAAGCTCGCCTCGGCGCAGCGCGCCATGGAACTGCGTTCCAGGTTCGATCACCAGTTGATAAAGCGAGAGGTGCTCCGGCCCCAAATCGAGCGCGCGCTGTAACTCCGCGCTCCAGGCCTGTGGTGTCTGCTCGGGGCGCGCATAGATCATGTCGAAGGAAAACCGCCTGACCGCTCGGCGTGCGAGCTCTACGGCTTCCAGTGCTTCCGCAACAGAATGCTGCCGCCCAAGAAATCGGAGGGCAGCATCCTCCAGCGCTTGAACCCCAATCGAGAGGCGATTCACCCCGGCGGCCGCGAAGCCGGCGAAACGCTCCGCCTCGGCGGAGGTTGGATTCGCTTCGAGTGACACTTCCAGGTCATGGTCCAGGTGCCAGTAGCTGCCCAACCGCTCCAGGATCGCCGCAACCGCTTCTGGGGGCATGAGTGAAGGAGTGCCGCCGCCAAAGAATACCGACGTCAAGCGGCGACCGAATGTCTGCTGGCCATAGTGGTCAAGCTCACGCAGCAGCGCGCGCTGCCAGCGCGCCGCATCGACCCGCTCCCGTACATGGCTGTTAAAGTCGCAGTAGGGGCACTTCGAGAGACAAAAGGGCCAGTGAACGTAGAGCCCGAAACCGGGGTCTGGAGAAACCATGAGATCAGCGGACCTTGAGCCGCTCCTTCAACCGTGCAAATGCCCGAGCACGGTGACTGATGGCGTGCTTCTCAGCAGGGGGCATTTCGCCGAAGGTGCGTGTTTCACCATTAGGTACAAAGATCGGATCATAGCCAAAGCCCTGATCGCCGCGCGGCGGCCAAACCAGACAGCCTTGAACGCGCCCCTCGAAATGTTCGACTTCCCCCGCCGGGGAGGCCATAGCCAAGGCGCAGACGAATTCTGCACGTCGATCGGGCGTATCGCCGAGTTCCTCCTCGACACGCTGCATGGCGTGCGTAAAGTTCTTGTCAGCACCGGCCCAGCGGGCCGAATAGATGCCGGGTTGACCATCCAGGGCGGCCACGCTCAGGCCGCTATCATCCGCCAGCGCAGGAAGCCCGCAACCGGCGGCGGCAGCCTTGGCCTTGATCGCCGCATTCTCTGCAAAGGTCGATCCATTCTCTTCAGGCTCCGGCAAGCCGAAGTCGCCAGCTGATCTGACCTTTAGATCGAAGGGCGCGAGCAGCTCTGCAATCTCACGCACCTTACCCGGATTGTGGCTGGCGATGACCAGGGTTGCGCCTTCCGGTAGAGATTTCACTGCCGAATCTCCTGATCGGTCCGCCTTAGGTTAACCTCAACGCTTCGCGCTGCCGCTGAACCAGTTCAGCAATACCCTTCTCCGCAAGGTCCATGAGCGCGGTCATTTCGGAGCGAGCAAAGATCCGCTTCTCCGCCGTAGCCTGTATCTCGACCAGCCCTCCAGACGCCGTCATGACGAAGTTGGCGTCTGCTTCGGCCTGAGAGTCTTCCGCGTAATCCAGATCGAGTACTGCTTGTCCCTCGTAGAGACCGCATGAAACGGCAGCAACAGCTTCCCGCAGCGGGTTCTTCGACACGGCGCCAAGGCGTCGCATATGGTCGAAAGCGAGATGTAAGGCGACATAGCCGCCGCTGATCGCCGCCGTCCTTGTACCCCCATCCGCCTGCAGGACATCGCAATCTACGCGAATCTGACGCTCACCGAACCCGGTAAGATCAGTTACAGCGCGCAAGGAGCGTCCGATAAGACGCTGGATCTCCTGGGTGCGGCCGGTTTGCTTGCCGCGTGCAGCTTCCCGGTCCGTGCGGGTGTCGGTGGCACGCGGCAACATGCCGTACTCGGCCGTCACCCAGCCCCGCCCACTGTTGCGAAGCCAGGGAGGTACAGACTGCTCGATCGTTGCGGTGCAGAGAACCTTCGTATCGCCAAAAGAAACGAGGCAAGAGCCTTCCGCATACTTGTTTACATCGATCTTGAAGTCGATGTCGCGCAGGGCATCAACTCGACGGCCGCTGGGACGCCCGCTCGCAGACATGAGAACACTCCTGTAATCTCTGGAATCTTGCGAACCTAACGACGGTGGAGGCGGCCGTCCAGTGATTGAACTCTGGCGGGGTCCGATATTCCGCCGCGCTGGCTATGGCCTCCTTTGCGGGTCAGCAATTCGCCAACCGCCTTCCGGCGTAGCCCCTGCCCAAGTCGGTGATCCAGTTGAAAGCCACAAGAACGTGGCTTAAATGCCGTAACAGTCTAAAGGTGATGAGCGAGCCTGATCCAGAAAACCTGCGTATGAGTGAGCCACTGAATCCTTCTCTGAGTACTGTCCTTAACACGCGATCGCGCGACATATTGCGCATGATCGTGGATGCCTATGTCGAGACGGGAGCACCGGTCGGTTCGCGCACGTTGGCGCGCAAGATGGGTCTCTTCCTCTCTCCAGCCACCATCCGCAATGTGATGGCGGATCTGGAGGAGCTCGGCTTGCTGACCTCGCCTCATACTTCCGCCGGCCGCATGCCGACGGACAGGGGTTTGCGGCTTTATGTTGACGGCCTGCTGGAGCGTGGCAATTTGGGACGCGACGAGCAGGAGATCATCGAAGGACAGTGCGCTGCGTCCGGCCGCTCAGTGACCCAGGTACTCGAGGAAGCGACGCGGCTTCTATCCGATCTCTCGCGTTGTGCGGGGCTCGTCATGGCGCCCAAGCAGGACGAGGCTCCAAAGCACATTGAATTCGTGCCCCTTGGACCGGGGCGCGCCCTCGTCGTTCTAGTGACGGAATCGGGGAACGTCGAGAATCGGATCATTGACGTGCCGATGGGTCTGCCGCCCTCCTCTCTCGCTGAAGCTGGAAATTACCTCTCAGCCCGCCTGCGCGGCCGCTCCTTGGGGGATGCCCAAGCAGAGATTGAAGAGGAAGTACGCAGTCAGCGGGCCCAGCTGGATGAACTGACCAGCCGTGTCGTTCAGGCAGGCCTCGCCACCTGGGCAGGAGGAGAAAGAGGCGGCGCGCTGATTGTCCGCGGTCAGGCGCAGCTGCTCTCGGATATTCAGGCGATCGAAGACCTCGAGCGAATTCGACACCTCTTCAGCGTTCTCGAGCAAAAGGAAGCGATGCTGCGTATGCTTTCTCTCACTGAGAAAGCCGAGGGCGTGCAGATTTTCATCGGTGCCGAGAATGAGCTTTTTGGCGTGGCCGGCTGTTCGACAGTGATCGCCCCATTCTACAACCAGCAGCAGCAGATCGTAGGGGCGATCGGGGTCATCGGCCCGACACGCATAGACTACGCCAGGATCATTCCCATGGTTGATTACACCGCTAAGGTGATTGGCCGTCTTTTGGGATAACAACGAACCCCAGTCAGTATCGGAAGGTTAGATGGTCGCTCAGAACACGCCAGGGGGCGGTAATACCCCACGAAACGAGGACGATGTGAAACAGGACAACAAGCCGCCGGAAAGTCAGGCGAGCAATGAGGCGCCGGGCGAAGAAGACGTCATGACTGAAGCTGAAGTGGCAGAGGTTGGCGCCGAGGCCTCTGATCAAAAGGAGATGGATCCGCTTGCCGTCCTGCGTGCCGAGGCGGATAGCCTGCGCGAGGAAGTGGCAGAATTGAAGGATCAGCTTCTACGCGCCCTCGCAGAAACCGAGAATGTGCGCAATCGGGCGCGGCGAGAGCGTGAGGAAGCGCTGCGTTACGCTGCGGCTCCCTTGGCCAAAGATTTGCTGCCTGTGGCTGACAACCTTCGACGGGCCATAGAGTCCGTTGGCCCCGAAGCGGCGGCAGAGGACGAGCGGCTCAACAGCCTTCGCGTTGGGGTAGAGATGACCGAGAAGGGGTTGCTCGACACCCTGGCCAAGCACGGCGTTGCGCGTATCGATCCGCTGGGCGAACGGCTGGATCCGCATCGTCATGAGGCCATGATGGAGATCCCCGATCCGAGCAAGCCGGCAGGCACGGTTGCTCAGGTCTTCGAGGTCGGCTACGTGCTGCATGATCGGCTGCTGCGGCCAGCGCGTGTCGGAGTGGCTGCGGGTGGGCCAACTGCCACCCAGGAAGCCCAGGAAGCCGGCGAAACCAAGGAGGAGGGCTGATACAGCCCCTCCTCTACCTACTTTTTCCGGCAGCGATCTTAAACCGGTTAAGGGTTTAGGCCGTTACCTGCTGACGTTCCCCAATCACCCGATCTGCCTCCCGGCCTCGCAGTTCCTGTAGATGGTGAAACTCCGCCACATAGGAACCGAGGCCGAGCGTCAGCGACCTTAACTCGATGATCAGGCTGGAAAGCTCGGCCTGCGGCATGTGAGCCTGGACTTCATCCCAGCCTGCCCACCCCGGCCGTGCGTCATAGCCGAGGATCTGGCCGCGCCTTGCCGAGATCAGGCCATGGACCTTGTTGGTATGCTCCTGCGGCACAAAGATCGAAACCTTGCAGATCGGCTCCAGCAATACCGGTTCGCACTCTGGAAGAGCTTCACTCAAGGCGAGCCGTCCGGCGGTTCGAAAAGCCATGTCCGAGCTGTCTACCGGGTGATGTTGCCCATCCAGCAGGGTCACTTCCAGGTCCACCACCGGGAAGCCCAAGGGACCTTGCTTCAGGTAGTCGCGTACACCGGCTTCTACAGCCGGAATGAAATTTCGTGGCACTGACCCGCCAACGACCTTGTCCTGAAAACGGAAACCTTCCCCCCGCGGCAGGGGATCCACCCGTACCTTGATATCGGCGAACTGCCCGTGGCCGCCCGTTTGCCGCTTGTAGCGAGCATGACGGTTGGCGCCCCGGCGAATGGTTTCCTTGTAGGCAGGCGTTGGCGGTCGAGAAACCACGGCAACGTTGTAACGATTCTTGAGCCGCTCCAGGGCCAGCTGGAGATGAATCTCTCCCTGTCCCGACAACTGAAACTCATGGGTATCCGGATCGTGCCCAAAAGCGAGGGAGGGATCTTCCTCGCAGATCTTGGTGAGGGAGGCTGTCAGCTTGACTTCATCCTGCCGGTTCTCCGGTTGTAGGGCGAGGCTGTAAACGGGCGTGAGAGTGTCCGGCCACACCAGTTCATTGGCTTCTTCAATGCGCTTGTCGGTCACCAGGTGACCCGTTTGAAGCGCGTCGACCCGCGCAAAGGCGACAACGTCTCCGGCGTTGGCCTGCGACAGCTTCTCCTGAGCTCCCCCCTGAAGGCGCACCAGACCTGAAAGGCGTTCACCTGCAAGAGCTCCGCCTTCCCGCAAACCGCCGTGCCAGATGCGCGCCACGCTGACCTTGCCGGTATGCGGAAGATGGAAGGTCTTGAAGACCGTGGCTGCCATGGCCTCACCGGGTGCTGCTTCGACTGCCAGGCGAGCCGCTGCCTGCTCATGGGTTGGCGCCTCATGCCGGAGGGCCTTCATCAAGCGTGTCACGCCATTGTTGGTTTCCGCAGTCCCAAAGAGGACTGGAACGATCAGGTCGCCTTGAAGCCCTTTTCGCAGCTCCTCGTACAGCGTGTCGGGCGCAGGCTCCTTATCCTCCAGGAGCTGCTCAAGCAGATCGTCATCGAAATCTGCAAGGCTCTCCATCAACAGCCGACGAGCCTCGGCCTCCCGCTCCCGGTGGTCGTCCGGCATCTGAATGAGCGCCGAGGGTTGATTCTCCTGGTAGCGCCAGGCTCTTTCGCTCACCAGATCGACGAAACCGACCACTTCCTCCCCTTCCCTGATCGGCACCTGGCGCAGCAGCAGCGGACGGCTAGAGACGGTTTGGAAGGCTGCTAGCAGTTCGCGAACACGCGCCGTAGCTCGGTCCATCTTGTTGACGAATATCAGGTGGGGAATGGCGTGATCGTCCAGCAGCTTGAGCAAGGGGGAGAGGCTTGCGGCCTTCTCCGGATCAGCTTCCGCCACGACCACGGCTATATCTGCAACCATCAGCGCGTTCAGCGCATCCTGCGCCAGCTCCACCGAGCCTGGGCAGTCGATAATGGTCCAGGGCTCGCCAAGATACTCGAAGTGAGCAAAGTTTGGCTCGGCCGTCATTTGCCGAGCTCGGGCCTCCGGAGATGTGTCACCGAAGCTCGATCCGTCGGCAACCCGCCCTTTCCGGGCTACTGCGCCGGCGGTGAAAAGTATTGCCTCCAGAAGAGTGGTCTTGCCGCTGGTATAGGGGCCGACGAGAACAGCGCAGCGGGTGGTAGGTACCGCATCAGCCATGATTTCCTCCCCATTCGCATTCGAGCCTGTCGTGGCGGCTCTCTGTTGAGCCGCCGGGCTGGGAAGCGCGTGGGGCGGTGCGGCCCGGTCGCGCATCCGGGCAGCCAACACGGGATTATGGTTTCAGAGCCTGATGCGAACGGCAACCACAAAGGTCTGGGTGTCAGTTCTGCAGCGTCAGCGTCAACACGCAAAGGTCTCCCTGCCGCGCGGCCCGGGCCCGGTCAGCGGCCCGACCAACCAGATAGCGTGCCAAGTGGACCTGGCCTCCCTCTTCAAGAACCTCTTCCGCCGATGGCTTGATGCTGCTGGGTTCCAGCAGATGACCGCGGTAGGAGACGGTCACTACCAGACTGAACTCATCGAAGCGGGTTGAGAGCCTAATCAGACCCCCGGGAACGGCAACGGGAGGCTGCGCTGGGCTGACCTTTACAAGATCATGGACTAGGCCATGGTCGACCAGGGCATTGACTGCCTCAACGGTCATGAATTCCGCGCGGTAGACCAGATCCTGCGGCGCGCCCCAAAGCGCGCCCTGCTCCGCAATGAAATCAGCAAGCTGCTGCTGATCGATCTGCTGGCTATCAAGCGTCACCGCATTGCGCGTGAAGACACCCAGGCGAAATACCAGGTTCAAGAGGATTGCGGTCGCCACCGATACCGACACGGGAGAGCCGACCCATGGCTGAAGCCACTGGGGAGCTGCAGCGAACTGTTCGGGAAAGACGTAAGCGGCTATGCCCAGGGAAAAGGCTATCCCCAGGCCAAAAACCTTACGTGAGTCCAGCATGCGCGACGCAATCATCTGGATTGCGGAGGTAATGAGAAAGCAGCCGGAGAAAGTCAAAGCCGCTCCGATGATCGGCCCGGGCACGGCAAGAAGGAAGGCCCCGATCTTCGGCAGAAAGGCAATCAGGATCAGGATACTGCCGACCACGAAGGCAATGACGCGGCTTGTAGCACCCGTGGCTTGAGCGAGCCCCACCGCGCCCGAGGTCGAAGCTTGGCCAAATCCGCCGACAAACCCGGCAATAACGTTCGTCAGGCCGTCCGCGAGGATGCCCCGACCAAGAGATCGCATTTCCGGTCTCTTCCACTCTGCGTCCTCGATCTTTTGGGCAGCCGTGATGGCACCCAGCGCATTGAGCGAAATTGCCAGGGCGGCAATGGTGAAGGGGATGAGAAGGCCCGGGTCGAAAGCCAACCCCTGGACGAAGGGCCGCGGCAAGCTGATCCAGGGCGCGGCTCCCACTGACTGCAGCTGCTCCTCTGCAAAAGCGCCTGTTGCCAGGGCAACGAGGCAACCGAAGGCAACGCCGAGCAGAGAACTGAAAAGGCGGATTGCGGGCGTTCCCCAGACGTTCAGCGCCACCATTACCCCCAGTGTGACGCTCGCCAGAATGACACTGGTCTTGCTCTCGCTCGCCGGTAGCCCGACCCCCAAAAAGTGGCGCATCGCCAGCACCACCACGCTGAGCCCGACCATCAGCACGACGAAACCGGTGATTTCGGGAGGAAATATTGGCCGCAGCCGATGAATTACCCGAGACAGCGCCGCCGCTATCACCCCGGTATAGATAGTCATGCCCAACACCAGGGGCAGACCACCCACAGCAAGGGCGGCGCCGGTGGCCGGCAGGATGATGGTCGTGGTAGTGGAAGGAACCAGGTAGCCTGACCCGACGCCACGCCAGGCCAAGGCCTGCAAGATCGTCCCGAGGCCTCCAGCGACCATGGTGAGAGAGAGGAAGTTCCGTCCGGCTTCGACATTCAGATCGGCGAGACGCGCGACGGTTACCGCCACGATCAGGAAAATGGTGACGAGTGCCGTATGCTGCAGCGCGAGTACGAAGAGCGTCGCCGGTGGGGGCACGTCAAGGCGACCATAAAGAAGCGTCCGCGGGCTACGCGCGCTGATTGACTTTGCTATGGCGTTTTCCCCCTTGTGGTGTCGCAACCGGCGCTGCAGACTTGTTGCTCTTGCATTCGACTACTACGCCAGCAACCTGCTTCTCAAGGAGAGGTAGCATCTTGATCCTGATAACAAGGTTTCTGAACTAGCTTCAACCGCCTGAACAAGCCACTCTAGACGTCTAAATCCTCGGCCCACTCTGGAATAGTAGTTCTAGGGACCAACTTGAGCCTCTTTATCCGCCTCTGGATCATAGGAACGACGATCGCACTCGCGGCCTGCGGAATTGCGACCGCTACGTACATTTTTGTGACCGAACAGCAGCACCTTGCGCTCGCGCGCCACGAAGCAGCCAGTATCGGACGTTTGCTAAGCCATGCGATGTCGGTCGACCTCAGCGAACAGAGGAGCGGCGCTGATCAATTGGCTCTCTTGAGAGGCCGTGCGCTGCAATTCATGTCGTCCGGCCGCCTGCTCTCCCTCACCATTGTTGACGCGGAAGCGGGAGAGCCAGTGGTTCAAGAGGTGCTGCCAGGCCTTGAAGCTGAAGAAGCCTGGCAAAAACTGGGTAGCTCGCCCTTTGATAAAATTGTGGAACTCCCTGCCAATAATCTTCATCAGGTGGACAACACCTTTTACGTTCTTTCTCCGGTGATGGATCGGACGGGCGCTGTGCGCTTCATTCTGGCTTTTGGCCTGCCCTCCCAAACGCTAACGATCTCGGATGATAATCTTCCCCTCTTCATTTCCCTGGCGACTGCCCTGTCCCTGATTCTTGGGCTCATTACAGCCGCCGTATTGACCGGTCAGGTGGGACGTCCAATTCGTCTGCTGACAACCGCCGCCGATCGGCTCGAATCGGGTCATTTTGATACCGCCGCACTAACGCCGCTTATTGGGCGTCGGGACGAAATTGGCCGGCTTGCTCGTACAGTGTTGCGCCTCGTGCAAGCACTCGACCATCTGGGTGCTCAGATGGATCGCGCGAGCCAGCGCAACAGTGACCAAAAAGAAGAGCGCGACGACCGCTGAGGAAGGCGTCCAGGAGGGAAGCTCAGCCTCCGATGCTGGGCGAGGGGGATCCGCGAAACTGGGGAGTGGTTGCCGAAGGGGTCTGGCGCTGATCGAGAAAGGCCTGGAGATCGCTCTCCCTCACCCGAAGCAGACGGCCGATACGGTGGGCCGGCAGCGCCTCGTCGCTGATCCAGCGACGAACGGTCTTCGGGCTCAAAGTGAGCGCGTCGGCAATGTCGTTTGGCGAAAGGAATCTCATCTTCTAGTTCTCCGTGGCTTCATGAGTGGGTTCGGCGCCTACCTTTTCTGTGGAGGCGGCCGCCTCCTTCGCGGCCTGCCGGGCAAGCAGTCGCGCGAGTTTCAGAACCCTGGGATGCGAGCAGCCCGGTGTCTGGTCTGGATGCCGGCAACAAAAAAACCCGGCGCAAAGGCCGGGTTGTGGTCATGGTGCGACTTTTGCCTGCGCACCCGTTCTCATGGTAGAAGAGAATAGCAGAGTGAAATGTGTTGTCAGGTGGGTGTCGATGCGGCTGCAAGTAACGTATAAAATCACACTAGAGTGTGACTATTAGTTATTTAAGAGTGGGAAGTGTCCTCTACCGCCCACATCGACTGTAGGGGCGTTGGACTGGCTTTTGTGTAAGCAGCCTTCGCACTGTCGCGCTGTGCCGCTATCCCAGGATCTGCCGGAAACGCTCTGACTCCGTGGTATCTTCTTCTACTTCATCAAAGCATGGGAACGGTGAGCCCGGTGACCACAGCTCGACGCTGTCAGCGTGCTGCTCATAGTAGGTCGGATCTGTTGTAACGCGTGGTGAACGAGGCATTGGCGCACCGAGGTTTTCTTACCAGGGCGCCGATCTAGCCATCGTTTGGGCGTCCGGCGAGGCTTAAGCAGCCGCAAGGTTCCGTGGGTGGCGGTGGCAAGTGGGTAGGCGCGAGGTAGATCGGCGGAGCGCGCAGAGCAGGACGTAGGCCAGGGAGGCGAACCAGAGGCGCAACTGATCGATGCGCGTGCTGCTGGCAGAGATGCGGTCGGCGAAGAGACCGAACTCGCACTCCTTCATGCCGTTTTCCATGTTGCCGCTCTCTTGCGAGGCCTACGTTATGCGCCGGGAGGACACCTGCCGCGGAAGCAATGAAGCTCCACTATCGATGACTACCGCAATCCGCCCACGGGGGCACCGCAACGGCTGAGCATTGAGCCCGGAGCGTCTCAAGAAGGCACCAGCCGAGGGTACTACGACTGCAGCGGGCGAACGCTGACACCAACGTTCCCCAGGAGATGCAAGATGCTGCCTCATTCACTTCGTACTCCCTTGGCAACTCTCCTCCCGGTGCTGATGCTAGGGGTTGCCCATCCTGCGATGGCCCACTGCGACAGCATGGACGTGCCAGTGGTCCAGGATGCCCAGAGGGCCCTTTCGGACAATGACGTCACCCCGGTTCTGAAGTGGGTGCTCGAGGAGGATGAACAGGCAATCCGCGATGCCTTCGAGATGGTGGTAGCGGTCCGCGGCGAGAGCGATGCCGCCAGACAAGTCGCCGACCGATACTTCTTCGAGACGCTGCTCCGGGTGCATCGGGAAAGTGAAGGCGAAGCCTTCACGGGGCTGAAGCCGGCAGGAAGCGTCGAACCAGGGATCGCTGCCGCCGACCGAGCTCTAGAAGAAGGCAATGTCGATCACCTCGCTGAGGAGGTGGCGGAAGCCGTACGGCAGGGCGTCGAAGAGCGGTTTGTCGAAGCCTATGAGAGGCGGGAGACGGCCGAAGAGTCGGTCGAAGAAGGGCGAGAGTACGTGGGAGCCTATGTTCAATTCACGCACTTCGTTGAGGAGCTGGATCATTTTACCTCGCACGGGGCGAGTCACGCCTACCGGGAAAACAAGGAACATGGTCATTGATCAGCGCATACTGGATGGTCCGGAAGCCTAAGCGTTCACTGGCTCTGATAGAGGGCATGCAGGCCTGGCATGCGAGGTTGTACAACCGGCCGCGGAACTGAATGCTTCCCGTTTAACTTACGACAAAAAGAGATGGGCGACGCTGTGCAATCTACTGCTGCTGGTGGTTGCTCGGTTATAGCAGCCATCAGCAGCGCCTTCGGGGTTGGCGGGTAGCTATCCTGCTAAGGCTCGCGCTGCTTCAGGTAGAGCGTGAGTTTGCGAAGGCACCACGTAGAGTTCTTCCAGGGAAGAGCGAAATCCCAGCTGCAGCCGGCTGGGCGGTCTGCAGTGCGGAATTCACTGGTTTTACATGTAGAATCGGGCCCAGTTGTTCTGCCCTCTTCCTGAAAGCGTACAGGGGAATCCAATGGCACGATTACAACAGAAAAAGGAAAAGCGCGGCCTGAAATTCCCGACCGCGTATACCATCCTTTTCGGCCTCATCATCTTCGTGGCGATCCTGACCTGGATCATCCCGGCCGGCCAATATGAGCGCGCCTATAACGAGGAGTTGGGCCGCGACGCTCCAGTCGCAGGCACCTTCTCCTAAACTGAGGCGAACCCGCAGGGCCTCTTTGACGTTCTCCTGGCACCCATTGCCGGCCTCTATGATCCGATCAGCTACGAAGCCAACGCGATCGACGTGGCCCTCTTCGTACTCGTTCTTGGCGGCTTTATCGGAATAGTGACCGCGACTGGTGCCATCACCGCCGGGATCGAGCGCGCTATGCTGTCACTCAAAGGCCGAGAAAAATGGATGATCCCGGCCTTAATGGGGGTCTTCGCCCTTGGCGGCACGACCTACGGCATGGCGGAGGAAACCCTCGCCTTCTATCCGCTGCTGATCCCCATCATGCTGACGGCGCGCTATGACATGGTGACGGCCGTCGCGGTCATTCTGCTGGGAGCCGGAGTCGGTGTCCTCGGCTCCACTGTCAACGCCTTTGCCACGGTGATCGCGTCCGACGCGGCCGGCATCCCCTTCACTGAGGGCCTCGTCCTGCGCCTCGTTATCCTTGTCCTCTGCTGGCTCGCCTGCGTCGCCTACGTCATGCGCTACGCAGAACGGGTGCGCCTGGATCCCTCTCGCTCGCTGGTCTACGACCGCAAGGAAGAGTACGAGCGGCACTTTCTGGCGGCTCCCAGCGAAGAGGGGCTGCCCGAGTTCACGGGCCTGCACAAGGTCGTTCTGTCCCTCTTCGGGCTCACCTTCGTTGTCATGGTCTGGGGCGTGCTGTTCGGCGGCTGGTGGATGGGCGAGATGACCGCTCTTTTCCTGGGTGCTGCTATCCTGATCGGGCTGATCGCAAGACCGGGGGAGGAGCAGTTCGTGGACTCCTTCCTCGCCGGCGTGCGCGACCTTGTCGGCGTGGCACTCATCATCGGCCTGGCCCGCGGCATCGTGGTGGTTATGGACAACGGTCGGATCACCGACACCATCCTGCACTCGGCTGAACTCGCCGTGTCCGGCCTTTCCGAGGTCATTTTCATAAACGTCATCTACTGGCTCGAGGTGGGGCTTTCCTTCTTCGTCCCGTCGTCCTCGGGACTGGCGGTCCTCAGCATGCCGATCCTGGCGCCGGTTGCTGACTTCGCAGACGTTGGACGCCACCTCGTGGTGACGGCCTACCAGTCAGCCAATGGACTGGTGAACCTGATCAACCCGACCTTTGCCGTGGTCATGGGCGCGCTGGCCATTGCCCGCGTCCCCTACGAGCGGTGGCTGCGCTTCATGTGGCCGCTGCTGCTCATCCTGACCGTGATCATCATGGCGTGCCTCAGCATCGCCACCCTGCTGTAGGGAGAAGAACGATGACACTCACTTATGGAGTTCATTCGGAAGTCGGAAAGCTGCGCCGTGTGCTGGTGCACCGGCCGGGTACCGCCCTCTCCCGGCTGACGCCAGCGAACCGAGAAGAGCTTCTCTTCGACGATGTCATCTGGGTCAAGCAGGCCCGGGTAGAACATCTGACCTTCGTCGATGCCATGCGCCACCGCGGCGTCGAGGTAGTCTTCCTGCGCGAAATGCTGACGGAGACGATGAAGATCCCGGAGGCGCGCCGGTGGCTGCTGGATCGCAGGATCAGCGACAACAATGTGGGCGTAGGTCTCGCCGATGACCTCCATGCCTATCTCATGGAACTCGATGCCGACCAGCTATCCAACATCCTGGTTGGCGGCATGAGCAAGGCGGAGCTGCCGGTTGAGGCCAAAAGCGTAGTTGCCGCGGTCCTCGCGCCCGATGAGTTCATCCTGCCTCCCCTGCCCAATCATCTCTTCACTAGGGATACAACCTGCTGGATCTATGAGGGAGTGACGCTCAACCCCATGAGGTGGAATGCGCGGCAACTCGAAACGGCCAACATCACCGCAATCTATCGCTTCCATCCTGATTTCCGTGACGCGGGCTTCCCTGTGTGGTGGGGAGATCCGGATCTCAACTTCGGCGAGGCGACAGCCGAAGGTGGCGACATCATGCCGATCGGAAACCGGACGGTACTGATCGGCATGGGGGAACGCACCACCCCCCACGCGGTGGGCCAGATCGCACGCGCACTCTTTGCTCAGGGTGGAGCCGAAAGGGTGATCGCCGCCCGCCTGCCAATCGAACGGCGGAGCATGCATCTGGATACGGTCTTTACCTTCTGTGACCACGACCTGGTCACGACCTTCGCCGGCATCGTAGACGGCATTGAGGCCTACTCGCTGCGGCCGGGCGACAAGGAGGGAACGATTGACGTGCGCCTGGAGGACGCTCCCTTCACGCGGGTGGTGGCGGAAGCGCTCAAGCTCAAGGAGCTCCGGGTCGTGGAGACCGGTGGCGACGCCTACGTCCGCGAGCGCGAACAGTGGGACGATGGCAACAATGTCATCGCCATCGAGCCGGGGGTGGTCATCGGCTACGACCGCAACGTTTACACCAACACCCTGCTCCGCAAGGCAGGCGTGGAGGTGATCACCGTGCCGGGCGCCGAGCTTGGCCGCGGCCGTGGCGGCGGCCACTGCATGACCTGTCCGCTGATTCGCGACCCCATCTGAGGAGCCTGTTATGCCTGTCAATCTGCACGGCCGCAGCTTTCTCAAGCTGCTCGACTTCACCCCTGGTGAGATCCGCTTTCTCCTGAAGATGTCTGCCGCACTCAAGCAGGCCAAGTACGGCGGCTACGAGCAGCAGAGGCTCAAGGGCAAGAACATCGCGCTGATCTTCGAGAAGGATTCCACCCGCACCCGCACCGGCTTCGAGGTCGCGGCCTATGACCAAGGCGCGCACGTCACCTATCTCGGACCCACAGGGACGCAGATCGGCAAGAAGGAGTCCATGAAGGACACCGCACGGGTGCTCGGCCGCGTCTATGATGCCATCGAATACCGCGGCTTCGGGCACAGCATGGCAGAGGAGCTCGCACGCCACGCCGGGGTCCCTGTCTACAACGGTTTGACCGATGAGTTTCACCCCACGCAGATCCTCGCCGACTTCCTCACCATGCGCGAGTACACCCGCAAGCATCTCTCGCAGATCACCTTCTGCTTTCTGGGCGATGCCGGCAACAACATGGGCAACTCACTGATGGCCGGCGCGGCGCAGATCGGCATGGATGTTCGTCTCGGTGCACCAAAAGCCTGCTGGCCGGACCAGGAGTTGGTCGATCACTGCCGTGCGATCGCGCAGCAGACTGGGGCGAAGATCACCCTGACCGAGGATCCCAAGGAGGCCGCGAAGGGCTGCGACTACGTCTACACCGACGTCTGGGTCTCCATGGGTGAGCCGGACTCGGTCTGGGAGGAGCGGATCAAGCTGCTCACGTCCTACCGCGTGACCTCGGAGATCATGGCCGCCACCGGCAATCCCCATGCCAAGTTCCTGCACTGCCTGCCGGCCTTCCATAATCGGGAGACCGAGATCGGCGAGAAGATCTTCCAGCAGTTCGGGATCGACTGCATGGAGGTGAGCGAGGAGGTCTTCGAGTCGGAAGCCTCCGTGGTCTTCGACCAGGCAGAAAACCGGATGCACACCATCAAGGCGGTCCTGGTCGCCACCATAGGAGGCTGACATGCGGGTTGTTGTGGCCCTTGGCGGCAACGCCCTGCTGAAGCGGGGCGAGCCGATGACGGCGGAAGTGCAGCGCGGCAACGTCCGGCGTGCGGCTGTGGCCCTGGCGGAACTGGCGCGCGACCATGAAATCATCGTCGCTCATGGCAATGGTCCCCAGGTGGGGCTCCTGGCCCTTCAGGCCGCGGCCTTCCAGGAGGTAGATCCCTACCCCCTGGACATACTGGGCGCGGAAAGCGTCGGGATGATCGGCTATCTGGTGGAGCAGGAACTGGCGAATGCTCTGCCGCGGGGCACGCGCTGCGCCACGCTGCTGACGCAGATCGAGGTGGACCGGAACGACCCGGCCTTCGGGGATCCCCGCAAACCCATCGGCCCGGTCTACAGCGACGAGACGGCCGAGCACGTCCGTCAGGAGCATGCCTGGCCCCTGGTCCAGGAAAGTCCGGGCAAGTGGCGGCGGGTCGTGCCCTCGCCCGCGCCCCAGACCATCACCCAGATCGAGGCTGTCCGCATTCTGGTGGAACGCGGGGTCATCGTGGTCTGCGCGGGCGGCGGCGGCATCCCCGTTATCCGCAACGCTAAAGGGGATCTGGAGGGCATCGAGGCCGTAATCGACAAGGATCTGGCAGGCGGCCTCCTGGCGCAGGAACTGGGGGCCGACGCCTTCCTCATGCTCACCGACGTGGAAGCGGTCTACCAGGATTGGGGCACGCCCGAGCAGCGGCCCATCCGCAAGATCAGTCCCGGGAAGCTGGCCGGCATGAGCTTCGCCGCGGGCTCGATGGGACCAAAGGTTGAAGCGGCCGGCGCCTTCGCCTCCGCCCCCGGCCGTATCGCCGGCATCGGCCGCCTCGAGGATGCCAGGGCCATTCTGGAAGGGCGAAGCGGCACGCTGGTGTGCCAGGATCAGTGACGTCCACCCGGTTATCGTCTGACGGCGCGCAAAACTGAACCTGGAGGAGTGCGTGGCAGCACCAAGCGAGCAGCAAGACCCCTAGTCGGAACAGGACGTCCACGACTACCATGCCTAGCCAACCGAGGCAGTGCTGGCAGCACTCAAAGCCGGCGAAAGCGGCCTCGATAGCCGGGAGGTGGAGCAGCGGCTGAACCGCTACGGCCGCAACGAGCTGCCCCCGCCCCAGCGCAAGCACCCGCTCCTGCGCTTCCTGTCCCAGTTCAATAACGCGCTGATCTACTTCCTCCTGGCCGCCGCCGTGGGGGCCGCGGCTCTCGATCACCTCCTCGATGCCAGCGTGATTCTTGCGGTCGTCGTGATTAACGCCGTCGTCGGATTTGTGTAGGAGGGCAAAGCCGAAAACGCGCTTCAGGCCATACGGGGCATGGTCTCGGCAGAAGCAAGCGTGCTCCGGGACAAGCATCGACAAATGATCCCCATCGCCGAGCTGGTGCCCGGCGATATCGTGCTTCTAGCCCCCGGTGATCGGGTCCCCGCCGACCTGCGTCTTCTCCGCGCACGAGGCTTGAGGGCGGACGAAGCCATTTTGACCGGCGAATCGGTTGCCGCAGAAAAGCATCGGGAGCCGATAGCAGTCGATGTGCCCCTGGGGGAGCGGCGCTCCATGGCCTATTCCGGCACAATCATAGCAACCGGTCAGGGAATAGGCGTGGTCGTGGGAACCGGCGCCGACACCGAGATCGGGAAGATCAGCACGCTGTTGACTGACGTGGAAGAGCTGACGACGCCCCTGCTCCGTCAGATCAACCGCTTCGGCACGCAGTTCAGCTGGTTCGCCATCATCGGCGCCCTTCTGCTCTTTCTCTTCGCGGTCTTCCTGCGCAGCTACGATTGGGTCGACGCCCTCATCGGGGTGATCGCGCTTACTGTCGGCTTGGTACCTGAGGGCGTGCCGGCTGTCATCACCATTACACTCGCAATCGGCGTGCAGCGGATGGCGGCACGCAATGCCATCGCGCGTCGCCTGCCGGCGGTCGAGACCCTTGGTGCCACCTCCGTCATCTGTTCCGACAAGACCGGCACGCTGACGCGCAACGAGATGACGGCCCGGCGCGCTGTCGTGGCGCAAGGAGAGGTGATTACCGCCGGCTCGGGCTACTCGCCTGAGGGCGAGAGGCTGTTTGGCGAGGAAACACCTGACGACACCTCCGGACAGGAACTCCTGCTGACCCTCATACGGACGGGGTTGCTCTGCAACGATGCCCAACTTCGCCAGCAGGAAGATGGCTGGAGCGTAGAGGGTGACCCGATGGAGGGCGCCCTGATCACGCTCGCCCTGAAGGCCGGCTGCGACATCACCAGTCTGCGCAACGAATGGCGGCGCATCGACGAGATCCCGTTCGATGCTGAACATCGCTTTATGGCGATCCTGAACAAGGCGGCGGCGGGCGAGCAGGTCATCCTGGTAAAGGGGGCGCCGGAGCGCCTCCTCGAGATGTGCTCGACCCAGGCACAGCGCGAAGGCGAGGTTCCACTGGACCCGAGCTTCTGGTTGACCCGCATTGCCGAGGCTGCCGCCAAGGGGGAGCGGGTGCTGGAGTTCGCATGCACATGACGTCCTTCACCTGGCGCGGCGCCCGCCCTGGGCACAACGCCCGTCCTTACCGCCCTGGCGGTGGTGATAGTGGCTCAGCTTGCCTTTACCTACTGGCCGGTCATGCAGCAGCTCTTCCGCACGGAGCCCGTGGCCTTCTTCGACGGTGCCCTGATCCTGGTGGTGGGTGCGACGGCGATGGCAGTCTTCGAGATGGAAAAGCATCTCGCACGCCGTTTCGGGTTCAGCAATGGCTGACGTCCGCTCGATGCAGGGCCGGATCGAGTCTTGCTTCACCCACGCATGAAACTAACGCCAGCGTCGCTGCTTTAACTGGGCAGCTGAGACTGGGCAGCTAACGCCGGGAGCGCATCCGGTCTCTCAGGGTCTGCCAGAAGATCGCAGCGCCGAGGAAGATAACCACGAGCATGATCGCAACAATAGTCTGAACCAGGCCGAAATTCGACGCATCCTCCGCCACGAACCAAGCGGTGATCACACCGGCGAGAGCCAACAGCAAACGAATCAGCCAGCTCAGCATAGCCCCTCCTCACAGCTTCCCGGCGGTCAGCGAGCCAGGACGTAGGTACCAGGCGCTTCCCCGAGAGGACGATAGCCCTTCTTTGCCGCACCCATGGCGGGTGGTGCAACCCTTTGTTCGTCGGAATGCTGCAGCAACCACTCCACCCAGCTGATCCACCAGGAACCGTCCTTGCGCTCCGCCGCCTCGAGCCACTCCTCCGGAGTCCTGCAGAGGTCGTCGTAGCGCTTGTAGGCGATGCGGTAGCGCCGACCTCGATGGCCAGGCTCGCTGACGATCCCGGCATTGTGGCCGCCGCTGGTCAGTACAAAGGTGACGTCGGCGTCGCTCAGATAGTGGATCTTGTAGACGGACGGCCAGGGCGCCACGTGGTCGCGCTCCGTGGAAACGACGAACATCGGCGCGCGAATGTTCTGGACCGCAGCCGGGCGGCCTTCCACCAGATAGCTGCCTTCCGCCAACTCATTGTCCAGGTAAAGCCGCCTCAGGTACTCGCTGTGCATCCGGTAGGGCATGCGCGTCGAGTCCGCATTCCAGGCCATCAGATCGAACATCGATTCGCGATTGCCCATCAGATAGTCGTGAACATGGCGCGACCATACCAGGTCGTTGGTGCGCAGCATCTGGAAAGCGCCAGCCATCTGATCCGCAGAAAGATAGCCGCGGTTCCACATTATTCCATCCAGGAAGTGCATCTGGCTGTGATCGATGAAGAGACCCAGTTCACCCGGTTCGCTGAAGTCCGTTTGGGCTGCCAGCAGCGTGAAGCTCGCAAGGCGGTCGTCATCGGCGTGCGCCATCAGGGCGGCGGCGATCGAAAGTAGCGTTCCGCCAAGGCAGTACCCGGTCGCGTGAACCTTCCGTCCCGGCACGACGGCATTGACCGCGTCCAGCGCCGCCATCACGCCCAGCCGCCGATAGTCATCCAGCCCCAGATCGCGATCCTTCGCCTCGGGATTGCGCCAGGAAATACAGAAGACCGTGAAACCCTGCTCTACCAGGTAGCGGATCAGCGAGTTCTCCGGCGAAAGGTCCAGGATGTAGTACTTCATGATCCAGGCCGGCACGATGAGGATGGGCTCCGCCGCCACCTCGTCGGTCGCCGGCCGGTACTGGATCAGCTCCATCAACTCGTTGCGGTAGACGACCTCACCGGGCGTGACGGCAAGATTGCGGCCGACTTCGAACTCCTCCGCGCCGACCGGCGGCTGACGCAGCGCCGTCCGCTGCACATCCTCCAGCCAATTCTGATAGCCCGTGAGGAAGTTGGTCCCGCCGCTTCGCATCGTCTCGGCAATCACTTCCGGATTGGTAAAGGGACTGTTCGAGGGTGAGAAGACGTCGAGTATCTGCCGCGTCATGAAGGAGACGACATGCTCGTCATGTGGCGTTACACCGGGCACCTCGTTGGTGACATTGTGCCACCACTGCTGCTGCAGCAGAAAAGCCTGCGCGAGGAAGCAGAAGGGAGGAGTCTTCCACTCCTCGGCTTCGAACCGGCTGTCGCCTGGCAGCGGTTCGATACAGGAGGGCATATCCGGCCGCAGCGTCGCGGCCGCCGTATGCGCAACAAGGCGGGAGGCCTTCTCCATGCCTTTCCAGGCCAACTCCATACGCTTGCCCGGCGCAGCTGCCAGATGCATCGCCCAATCGATATAGGCAAGCGCCAGGGCTGCCGGAGAGAGGCCGCCGGTGGCTTGCCCTGTGGCAGCTGCAAGCATACGGTCCATTGACCGGAAGGACTCGAAGCCCAGGCTCGGCTGCGGCAGCGCCGCACGAGAGTTCGCGCTGTCGTCTTGCTTCGAGAATAACGCCTTTACCATGATCATGTACCTCCTGCCCCGACATGGTGGGCCGGGCAGTGCGTTCAAAGTTTGAACCAGGGAGTAAAGCATAATGCTCTGCTCCCTTTTCAGGACTCTATCGTGGACCTGACGCGGCCGTGGACACTTGACCTATGCCAATATGACACAGAGACAAGCAGTCATTCTTGGGCTATGGACAAGCAGGAACCGGCCTCTCTAGCATGGAACTCTGCAGAGGCCACGTTTCTTTCCCCTAAGCTGAAGGTCCAGCCATGAAGCTCTCCGGCAAAAGCTGGATACTCCTGCTGCTCGCGCTCCTGGTGTTCGCGGTAGGCTACTATTTGTGGGAGAGCCTGACCCGAGACGAATTGCCGGCGGGTTTCGCCAGCGGCAATGGGCGCATCGAGGCGGTCGAGATCGACATCTCGACCAGGACGCCAG
>JAJUFM010000007.1 GCA_029265995.1 Rhodospirillaceae bacterium | reverse complement strand
GCTTCAGCCACCGCCCGGTCGATGTCGGCCTCAGGCGCTGGTCCGCGATGCTTGCTTGTCATCGCTCACGCCCAGAATGGATTGGCCCGTCTTGGCCCAGTCGGCCAAGAAGGCATCCAGGCCACGATCGGTTAGTGGATGTTTAAAGAGAGCTCGCAGAACCGCGGGAGGAAGCGTTGCCACATCTGCGCCCAGCCTTGCTGCCTGCACGACATGGTGAGGACCGCGCACTGACGCTACCAGCACTTCCGTGGAATATTCCGGATAGTTGGCGTAGATCTGCACGATGTCGGCAATCAGCTCCATGCCATCGGTGCCGATGTCGTCCAGACGTCCGACAAATGGCGAGATGTAAGTGGCCCCGGCCTTGGCGGCGAGCAGCGCCTGCGCCGACGAAAAGCACAGGGTTACGTTGACCTTGGTGCCTTCATCGGTGAGTGCCTTGCAGGTCTTCAAACCATCTGGCGTCAGAGGCACCTTCACACAGACGTTCTCCGCAAGAGACGCAAGCTTTCGGCCTTCGGCCAACATGGTCTCATGATCCGTCGCCGTCACTTCTGCAGAGACGGGGCCATCCACGATCCCGCAGATCTCTTGTACCACGTCCAGGAAGGAGCGCCCGGTCTTGGCGACCAGCGAAGGGTTCGTGGTAATACCATCCACCAGCCCCGTGGCCGCCAAATCGCGGATCTCTGCCACGTCTGCGGTGTCGACAAAAAACTTCATAACTGGTCTTGCTCCTGGCTCGCGTCTGCAGCTCGGTACCCTGCCTCGCGTCTTAGAGACTCATCTCCGCTTCGTCCAGAGCATAGCAGATTCTCAGGGGCTTGGCGCGAACGGAGATCCGGCCTATCCCAGGTCTCGGAGTCAGTCACCACCGAAGCAACCCTACATGAGCCCTTCCCAACTTTCAGGCGTGGACAGCCATCAAGGCCAGATCCAGCGCGTCAAGGTACTGCTCCCGTTACCACTGGACGCCCTCTACGATTACCAGGTCCCAGCGGGAATGACCCTTGCACCCGGGGATCTTGTAGAGGTGCCTCTTGGGAAGAGGCGGGTAATCGGAGCGGTGTGGGATCCGGAGGAGACAGCAGATGAAATCCCGGCGTCTCGCCTGAAAGCAGTCATTGATCGGCTTGAAGCCGTTCCGCTCCCCGAAAGTCAGCGGCGCTTCATAGAATGGGTCTCGCGCTACACCATGGCGCCGCTGGGGGCTGTCTTGCGTATGGCCTTGCCCGTTCCCGCGGCTCTGCGACCAGAACGACCTGTACAAGCAGTGCGACTGCTCGAAGAGATGCCAAGGTCCCTGAAAATGACTGCGGCCAGGCAAAGGGTCTTGGAAGTTGCTCGGGATGGTTTGGCGCGGCGCGCGACCGAGCTGGCGCGGGAGGCCGGCGTGGGCGTGGGGGTGGTTAGAGGGCTGGCTGAGGCCGGGGCGCTGGAATGGATCACCCTGCCCGTCAAGCTCGAGTTGGATGCCCCTGACCCCCATCGCGATGGCTATAGTCTTTCCGAGGCACAAAGCGCCGCCGCCGCCGAGCTCGCGACGTCAGTCGCTAAGGGGTTCAGCGTTACCCTGCTCGATGGCGTGACGGGATCGGGCAAAACCGAAGTTTACTTCGAAGCGATCGCAGCAGCGCTGAAAGCCAACGCGCAGGTGCTGGTCCTACAGCCCGAGATCTCGCTTTCCTCCCAGTGGCTAATGCGCTTCGAGCAACGCTTCGGCGCGCGACCGGCGGAATGGCACAGCGATGTAACCCAGGCCCAGCGTCGTTTAACATGGCGCGCTGTCGCTGATGGCGAGGTGTCGGTTGTCGTTGGAGCGCGCTCCGCGCTTTTCATGCCCTTCCCTCGGCTCGGCTTGATCATCGTCGATGAAGAGCACGATCCGGCCTACAAGCAGGAAGATGGCGTGATCTACCAGGCCAGGGATATGGCCGTGGTGAGAGCTTCTTTGGAAAGCGTACCCATCATTCTTGCCTCTGCCACTCCCTCGCTTGAAACTGTGCTCAATGTGCAAAGCGGAAAGTATCGAGCAGTCCATTTACCGCTACGACACGGGGTCGCGCGGCTACCTGACGTGGAGATTGTAGATCTGCGCCGTCACCGGCCGCCGCGGCTACCCAACGGCGCAACCAGTTGGCTTTCTCCCCCTCTGCGCGAAGCTATCGGAGGAGCGCTGGAGGCGGGGGAACAGGCTCTGCTCTTCCTCAATCGCCGCGGCTACGCACCTCTAACGCTCTGTCGAACCTGCGGCTTCCGGCTGCAGTGCCCCAATTGCACCAGCTGGTTGGTCGAGCATCGCCTTACCCGCCGCTTGGAGTGCCACCACTGTGGCCACGGTGCCACTCTTCCTCGCCAATGCCCCTCCTGCCAGGCGGAGGACAGCTTCGCCGCCTGCGGGCCCGGTGTCGAACGACTGGACGAGGAAGTGGCTCAACTTTTCCCCGAAGCCAGGCGGCTTCTGCTCTCGAGCGATGTCCTGCCTGGTCCGCGTGCCGCCGAAGAGTTGATGGATAAGATCCGCGAACGGCAAGTGGATCTGATTGTGGGGACCCAGATCGTAGCCAAGGGTCATCATTTTCCCTGGCTCACGGTGGTCGGCGTCGTCGATGCCGATCTTGGCTTGTCAGGTGGTGATCTGCGGGCGGGAGAGCGGAGCTTCCAACTCCTGCACCAGGTTTCGGGCCGCGCTGGTCGGGCAGAACGCCCTGGACGGGTTTTTCTTCAAACACACGAACCCGACCACCCCGTGATTCGTGCGCTCGCCGAAGGCGATAAAGACAGCTTCCTGGAACGAGAAGCCGCGGCTCGTCGCGACGGCCACCTGCCCCCCTTTACCCGCCTCGCTGCAATTATCTTGTCAGACGTAGACCCCGATCGCCTGGATCAAGCAGCGCGCGCACTTGCCCGACAGGCCCCTCGATTTCAAGGGCTGCAGGTACTGGGGCCTGCCCCTGCCCCGCTAGCCGTCCTCCGGGGCCGTCATCGCAGACGCTTTCTGCTCAAGGCGCGCCGCGAGCTGCCACTACAACGGATCATTGGCGATTGGATAGCTGGCCTTCCCCGGCCCGGCAGCCTTCGCTTGCAAGTTGACATTGACCCCTACTCCTTCCTGTGAACCTGCCGGGACGGCAAAAGAATGCGCTTTGAGGACTGGCTCCGGCATTCCGCAATCCCTACGTTATGATGCATGCAGGAGAAGCTGTGATGTTGAAGACGCGTCAGGACAAGCGCGACGCTGGGCGTATCGTCGTGCTCACCGGAGCGGGAATTTCCAAGGAATCGGGCCTCGACACCTTTCGCGATGCCGATGGAATCTGGAGCAAGGTGAACCTTGAAGACGTAGCGACGCCGGAAGCCTTTGAACGAAATCCCGACCTGGTCCACAGCTTCTATAACAGCCGGCGCGAAGGGCTGCACGACCCGGCGCTACAACCCAATGCGGCGCACCTGGCGCTCGCACGGCTGGAGAGGGAATGGCCGGGGGAATTTCTTCTCGTAACTCAGAACATCGATGATCTCCATGAGCGTGCCGGCAATCGCCACCTGCTACACATGCACGGGGAGCTGCTGAAGGCGCGATGCTTGGCGTGTTCGGATGTTCATGAATGGCCACACGATCTCGACACACGAAGCCGCTGCCCGGGTTGTGATCAGCGCGGCCAGCTGCGCGTGGACGTCGTTTGGTTCGGGGAGATGCCGTACTTCATGCCGGAAATCTATGCGGCACTGGCCGAGTGCGATCTCTTCATTTCCATTGGTACGTCGGGAGTGGTTTATCCAGCAGCGGGCTTCGTCGAAGAGGTAAGAGCACTCGGCAATGGCCATACGGTCGAGCTCAATCTGGAGCCGAGCGAGGGTTACAGCCTGTTTCATGAAGTGCATCAGGGTCCGGCCAGCGAACTGGTGCCCGAGTATGTTGGCCGATTGTTAGCCCGTGAGATGCTGTGACGCTGCAACAACTGCTGGAGGAAGCCCGTGGCTGCCGACGCTGCGCAAACCTTCTTCCTCTCGGCCCCCGACCCGTCATACGAGCCAGTACAACGGCCCGCATTCTCATAGTCGGGCAGGCGCCAGGCACGCGGGTGCACGAAAGCGGTGTGCCCTTCAACGACCGGTCCGGGGACCGCCTGCGTGAGTGGCTCGGTGTCGATGCAGCTACCTTCTACGACGAAGAACGCATCGCCATAGCTCCAATGGGCCTGTGCTACCCGGGGCGGGATCGACACGGCGGCGATTTGCCGCCGATAAAGGGTTGCGCGGCGCTTTGGCATCCCAGGCTTCGACTTCTAATGCCTCGGCTTAAACTAACCTTGCTGGTCGGCAGCTACGCCCAGGCCTACTACCTGGGAAAGAAGCGCTTTCCGACGCTGACCGAAACGGTGCAAAACTGGCAGGCCTATGAACCTGAGTTCATTCCGCTGCCACATCCCAGTTGGCGCAACACCGCTTGGCTCAAGCGGAACCCCTGGTTCGCTGCAGATCTCTTGCCCCTTCTTCGGGCCAGGGTGTCGAGCCTGCTATAATCTTCTCTCCGCTAACCAAGGCTGAAGGATAGCTGCATGAAGCGTGGACGCTTTAACGGAAGAGCAACGGCATTTGCTGTTGCCGTCTCTGTTCTGTGCCTGGCGGCGTTCCACCCAGTAGCCGGTGCGGCTGCAGAGCCTACTCTGGTCGCGCTTCTGGAATTTGGGTTCCTGGACACCTCTCATGAGCCAGAAGATCAGACAGCCGAACATGAGGCACGTCTACAGCTCGTCTACCAGGAGCTGCAGCAGGGCTTGAAGGAGAGCAACGACTTCGTGTTCGTGCCTCTGGACCCCGATTGTGCGCCGGAAGACTCTGATTGCATCATTGAGGCGGCCAGCGACGCTGGCGCTGACCTGGTTCTCGCAGGTGCTATCCACAAGGGCAGCTCCATGCTCATAGAAATGTGGGCAGGCGGCTTCGAGACAGGAGCTGGCGAGAGGGTGTTCTTCCGGCAGCTATCGCTGCGGGGCGATAACGACGAAGCATGGTTGCGCGGCGCTCGAACGATCGTTCAGGAACTTCAGACTGAACTGTCCAACAGCGAATAGATTGGCGCTTCAGTCGCTGAACGGCCTTAAGCCATCGAGATGCGCGAGGATGCCCGCGGCGGCCGCGCGGCCGGTGGCAAAGCAGGCTTGCAGGAGATAACCTCCGGTCGGAGCTTCCCAATCCAGCATCTCGCCTGCGACGAAGACCCCCGGCAGTCGCCGCAGCATGAAGTTCTTATCGACTTCCGGCCAGGCGATGCCGCCCGCGCTAGAGATGGCTCGATCCAAAGTTTGGGGAGCTCGCAGAACGACAGGAACCTTCTTTATCGCCAGAGCGAGGCTCGCAGGGGATCGTTCCCAAGAAGAACCTTCTCGCAGCAGGTTGGCGGAAACCGGCGAGAGGCCCGCACCTTTACGCAGCAGGTTTGCTGTGGAAGCCGAACCAGAAACACGCGCAAGCTTCTGCTCAAGAGCTGCGACAGATAGATCAGGTCTTAGATCGAGCAGAAGGCGCGCCTCACCACCTTCTTCAATATGGTTTCGGATGTCTCTCGACAGCGCGTAGATGGCAGAGCCTTCAAGACCATAGGCAGTTACGATCGCCTCGCCTGTAACCTTGCGTCCCGCAAAGGTGAAGGCGGTGTTCTTCAAGGGACTCCCGGCAAAGCGCTGGCTGAACCCTTCGCTCCAGTCGACGGAAAAGCCGCAGTTAGCCGGGCGGAACCCTCGTACAGTAACCCCGCGTGCGGCCAGCATGGCAGCCCATGCCCCATCCGCGCCGAGCCGGGGCCAGCTTGCGCCTCCAAGCGCCAGCAGCGTTGCATCTACGTTGATCTCCTCTGTGCCTTGGGGGCTTTTGACCAGGAGGCCGCCGTTTGCGTCCCAACCGCACCAACAGCTCCGCAGCCGCAGCTCCACCCCCAGATCACGCAAGCGTGCAAGCCACGCACGCAGCAGCGGAGAAGCCTTCATCGCGCGCGGAAACACTCTCCCACTCGACCCGATGAAGGTCTCTTGCCCCAGCCCTTCTGCCCAAGCACGTAGCGCCGGCGGCGGGAAAGCGCGCAGAGCCGGCTCAAGATTTTGTCGGGCAGCACCATAGCGCTCGAGAAAAGGCTCTAGAGGCTCACTGTGGGTAAGGTTAAGGCCACCTCGCCCCGCCATGAGCAGGCGCCGGCCGGCCGATGGCATCCTCTCATGTAGGGACACGGCCACTCCAGCCGCGGCCAAGAATTCCGCCGCCATGAGACCGGCTGGGCCAGCCCCAATGATGGCGACCCGCCGCGCTTGCAAAACCTTATCGCTCATACAGTGCTATTCGAGCGAATTGGGTCGCACCCGAAGCGCGAGTTCATCGATGACACGCTGCGCTTCGTAGAGCGCCCCCAGAACGACGGGCGGCCTTCCCATATGCATCTGCACCAGCGCCGTCGTTTGATAGCGGGTCTGCTGGCCGCTCGGGCCGCCGCCGAAGGTCATTCCCAGCCCGGTGCCATAATGGGATCCGCCGCCGTAATAGCCGCCCCAGTACGGCCGCCAGGCCCATCCAGGCCCCCAGGCAGGTCCCCAGTTCTCATAGTAGCGCACGGTATCCGAATCAGTTTGACGGTCGAGAAGGAGAAAATGATCGTAGCCTTCCATCAGCGTCAATTCGGCGGCGCGGAAAAGCAGATAATCTTCGATGCGGTCCCTAGTCGTGAGGGAATTGCCCGTCACGGTTATCCGATAGCTATCCTCAGAGACCTTGGTCTCGCTGTAGCCAAAACCACCGGGGCGCTCAGCCGGCTGATAAGGTGTCGGCCCCGTTCCGGCACAGGCACCTAGCAGAAGCAACGAGAAGATGAGCAGCAGCTTGACCGGCGAGAACATGCTTTCGTGCCCATTACTGGTTGGTGCCATAGAAATCGGCAGAGACAGGCTCAGGTTCCTCATCGGGCAAAAGGCTGGCTCTTCTATCTATTCCTTAACCTTCCAGCACTCTGCGCACTGCCATCACGAATTGGTCCACTTCCTCTTCAGTGGTGGACCACGCCGTGACGAGGCGCGACGCGCCGTCGATCATTTCGGGATAGAAAAGAAATCCCTCCTCGTTCAAGCGATGCGCGACGCCGGCGGGAAAGCGGGGAAAAAGCTGATTACTTTCTACCGGAAAAAGCAGCTCCACCCCCTGCACGCCCCCTATCCCAGCCGCCAGCCTTTTGGCCATGGCATTTGCATGAGCCGCACGCCGCAGCCAGGCACCTTCCGCCAGATAGCCTTCGAACTGTGCAGTCAGGAGCCGCATCTTGGAGAAAAGGTGCCCGCCGCGCTTGCGTTGACGTGCCGCATTCTCGGCCAACTCGGCTTTGAAGTAGATGATAGCTTCGGCTCCGAGGCAACCGTTCTTGGTGCCGCCGAAGGAAAGCACATCCACGCCGGCCTTCCAGGTCATCTCCGCAGCAGAACAGCCCGCAGCCGCAACCGCATTTGCAAAGCGGGCGCCGTCCATGTGCACCTTCAGCCCCGCCTCGGCGGCGATCCGAGCAAGTGCCGCGACCTCCTCCGGTCGGTAGATCGTCCCCGCTTCGGTCGCCTGTGTCAGCGAGAGCGCCGACGGTTGTACATGATGAACCGAGTCACTGCGATCTATCGCCTTGCATAGAACCTCGGGAGCCAGCTTGCCGTTCGTCCCGGGCAGAGGCACGAGCTTGGCACCACCGGTGTAGAATTCTGGCGCGGCGCATTCTGACGTCTGGATATGCGCCTGTTCGTGACAATAAATCGCTCCCCAAGGGGGCGTCAGGCTCGCCAGAGCGAGAGCGTTGGCGGCCGTGCCTGTCCCCACGAGTAAGGCGCGCACCTCGGTTTCAAACAACTCGCTTAGCTGTGCTTCGATGTTCGCCGTGTAGGGATCATTGCCATAAGGCATGCGAGGCGCCGTTTTGTTGGCGTCGATCACAGCTTGGAGAACTTCGGGGCTGGCACTGGTAACGTTATCAGATGCAAAATTGATCATGAGAATCTGTTTGCCTATTCGGTCGGAAGAAGAATACGGCCCCGGAGAGCGCCGCGCATGCTGTCGAAAACCAGGATCTGGCGGCAGCTCTCGTCATCACCCTCGATCCGGATCACCACAAGGCCCCGGTCCCCAGCGCCGGTTTCCGCGATCCTGCAGCTCTCTGCCAAGGGAACGCTTACCTCGCCAAAGGCCTCGCGGCTGCTAAGATTGTCTGCTTGACGGAGCATGCCATATACCACCAGCCCCATTCCGACGATGATCAGTATGCCCATCCCGATCACCAGGGCTTTAAGCGCTCCTACCATCCCTTATTCCTTTGATTGAAATGTCCTCGCCGCCGCCTCATCCAACTTACATCGACGCATCATCCGCCGGACGCTACAGTTTCACCGTTGAGGAAGAGGAGGCTGGGCTGCGACTGGATCGCTTCCTGGCTTCTCGCCTTGGGGGCATGTCTCGCAGCCGGATCAAGCAACTCATCGAACAGGGAGCAGTCAGTAGCGGCGCGGCGACGATAGTCGAGGCCTCTACAAGGGTCAAATCCGAACAAAGTTTTGCCATAGAGATTCCGGAAGTTGAGCCAACGCCACTAGCGGCCCAACCGCTAGGCCTGAACATTCTCTATGAGGATCGCCACCTGATCGTGATCGATAAGCCCGCCGGTGTGGTCGTCCACCCGGCCCCCGGTAATCCGGATCGCACGCTGGTAAACGCCCTGATTGCCCACTGCGGCAATGAGCTGGCGACTGTGGGTGCTGAGGGAAGAGCGAGCATCGTACATCGGCTGGACAAGGACACCAGCGGGGTGATGGTCGCGGCCAAGGACGAGGCGGCCCTTCAGTCTCTAAGCGAGCAGTTTTCCGCCCGCAGCGTCGAACGCAGTTACCTGGCGTTGGTCTGGGGCGAACTGCGCCCACGAGAAGGTGAGATCCGCGGCAATATCGGCCGCAGTCCGCGCAATCGTAAGAAAATGGCCGTACTCAGCCGGGGCGGGAAGGAAGCGGTCACGCGCTACCGCACACTCGCGGTCTATGGCGAGGGAACTATTAGCCTGCTCGAGTGTCGTCTCCTTACCGGGCGCACGCATCAGATCCGAGTGCATCTTACCCATGCAGGGCACCCGCTTCTTGGGGACCCTCTCTATGGCAGAGGCATTCCTCGAAGTGGGCGGCAGCTTCCGGAGGCTATTTTAGAGGCGATCAAGACCCTGGGGCGCCAAGCTCTTCACGCTCAAACGCTAGGATTTCTCCATCCGCAGGATGGCTCGAAACTTCGGTTTGAAACCACACTTCCTACGGACCTTCGGAACTTGACCAGACTTCTAGAATTGCTCTAATATGAGGCAAATCGGACGGCATTGGTATGGATTGATGCGCACCCAGGGGGGTGCGGCTGTGCGCGTCTGTCAATGAGGGGTGATGGAATATGAGCACTGCTACGACAGCGTCCCCTAGGCTTCCGGTACTGACGCCGGAGAGCAACCTGACGCGTTATCTTCAGGAAATCCGCAAATTCCCCATGTTGGAAGCGGATCAGGAATACATGCTGGCAAAGCGTTGGCGCGAACACGAGGATCTGGACGCAGCCCATCAGCTTGTCACCAGCCATCTGCGGCTCGTGGCCAAGATCGCCATGGGCTATCGTGGCTACGGCCTGCCGCTCGCGGAGCTGATCAGTGAGGGCAACGTGGGCATGATGCAGGCGGTCAAGCGGTTCGACCCTGAAAAGGGGTTCCGCCTCGCCACCTATGCCATGTGGTGGATCCGCGCAGCGATTCAGGAATACATCCTGCACTCCTGGTCGCTTGTGAAAATGGGCACGACGGCGGCTCAGAAGAAGCTTTTCTTCAACCTGCGCAAGCTGAAGGGGCAAATGCAGGCGATTGATGAAGGAGACCTCGATCCGGAACAGGTCACCTATATCGCCGAGCAGCTGAACGTCCCCGAAGCTGACGTTGTCAGCATGAACCGGCGCCTGGCCGGCCCGGACCATTCTCTTAATGCTCCCCTTCGAATCGACGGGGAAGGCGAATGGCAGGACTGGTTGGCAGATGACAACGATACGCAGGAGGCGATCTATGCGGAAGAAGAGGAACTGACCAAGCGCCGCGCGCTGCTGGTGCGGGCCATGGACAACCTCAACGACCGTGAGAAGCACATCCTGACCGAGCGGCGCCTGAAGGAAGAGCCCACGACGCTTGAGGAGCTGAGCCAACAGTATGGTATCAGCCGAGAGCGGGTTCGTCAGATCGAGGTGCGGGCTTTTGAAAAGCTCCAGAAGGCCATCCGTAACGCGGCCATCGAGGAGCGTCTTGCCGCAGCTTGACCAAGCTCGGTTCTGAACCTCAGATTCAAGAAAATAAAAGGGGCGGCCAACTGGCCGCCCCTTTTTGCTTCGTTCGCGTAGCGATCGAAGAGAACTGCAATTAACGCTTGGAGAACTGGAAGCTGCGGCGGGCCTTGGCGCGTCCGTACTTCTTGCGCTCCACTGCCCGGCTGTCCCGGGTAAGGAAGCCAACCTGCTTCAGCACGGGACGAAGTTCTGGCTCAAAGAAGGTCAGCGCCCGAGAGATGCCGTGGCGCACGGCACCCGCCTGGCCAGAGAGACCTCCTCCAGAAACGGTGCAGAAGACGTCGAACTGCCCATCCCGACTGCAGACGAGGAAAGGCTGAGCGATCAGCATCTGCAACACGGGACGCGCAAAATAAACATCGGCAGGCTTGCCATTCACGGTGATCTGCCCGGTGCCCGGCTTGATCCAAACTCGGGCAATGGACTCCTTACGGCGGCCCGTGGCATAGGAACGACCATGCTCATCGCGCTTCGGCTGCGCGGTGGCTGCGCTCGTTTCTGCGGCCCCAGCATCACCGAGCTGGTCCAGGGAAGTTAGGGTCTGTTCGGCCATGTTCAGGCCCTCTTGTTCTTCGGATTCATGGCGGCGATATCGAGCACCTCTGGCTGCTGGGCCTCATGGGGATGCTCCGAACCGGCGTAAACACGCAGCTTCTTCAACTGCGCACGTCCCAGCGGCCCGGAAGGGATCATCCGCTCAACTGCCTTGATGATGGCACGCTCCGGATGACGCCCGCCCAGGATCTGCTCCATGGTGCGGTCCTTGATGCCGCCGGCATAGCCGGTGTGCCAGTAGAAGCGCTTCTGCTGCATCTTCCGGCCGGTGAGCTTCACCTTTTCGGCGTTGATGACGATCACGTGATCGCCGGTATCGACATGCGGCGTGTAGATGGGCTTGTGCTTACCGCGCAGCACATTAGCGACCCGACTGGCGAGACGGCCCAGAACCACGCCTTCGGCGTCGATCACGAACCACTTTCTCTCGACGTCAGCCGGCTTAGCAGAATAGGTCTTCATTTCTTGCCTTTGCTGCTCGACGGGTGTTGGTCGATGGTCTGTAACGCCTGTCGGATGCTAAAATCCGACTGGCGAGGTCGAAGGCTTTTACGCCTCAGCTTGCAGCCTGTCAACGCCAGAAAATGTTGCCAAATCAACCATCTTAGGCATGCGGTATTCTGATACCGCCTCTGCGCAGGGGTCGCATTGATGATCGAAAACCTAAGCGCCATCACGCTTTTCACCCATGACATGGCAAGAGCCGTCGACTTCTACAGGAAGCTGGGATTTCAGATCAGCTATGGGGGCGAACAGGCTGACTTCACCAGCTTCCATGCAGGGCCCAGCTTTCTCAATCTGATGCGCGTGTCCCTTGACCAGCCACTCGGATGGTGGGGACGCGCCATCTTCTACGTTACGGATGTCGATGCCACCCACGCGCAGGCCTTGGCTGCCGGCTTGCAGCCATCCTTCGCCCCACAGGATGCCCCGTGGGGCGAGCGTTACTTCCACATTTTCGATCCCGATGGGCACGAGATCAGCTTCGCCCGGCCTTTGCAGCAGAGGCCTCCAGAGGATGCGGCCCCGGCTTGAGGAACGGTCAATCTGCTGCTTGCGCCTCAACCGGCAAAGGGATCGGCCATCAGAATGGTGTCTTCTCGGTCGGGACTGGTCGACAGAAGGGTGACTGGCGCGCCCACCAACTCCTCGATGTGGCGAACGTACTTTACTGCAGTGGCCGGCAATTCTGCCCAACTCCGAGCACCGTAGGTGCTCTCGCTCCAGCCCTCGAGGGTTTCATAAACAGGTTGCGCCTTGGCTTGCAGTGAAGGCGTGGCCGGCAGGTAGTCGTAGCGGGTTCCATCAATCTCGTAGCCGACGCAGATCTTTAGCTCTTCTAGACCATCCAGGACATCCAGCTTGGTCAGCGCAATGCCACTGATCCCCCCCGTACGGATGGCCTGGCGCACCAGCACGGCGTCAAACCAGCCGCACCGGCGGCGACGGCCCGTCACCGTGCCGAACTCGCGCCCCCGCTCGCCCAGACGCTGGCCAATCTCGTCATGCAGCTCTGTCGGAAAGGGGCCGGAGCCAACGCGGGTTGTATAGGCTTTGGTGATTCCAAGCACGCGATCAAGGGTATGGGGCCCCGTGCCTGAGCCTGCGGCCGCTTGTCCTGCCACCGTGTTGGAGGAAGTTACGTAAGGGTAGGTGCCGTGATCCACGTCGAGCAGCGCTCCCTGAGCTCCTTCGAAAAGAATACGCTCACCCGCGTGCCGCGCCTCGTCGAGGCGCTGCCATACCTGCCCCACGAAAGGCAAAACCTTCGGCGCGACGGCTAGCAGTTGCTCCAGAAGGTCCGACTTGACGATCTCCTCCTCGCCCAGCCCGCGCAACAGAGCATTGTGGTGCACCAAAAGAACATCCAGCCGGTCGGACAGCAGGCCGACATCGGCGAGATCACAGACACGCACCGCCCGGCGCCCGACCTTGTCTTCATAGGCCGGACCGATGCCCCGGCCAGTGGTTCCGATAGCCTTGGACCCCTGAGCGGCTTCGCGTGCCCTGTCCAAGCGGCCGTGAGGCGGCAGGATCAGGGTGGCGTTCTCGGCGATCATCAGCGTTTCCGGTGTGATGGTGACGCCTTGCTGACGGATCCGCTCGATCTCTTCCACAAGCGCCCATGGATCGATCACCACGCCGTTCCCGATGATCGAAAGCTTGTTCGGCCGCACGACGCCGGATGGCAGCAGCGACAGCTTGTAGGTCACCCCATCGACGACCAACGTATGCCCCGCATTGTGCCCGCCTTGGAAACGGACAACGACGTCAGCGCGTTCGGAGAGCCAGTCGACGATCTTGCCCTTGCCCTCATCTCCCCACTGGGAGCCCACGACCACAACGTTTGCCATCGCTTACATATTCTCCAACTTAGAGGCTTCTCCATCCTGAAGCAGGTGGCTGCAGTTCAGGCGGCGTGCTTCCTCTACGGCGTTCTGTTCCGGTTCGAGACCGGCCAAGGTGATCCAGCCCGAAGCGCGCAGTGCACGCCCCAATTCCGGATCGCTTCCAAAAGGTAGATAACAGCGGTTTCCGCGGCGTGCCGCCGGCAGTGCGCGCAGTACCGTATCCATGAAGAGGGTAAAGCCTGCGGCCGGTTCTTCGTGTCCATCGCCGGCAACCGCCGCATAGCGGCCACCCCTGCCCAACTCTCCACGCACTCCCCTCGCAAACAGCGTGAAGGACAGGCCGGTTTGATATTCGTAGCCACGATGTTCGACCGGATCCACCGTTAGGCGGAGCTCAGGCGCCTCCCGTCGCAGTTGCTCTACAACCTCAGCAAGCTCATCGATCAAGAGCTGCGCTTCCGCGGGAAGAGAGAGCTTCTTCAGCATCGGCAGCGCGCGGTCGACAAGGCCCGCAGCTCGAAGCAACGCGTCAAACAGCAGTGCCTGATCGCCGGCAGCTTGCTTCACCGCCGCCGCATCTTTCCGATCAAGCGCCGCACGGAGAGGTCGACGCGCGCTTTCCGGTATCTGCAATTCGCTGAAGAGACCACCAACCAGCGTCGGCAGTGAAAGATCGACGCTGAGATTCTTGATCCCAATGCTTTGCAACGCTTCGGCCGCAAGCCGCACGAGTTCCGCGTCGGCTGCGGGCGCAAGAGTCCCTACCAGTTCGGCTCCTACTTGAGCGAATTGACGTTCAGGCCGGAGCTGGTTTCCCCGAACTCGCAGTACTTCGCCGGCGTAGCAAAGGCGCAAGGGCCGCGGCGCTCGCGACAGGCGCGAAGACGCGATCCGCGCAACCTGGGGCGTCATATCCGCCCTCAGCCCCATCATCCTTTGACTGATGGGATCCATCAGCCGAAACGTCTGGGTCGCAACCTGCTCCCCAGGGCCGATCAAAAGGGAATCCTCGAATTCCAATAGCGGCGGCTTGACGCGCTCATAGCCGTGAGCTGCTAGAGCGTCGATCAGGCGTTCCATCGTCGCGGCCTCGTGGGCTGCCTCGGGCGGCAATCCGTCCTGCAGGCCTGCAGGCAGCAAGGCATGCCCAGCGTCGTCTGGTAGCTGGCTGATAGTCATTCCACTCAATCTCCGGCACTGCCGCGCCGTTACTAGCCCTTTTCACGAGAGCCCGAAAGTAGGGAAAAGAACGAGAGGTGCAGTCCACCTCTCGCAGATGCACCTTTTACCTGAACCTATGTTCGGGATCTTCCGATCGGATGAATCTGGCTGGTGGTCGCAATTCTAGAAGCGAAGAGGCTCCGCGCGCTTGATCTGTGGCAAGTCTCGAACCCGCGCCAGAACATCGGCAGGGACGCTTCCATCGAGTTCGATGAGGCAAATGGCATCCCCGCCGGCGCTGGTGCGGCCCAAATGGAAGGTGGCGATGTTCATGCCTGCTTCGGCCAGGATGCGTCCGACACTTCCGATCACTCCGGGGGTGTCGTAGTTTGTGAGGTAGAGCATGTGGGGGCCCAACTGCGCTTCTACCTGAATTCCCTTGATCTCTACCACCCGCGGCTTGGAACCGCCGAAGAGCGTTCCCGCGACCGAACGAACCTGCTTTTCGGTTTCGAGCGTGACCCGGATCAGCGTCTGGTAGTCGCAATCGCGTTCATACTTCGTCTCTGCGACGGAGATGTCTCGCTGGCGTGCCAGAACGGGCGCATTCACCATATTCACAGAGTCGAGCATGGGGCGCAGCACGCCAAGGAGCACTGCCTGGGTCAAGGGCCGCGTATTCAAACCCGCAACATGGCCTTCATACTCTACACGGATGGACTTGAGCCCCGTGCGTGTCAGCTGTCCGGCAAAGGAGCCCAGTTGCTCCGCCAAGGTCATGTAGGGGCCCAGATGCTGCGCGTCTTCGGCTGTCAATGAAGGCATGTTGAGGGCGTTCACGACTGCTCCATCGAGCAGATAGTCGCTCATCTGCTCAGCCACCTGCAGCGCAACATTCTCCTGAGCTTCAGCCGTCGAGGCACCCAGGTGCGGCGTGCAGATCAGGTTGGGCGTGCCGAACAAGGGATTTTCGTAGGCGGGTTCGACTTCGAAGACATCAAGAGCGGCGCCGCCCACCTGCCCTGCTTCCAAGGCGGTCTTCAGGTCGCTCTCGACCACTAGCCCGCCGCGTGCACAATTGATGATAAGCACTCCCTTGCGACACTTGGCGAGTGCTTTGGCATCCAGCATGCCGCGGGTCTGGTCGGTCAGCGGCACGTGGAGAGTTATGATGTCCGCGCGGCCCAGCAGCTCCTCCAGTTCCACCTTGTCGACACCGAGATCCTTGGCACGGTCCGCGGAAAGAAAGGGATCATAAGCGATCACCTTCATTCGAAGTCCCTGCGCCCGATCACATACGATGGAGCCGATGTTTCCGCAGCCAATGACGCCCAAGGTCTTGCCACTGAGCTCCTGGCCCATGAACTTGGACTTTTCCCACTTGCCGGCCTGGGTGGAGCGGTCAGCGGCCGGGATCTGGCGCGCAACGGAGAACATCATCGCGATCGCGTGCTCGGCTGTCGTAACCGCATTTCCGTAGGGCGTATTCATCACGACGATGCCGTTGGCCGTTGCTGCGGCTACGTCGATGTTATCGACCCCGATCCCGGCGCGGCCAACAACTCGAAGCCGTCCCTTGCCTCCGGCTTCCAAAACCGCGGCAGTAGCCTTGGTCGCCGAGCGAACCGCCAAGCCATCATAATCGCCGATCCGCGCGATAAGCTCTTCCTCGGATAGACCGGTGGCGACTTCCACTTCTACGCCACGCTGGACGAAGATTTCGGCGGCGCGCGCGCTGAGCTTATCGGCGATGAGGACCTTCGGCATTCTTCTTCTTTCCACTACAATTCGTATGTATCGGATGTTAATTGGCCGCGCGGCGAAGGCTCATTCCGGGACTGATGCGCCTTTTTCCCCGCGCACGCTGAACCACGCCCATTCGATCCAGGGGAGCAACGCCTCGATATCGGCCGTCTCTATCGTTGCGCCGCCCCATATACGCAGGCCTGGCGGTGCGTCGCGGTAAGCACCGATATCGTAGGCGACCCCTTCTGCATCTAACTTGGCCGCAACAGCTTTCGCCACTGCCGCCTGCTCTTCAACCGGCAGCGCCTGAAACCAGGGGTCTTCGAACTGCAGGCAAATGGAGGTCGGAGAGCGGGTATCCGGCTCCTGCGCCAAAAAGCCGATCCAGGACGTTTTTTCGACCCACTGGGCAACGACCGCAAAGTTCTGCTCCGTGCGCCGCACGAGAGCAGCGAGCCCTCCAATCTCTTCAGCCCACCGCAGCCCGTCCAAAGCATCTTCCACAGCCAGCATGGAGGGGGTGTTGATCGTTTCGCCCCGGAATATGCCTTCGATGAGCTTTCCGTTCTTGGTCAGGCGAAAGATCTTCGGCAAGGGCCAGGGAGGACGATGGCATTCGAGGCGCTCGACAGCCCGCGGAGATAGCGCCAGCATTCCATGCGCAGCCTCCCCGCCCAGCACCTTCTGCCAAGACCAGGTCACTACATCCAGCTTGCTATAATCCAAAGCCATCGCAAAGGCCGCAGAAGTCGCGTCGCAGATTGCGAGCCCCTCTCGATCGCCGGAGATCCACTCGGCATCGGGGACCCTCACTCCGGATGTCGTGCCATTCCAGGTAAAGACCAGATCGCGGGCCGGATCGACCTCTTCAAGCCGAGGCAAAGCTCCATAATCCGCCGTTAGCACTCGGACATCCTCAAGCTTGAGCTGCTTTACAATGTCCGTGGCCCAGCCCTGGCCAAAGGACTCCCACGCCAGGACATCGACACCGCGCGAACCGAGTACCGACCAGAGAATCATTTCTACTGCGCCGGTATCGGAAGCGGGCACGATGCCAAGCCGCCAGTCATCCGGCAAACCGAGCAGATCACGCGAGCGCTGGATGACCTCCGCCAACTTGGCCTTGCCGCCTTTCGCACGGTGCGAGCGACCAAGATAGGCGTTCTTTAACGCATCCAGCGACCAGCCCGGACGCTTGGCGCAGGGACCGGAGGAAAAGTTCGGGTTGCTGGGACGTAGGCCCGGCATTTTCGGGACGGTTAGGGGGTGCGAGGCGCTGCGTGACATGAGGAAGTGGCGCTCCTGTGCATTCGGATGTCGCCCTACGGCTAGCGTGGCGCGCGATACTAGGGTCGATGCTGCAGTGCGTCAACGCGGAGCCGGGCGCAGATTTCTACGCCCGCCTTAGACCTCTAGAGGCCTGTGACGGGAGCTTCTCCCATCGCGCCACAACATGCCCGGGTTGTCGGGCATCGGCTCTATAGACCTGTCCGCAGCGGAACGTCATAATGTGGCGGAAGCTTCTAGGGGATGGATGGGGTATCGTGCGCAAGTGGCTCGGCGGGGCAGCCTTTCTGCTCCTGATCTTGGCAGCCCCCCTGCCCTTTTCCGCAAACCTGGCAGCGCAGCAAACAGTGACCGTGGGGGGATACGTCTTTCCTCCTTATGTGGAGATGGCACCGGATGGGCAGGTCAGCGGCCTTACACTGGACCTCATTGCCGCCTGGAACGAACAGCAGGATGACTTGCGCTTCGAGTTCTTCCTGACCTCTCCCGCCCGACGGTTCAGCGACTTCATCAAGGGAAACTATGACCTGATCTTGTTCGAGAGTCCCGGCTGGGGATGGACTGCTCGAGAACTGCCGATCGTCTCTAGCGAGGTTTTTCTTACAGATTCAGACGTCTTCATTGCACTTGCCCAGGAAGATCGGGATCAAACCTATTTCGACCCCTTCAGCAACAAGTCGATCGCGGCAATGCTAGGCTATCACTACGCCTTCGCAGATTTTGAGACCAACCCAGAACGGTTGGCGCAGAACTTTGATATTGTCCTGGTAAATGGCAACCTGGCCGGCATCCACTTGGTATTGCAGGAGCGCGTCGACCTCGCGATTATCACTCGATCCTATCTGGATTGCTTTCTTGCCAGTGAACCTCAAGAACGAGACAAGCTGCTGATTGCCGAAACACCGGACCAAATCTACCGGTATCGCGCCCTTCTCCGCCCCGAGACCCCCATCGAGATAAAACAGGTTGAAGCGCTCATTGAGCACAACCTGACGCCTGAGCTGCTGGAACAACAGTGTCTCCGGATTGCAGCTTGGCAGTGACAGCCTCAGAGCCAACAGCAAGCAAACCTGTCGGCCGTCACAGATGGCGGCCGCGGCTTGCCGCGCGAATTTTGCTGCGCACAGTCCCAGTAATCTTTTTGATCGTTCTTCTGACCCAGGGCGGTCTGCGCTGGAGAGATTACCAGGACCAAGTGAGGCAGCTCGAAACGCGGACGGAGATGATCGCCGAATTGACCGCAGAGGCTCTTGCCCGTCCGCTGTGGATGCTAGACCGGTCGATTTACGCCGCTCAGGTGAAGGCGCTAGAGCAGGATCCCGCATTCCTTCTCGGCCGCATACTGGATGCATCGGGAAGAGAGGTCTTGGCGATCGGCGCTCCCCCTCAGCAGCGCGCCCTGACAATAAGTCGCGACATAATCAGCCCACAAGGTGAGGTGATAGGCTCTTTGGAGCTGACGATGAGCAGGGAAGAGCTGCGTCGCGCCTTCAATAGGGAGATTTTGCTGACTGGATTGGCGTTCGTCATCCTGCTCGCCGGCTTCACCCTCTCGGTTCACTACGCCGTTCGCGATCTTGTTATCCGACCCCTGGAGCAGATGCTGCAGGCGATGGCAGGCGTCGAACGCAAGAATTGGCTGCATCTAGGTTGGGAACGGAGCGACGAACTGGGTCGCGCTGGACGGGCCTTCGACAAGATGGTGGAAGGCCTGCGAAGCGGCGATGAAGCCAAGCGCCTTCTCGCCGCATTGGAGCAGACGCAAAAGGCGCTGGTGGAGAAAAATCAGGAGATAGAAGCGGCGCATCAGCAACTGACGGAGAACCTGGCTTACGCAAGCCGGATTCAGATGGCGCTTATGCCAAGTGCTGAGGACATGGAGCGTCATTTCGCAGAGGCGGCGCTCCTTTGGCGTCCGCTTCAGGCCGTTGGAGGAGATCACTGCTGGCTGCTGGAGCAGGACGGGCGTTACATCCTCTTCATGGCGGACTGCACCGGCCACGGGGTGCCCGGAGCTTTCATGACGCTCATTGCCGCGGCCGCGCTTGATGAAGCAGTGCGGCAGACTGAGGAAATGCGGCCCTCGGCACTTCTTCATGCCGTGGATCGTCTCGTTCGTCAGCACCTGTCCAAAGGCGCGAATGCCGGCGCCGATGATGGTCTCGACGCCGCCTGCTGTATCTATGACCCTGATCATCGGCAGTTGCACTACGCAGGCGCCAATATCCCCCTCCTGGTTCAACACGGCGGGCAGGTGGAGATGATTCGAGCGACCCGAGGCAGCCTGGGTTATCAATCACTCCTACCGCCTGCCGCGATCCGGGATCATACAATCCCTGTTCTGGAGGGAATGTGCTTCTATCTCTTCACGGACGGCGTACCAGAACAGGTAGGTGGCCCAGGGGTTCGTCCCCGCTTGTTCGGCCGGCAGAGGTTAAGGGCTTTCCTCCAGGAACAGAGGCACCGGCCGCTGAAAGATCAAGCGCAAGCGCTCGAGGCAGCCTTGGCTGACTGGCGTGGCGAGCAGGCTCAGCGTGACGATTATGCATTTCTCGCATTCCGTGCATATTAATGCGCAGGGAGCTAAACTAGTGGCTTGGGTTGAGACCGGAGTTTGAAATGATGAGCCAGCGCTTGGCCGAAGCCTACTACGGGTTCAAGTGCGATCAGGACGGAAAGGGCGCCATTCTTTCGTATAGCGGGTTCGTTTCCGAAAGCATCCTCTTCTCCCTCGGCGAAACCCTGCGCCGTCGGGTAGAGCACGAGGATAGCGATCAAAACCACACCAAGCGGCTCTTCTCGGTGTTCGTGGAGCAGGTGCAAAACGTCATCCGCTACTCCGCCGAGCAACTGCCCCCCCGCAATCCACAGGAGACGCCCTTGGGTTCGGGATTGATTGTCGTTGGAATGGAGGAGCAGGCCTTCTTCGTCGTCTGCGCAAATACCATAACGCTCCAGCAGAAGGAGCAATTGGAAGCGCGCTTGACCGCCCTGGCCGCGATGGACAAGGACGCGCTGCGCGCTGTGTACCGCAAGAAACTAAAAGAGCCCCCGGAAGAAGGCAGCCTGGGCGCCTCTCTCGGCTTGATCGAAGTAGCACGGCGCTCCAGCCGTCCGATCGAGTTCGATTTCCTTGATCTCCAAGAAGAGCGCTTCTTCTTTTGTCTGAAGGTCTTCGTATGACCCGTCAACCGACTCCCCTAGCAATAGCGGCCGGTGAGAGGTCGCCTCGCGTCCTCTTCGACGCGGGCAAGGGCACGCTCCATATCAGTGGCGAATCCTATCCAGAGGATGCTGCCGCCTTCTTCGGCCCTATTCTTTGCGCGCTTCAAGAGCAGCTCAATGAAGCAGGTCCGCCTCTTCAGGTTGATCTCGAACTGGTTTACTTCAATTCGAGCAGCGCCAAGGCGCTCATGAACATCTTTCAGATCCTCGAGAGCGCTGCCGCAAGGGGCCGCCAGATCGCTATCAACTGGCACTATCATCCGGACGACGACACCATGGAGGAATTCGGCCAGGATTTCGCGGAAGACTTTAAGCACGCGGATTTCCGGGTCGTGCCTAGAGAATAGCAATGAGCGAAACAGCAGACGACGCTCCCGAGCTACCTGCAATAGCGGACTTTGGGCTGTTCGATGTCGAGGAGCGGATTGCCGCCGAGTCGGAGCAAATGGCAACGATGCTTCATGAGGCGGCGGAAAAGCTTAAGTTTCTTTCCGAGGTTTACCGAAAGAGCCTGCGGGAACAGCGCCGACTTGTACGGCTCAGCGATCGGACTCAGCTCGAGTTACAGGTCGCCAATCACAACCTCGTCCGCCAAGCTGCAGAGTTGAAGCGACTGAATGAAGCGCTGCAGGAGGAAGTTACGCGCCGCGAGGCGCTGACCGCAGAACTACACCGGCAGGTCGCCACAGATGTTCTTACCGGCACCGCTTCGCGCAGACACTTCTTCTGCCTGGCGAGAAATCAGCTGGAAGACGCGCAGAGGCATGGCATCCCTCTAAGCGTGCTCCTGATAGACATGGATCACTTCAAGCAGATCAACGACCGCTTCGGCCATTCGGCAGGCGATCGCGTGCTCGAGCACTTCGGAACGCTCTGCAAAAGCTTGCTCCGCGACGAGGATTTGATCGGCCGGCTCGGTGGTGAAGAGTTTGCGGTGCTATTGCACAACACCCCTCTGGATGAAGCCAGGAATGTCGCTGCGCGCCTGATAAATGCGGTTGAAGAGGCCCTCGTGGTAACGGGACCAGCCAACCACACTGGCTACAGCATCTCTATCGGCATTACTCAGGTCTTTGAAGAGGAACCGGCCCTTGACGATGCGCTTGCCCGGGCGGATAGGGCCCTTTACCTGGCTAAGCAGAGCGGGCGCGGCTGCTTCCGGGTTTATCAGGATGGTGAACCCTTTAAAGAAGCGCGCTTTCGAACAACCTCGATCGCCTAGCGCGCCGCTCAGTTCCTGAGTCCGCGGAAATCAGTTCTCCGGGCGGCGCCGAAGAATCTGAACGGCTTCCAAGCGCATCACCTCTTCGCCGCGCTGGTTCCAGACGCGATAGAGCATGGTCACGATGCCCCTGTCTGGCTTGGACTGCGAGATGCGCGCATCGATGACTTCCAGTTCGGTCTGGATGGTATCTCCAGGCCGAACCGGCCTCAGCCACCGGATCTTGTCCATCCCCGGCGAGCCGAGACTGGCTGCCGTAAAGATGCGCTCTTGGACTACCATGCGGAAAGCTGCGCAGAGCGTGTGAAAACCGCTGGCAATCAGCCCGCCGTATCCCCAGCGCGACGATGCTTCCAGATCGATGTGAAATGGCTGGGGATCCCATTGCCAGGCGAAATCCAGGATTTGAGCCTCGCTCAGAGTCACGCCCCGAGTGCGGAATCTTCTACCGACCGTAAAGTCCTCAAACCACAGGTCTTGCGCCATGTCTTCCTTCCGGTTCCCTAAACCAAGGCTTCAGTGCGTGCAGCTCATTCAACTGCGAGTAAAGCCGCTGCCACAGCGCGATCTTCCGTCAACATCACATTGAATGTGCGTGCGGCCGCTCCGGTATCCATGGGCTCCACGACAACACCCTTCTCCCGCAGCCAGCCACGAAGCTCTTTACTCGGCCACTCAGCGCGTAGACCGCACCCGAGCAACAGTACCTGAACCCCGCTTTCCTGAACCACAGGCTCCAGCCCTTGCGCATCTACTTCAACAAAGCGCGACGGCTGCCATGAAATGGTTCGGTGAGGGAAGACGATGACCGAACCGGTCCAGCGTTGCCCGGCGATCCGAAACCCGCCGTCACCGTAGGCATTGATCACCTGCCGGTCCTCGGGAACCAGCGGAGTGATATCCATCCGTTAGCTTCCTTTAGATGAAGCGGTGGCCTTTGCTGCCGCCTTGGAACTGCCCTCTTCTCCACCTGCCGCACTGGGATGCCGCACACCAAGATAATAGAGCAGCGGCACTGCCAATCCGATGGTCGAAAAGGTTCCCAATACGATCCCCCAAATCAAGCCCGCGGCGAAACCTCGGATCACCTCACCACCGAACGCGTAGAGCGCCACCAGGGCCACCAGGGTGGTGACGGAAGTAAGCAGCGTCCGCGAGAACGTGGAGTTCAAGGCCACATTCAGCATATCCAGCGCTGACAGTCTCTTGTACTTCCGGAGCATCTCACGGATGCGATCAAACACGACTACCGTGTCATTGACCGAATAGCCGGCGATTGTCAGCACTGCAGCTAGTGTCGTCAGGTTGAACTCGATCTGCGTTATCGAGAAAAAGCCGACTGTCGCGACGATGTCATGAACCAGACTGAGTAGCGCTGCAACCGCGTAATTCCACTCAAAGCGAAACCAGATATAGACTCCGATACCTAGTATGGACAGGAGTGTTGCCATCATGCCGGCCCGGCGTAACTCCTCGCCGACAGTCGGTCCTACGAACTCCGTCCGGCGGTACTCTTGCACCACGTCCCCGAGTTCGGCCCGCACAGCATTGACGGCCGCCATCTGCTCTGCTTCTTCGCCGTCCTGACGTTGTACGTTGATCAGGACGTCGGTCGGTTCACCAAACTGTTGTAAGGTGACCGGTCCTATGTCCAGCCTACCCAGGCGGGCCCGAAGATCTTCAATATCCGCCGGCTCATGGGTGCGGATCTCGATCAGGATCCCACCCCGGAAATCGACACCGAAATTAAGACCCTGAACCGCAAAGCTGACGATCGAAACCGCCATGAGGATGGCGGCCACTGCAAGGGTCCAGAGACGAGCCTGGACAAAGCGAATGTTGGGGCGAATAGGAAGGTAGCGGATCAAAGCCATGGGGGCGCTTTCTTCAGATCGGGAGCGTCTTCTTGGTGCGCCCTGCACGTAGCCAGGTCACTACCATCAAACGCGTCACCATGATGGCTGTGAACATGGACGTTACCAGGCCGATAGACAGGGTAACGGCAAAGCCGCGGATCGGGCCCGTGCCAAACTGATACAGCAAGATTGCGGCGATCAGCGTTGTCACGTTTGCATCGATGATCGCGGACAGGGCTTCACGGTAGCCGTGGTCAATAGCCGAAACCGGACCGCGCCCATTGAGCACTTCTTCGCGTATGCGCTCGAATATGAGCACGTTGGCATCGACCGCCATACCGATGGTCAGGACGATGCCTGCAATACCAGGCAGGGTCAGTGTAGCTTGAAGCGCCGAAAGGGCGGCCAACATCAGCACGAGATTAAAGAGCAACGCGAAGGACGCCATAGCTCCGAAGAGCCCATAAACAGCGACCATCAAGACAACCACAAACAACAGACCGAGAACCGAGGCCAGTTCTCCCGCTGCGATCGAATCCGCGCCGAGCCCCGGCCCTACGGTACGCTCCTCGATGACCAGCAACTCAGCCGGCAAGGCTCCCGCCCGAAGCAGGAGGGCAAGATCCTGTGCCTCCTGCGTGGTGAAACTTCCGGAGATCACACCGCGTCCCCCAAGGATCGGCTCTCGAATGACCGGTGCGGAAATGACTTCATCGTCAAGGACGATGGCGAAGAGACGGCCAACGTTGTTGCGCGTCGCGTCACCAAAACGTTGCGCACCGACAGAATCGAACCGGAAGGACACCACCGGCTGTCCTTCCTGGAAGGTCGCCTGCGCATCCACAAGGTTGTCGCCGCTCACCATGACCCGATTGCGGACCACGTATTCAAGCGGCTGACCACCGGGTGCTCGTTCGCGCGATTGTAGTAACTTGGATCCAGGAGGGACCGGGTCGACCCCGGGCACAACGTCTTCCTCAACGAGGTGGAAGGACATTCGTGCCGTCTGTCCAAGCAAGTCCTTGACGCGCTCTGGATCATCCTCGCCGGGAAGCTGCACGAGGATTCGATCCTCACCCTGGCGCTGGATGGTGGGCTCGCGCGTTCCGGTCTCGTCGATGCGACGCCTGACGATCTCGATCGATTGCTGCACCACGCCGGAGCGCCTCTCGGCCATGGCCTCCTCGCTCAGCGTGATCGAGCCCTCACCCTGATCGCTAATCCGAAGGCGGGCATCGCCGATGTAGTCCCGCAATACCTCCCGTGCGCGTTCGATATCGGCAGTGTCGCGCAGCGAAAAAACAACGCTGTTGCCTTCGAGCCCGAGCCCCGTATAGCCAATCCGCGCCCGCCGCAGTTCCACGCGAACAGAATCGACAAATCCCTGCAGCTGCTCCTGGAAGACGCCGTCCACATCGACCCGCAGCAGCAGGTAGGAGCCTCCCCGCAGGTCAAGACCGAGGTTAACCTGCTGGTTTGGAAGCCATGAAGGCAGCTTCTCTACCGTGTCACGCGAAAGAAGATTTGGGGCAGCGAAGAGAAATCCAGCAATAAGAACGCCGAAAATCGCAAGTAGCTGCGCGCGGGAAATGTGAACCATCAGCGCGTCCTAGTCCTTGGACCCTGTTGAAGGGCCGCTTACTTTTCAGCGCCGCTCGTTTCGGCGACCGTACGAGACTCGCCCTTGTCGAGCACGTCGCTGATGGTCTGGCGCACGACCTTCACGCGGGTACCCTGGGCGATCTCTACTTCCACCTCACCATCGCTGATGACTTTGGTGACGGTCCCGATGATCCCGCCAGAGGTGACGATGCGGTCGCCTCGACGTACCGCTTCAATCATCGCGCGATGTTGCTTCACCTTCTTCTGTTGCGGGCGTATCAGCAGAAAATAAAAAACGACAAAAATCAGTATGATTGGCAACAGCGACACCAGGACGTCGCCTCCGCCGGCGCCTGGCGCCTGGGCATAGGCCGGAGAAATCAGCATACTCACTCCTTAAAGAATGGTTCGTGCCCGACGTTTAGCCGGCCGCAAGTGAGGCCGGACTATAGCCACATGCACATGAATTGCAATGAAACCTGGCCAGCGGATTGACGGACTTCTGCCGCGAAGGCTAGCTTGCCGCACCGTTAGCCGAAAGGCTTTTCCACTCATAGACTTCGCGCTACTGACCGGATGCTCGTCCGGACGCGCCAGCCCCTGCAAGAGACATCATGAGCGAGCTTGATCCGCGAGAAGTATACAGCCTGTTGAACCGTATTGCCTCTGCCTTGGAGCAATTGGCGCCTCCGTCACCTCCATCCTTCACAATGGATGGAAGTGACGTGTTTGTCTGGCAGCCAGAGGGGCCACGGCTCGAGCCAGTGGCGCGCCCCAATCGATTGGAGATCGATCTGCTGCGCGGAATCGATCGCCAAGCTACCCAACTTCACGCGAACACCTTGCGCTTCGCTAAAGGCTTGCCGGCCAACAACGCGCTGCTATGGGGAGCCAGGGGCACAGGAAAGTCTTCGCTCGTGAAAGCGGTTCACGCCGCGGTCAACGAACAAGCAGAAGAGCTAAAGTTCGAGCCTGTCGCGCTCATCGAAATCCATCGCGAAGATATTCCTACCCTCCCCCGCCTGCTCTCGATGGTCCGTAGTCAGAGCCGGCATTGCCTACTCTTCTGTGACGATCTTTCCTTCGACCACGACGATACCAGCTACAAGTCGCTCAAAGCGGTGCTGGAAGGAGGCGTCGAGGGGCGTCCGGAGAACGTGATCTTCTACGCGACGTCGAATCGACGCCACCTCTTGCCGAGAGACATGATCGAGAACGAACGTTCTACGGCCATCAACCCGGGTGAGGCTGTCGAGGAAAAGGTCAGCTTGTCGGATCGCTTTGGCTTGTGGCTCGGCTTCCACAACTGCGACCAGCAAACCTACCTTGACATGATCCGCGGCTATGCGCGCCGCTTCGGCCTCGATGTACCGGAGGAACAGCTCATTCGTGAAGCGAACGAATGGGCCGTCACACGCGGCGCCCGCTCCGGTCGTGTCGCTTGGCAATTCGTACAGGATCTAGCCGGTCGCCTGGGCCAAAGGTTGGAATAGGCTCTTAGGCAGACACCCGGTAACCGCGCTCGACCTGCCACTACACGGCCGGTTGAGCGCTTTACTGGCTAACCACCACCAGTTCCCTCTAACAGGGGCATGGGATCTACCGCGCGCGTGCCCTTGCGGATTTCAAAGTGCAGCTGCGGCTGCGCAACGCTTCCAGTAGCACCCACCTCCGCAATGGCTTGCCCGCGGGTGACCGAGTCGCCTGCGCTCACCAGGAGACGGTCATTGTGAGCGTAAGCGGTGATCCAGTCGTCTGAATGCTTGATCAGGAGCAGATTGCCAAAGCCACGCAGCTCGTTCCCGGCGTAGGCGACCACACCGTTTTCCGCCGCAACGACGGTGGTGCCTCGCGCGGCCGCGATGTTGATTCCATCGTTATGTCGGCCATCCCCTTGAGGACCGAAAGCCGCAACCTGCTCGCCTTGAAGCGGCCAAAGGAAGCGACCACCGCTCCGTGGTGGAGGCGAGGGTACCGCCGCAACAGGTGCCGGCTCGCTAGGTTCGGCCTGAGTATCCGCCGGAGGTGTAGCCGTTTCGGGTGGCTGGGAAACGTCTTCTTCCGGGGGCAGCGCCAGTTCTTCCACCTCCTGCGTTGGAAGGGGCTCCGCTGGATCCGCCACCTCGCCGGCCGGGGCCGCTGCGGCGGCCGCCTCGGCCAGCGTCACATCCACTTCACCGATCGGTTCGTCAGCGACGGTGCCGGGTAGCACGAGCCTCTGTCCGCCCCAGAGGCGATAGGGAGCTTCAAGACGATTGGCTTGCGCGAGTTGAGCCGTGCTCACGCCCTGCCGCGCTGCAATGTCCTCCAAGGTTTCACCGGAACGCACCTCATAGACCCGTACGGAAGGAATGGTGAGCGGTTGTCCCACCCGCAATTCAAAGGGAGCGTTGAGGCCATTGGCGTCGATCATCGCCGCCAAGGGTACTTCGAATCGCTGCGAAATAGAGAAGAGCGTGTCACCTGCCTGTACGACGTAGCTGCTCTCGGCCGGCCGCACGAGCCGGGACGCCTCCCCTTCGCCTCCTGCCGCTTCTGGCTGCAGGGGCGCCGCGGTGTCGCCTGGGGAAGCCGCAGGAGGGGAAGTAGCAGGGGACGCAGCAGGTGCCTCGCCTATAGCCGTTACTTCTACTTCCGATGTGGGCACACTCGCCATGGGCCCGACACTGCCCCCTGCCAGATCCATGGGCTTCGCTCGCGGGAGAGGCGGCAGAGGTGCGCTGGCGACCCGCACTCGCTCGGGGTTACTGCAGGAGGCTGCCATTAAGGCGATGATCAGAAGAACTGCGAAGGACCGCAGATAGATCATGCATGCACCTCAGGCTGTTGACCGGCCGCCCGCCACCGCGGGGCCGTCAGCGACCAAGGGCACGAAGCGGACCATTCCCAGATTCTCTTCCACTATACCCTCCGGACTTTTCCGGATTCTGACAAGCTCCTGCGTTCGTCCTTGTTGGCCCACGGGTAGAATCATGATCCCGTCATCCGCCAGTTGCTTCAGTAGCGGTTCTGGCGGAAGGGCGGCAGCGCAGGTGACGATGATACGGTCGAAGGTCCTGGCTTCTGGCCAACCACGGGAACCATCGCCCAGCCGGGGGGTGACGTTGCTGATTCTTAACTCTGCAAAGCGCTTTTCCGCTTCTTGCAGGAGCGCCCTGTGGCGTTCGATCGTGTAGACACGCCGCGCGATCCGTGAAAGCACCGCAGCCTGATAGCCCGAGCCGGTTCCGATCTCCAGTACGGTATGGCGGCGGTTACACGCCAAAGCCTGGGTCATCAAAGCGACGACTTCCGGTTGGCTCAAGGTCTGCCCCTGCCCTATCGGCAGAGCAATGTTTTCGTAGGCCTGATCTTGAAAAGCGGGTGGGACGAACTTTTCCCGCGGCACACGTTCGATCGCCGACAGGGTGGCGGTATCTGAAATGCCCGCACGCCGGAGCTGCATGAGAAGCCGGATCTTGCGCGGTTCGGCGTTCACGGGAAGCACTCCCGCAGCAGCGGCAAGCTCGACTTATGGGTGAGGTCGATGTGCAGAGGCGTAACGGAAACCGCACCGGCCTGAATAGCTGCCAGATCCGTATCCTCTTCCCGGGTGGTGTCATCGCCCCAATGGCCGATCCAAAGGTACGGACGTCCGGAGGGATCATTCACCTCGACGACACCGACCATGTCGTCGCGACGGCCCTGCCGCGCAACCCGCACTCCAGTGACATCTTCGGGCGCAAGCGGAGGAAAGTTCACGTTGAACAGAAGGTCCCGCTCAGGTGCCAAACTGTACAGCTTGCGTACGATGTCGGGCCCGAACTTCTCAGCCACAGAAAAATCAGTCGGGCCGTCACCGTACCGGAGCTGGCTGAACGCAATCGCGCGAATGCCCAGGAGGGCTCCTTCCATGGCGGCCGCTACCGTGCCGGAATAGCCTACGTCTTCAGCTAAATTTCCGCCGTGATTTACTCCCGAAAGAATCAGTCCGGGCTGCTGGTCCCTTAGAATGTGATTGACGGCAACCACCACGCAGTCCGTCGGCGTGCCATCGACCGACAGGCGGCGCTCCCCAAAACGTCGAATCCTGAGCGGGCGCCGGATGGTGAGAGAATGGCTGGCAGCCGATTGCTCGGTCTCCGGCGCGACCACCCAGACATCGTCAGAGAGGCTGTGGGCGATCGTTTCAAGAGCCTTCAAACCTGGCGCATGTATTCCGTCATCGTTGGTAACGAGAATACGCTTCCCACGCAGCGCCGATTCGACCTTCATCATCCGCAAATACCACTTCTGATTCTAGATCGGGCCCCTTCGATCCAGACCATAAGGCGCCTGCGGGCTTCTCACTCAAACGCTCTACGGACCCGATCCAAGGCATCTCAAAGCCTGCAACCCCAATCAAGAAGGTTACCTTGCAGGCTGCCCAGCCCCCGCCCGCTTATAGTCTGATATAGCGGCAGCGTCCATGAAGCGGCCGATGATTCCGCCCTGGCTCCCGCCGCCTCGGACTGGCGAGCGAGCGGTCAGACCTCTATCCCGGCCTGACGGTCCAGCTCGGCTTCCTTTTCCTCACGCCGCCGTTCCATCAGGCGCGCCATATGAATAGAGATTTCGTAAAGGATCACGATCGGGATGGCCAAGCTGATCTGACTGATGGGATCAGGTGGGGTGAACACGGCTGCAACAACGAACACGCCCACAATCGCATACTTACGCTTCTCTGCCATCCCTTTGGATGTAGCCAGTCCCGCCCGGGCGAGCAGGGTCATAAGTACTGGCAGCTGAAAGCAGATTCCAAAGGCGAAGATCAGCTTCATGGTGAGCGCGAGGTACTCACCAACCTTCGCTTCTAGCTGAATCGGAAGTGTGCCGTCACCGCCAGTCGTTTCGAACTGCAGGAAGAAGTCCCAAGCCAGCGGTAAAATGATAAAGTAGACGAGGGCCCCACCCATGAAAAAGAGAATAGGCGACGCCACCAGAAAGGGGCCAAAGGCAGAGCGTTCATGCTTGTAAAGCCCCGGCGCGACGAACTTCCAGATCTGCAGGAGAAAAATCGGGCAGGTCACAAAAGCTGCAAAAAAGAAGGCCACCTTAACGTAGGTGAAGAAGACCTCGGTCAGATCCGTAAAGATCATCCGGGCCATTCTCTCGTCGCCACGCTGCAGGAGGATATCTGCTAGCGGTTGAACGAGAAAATTATAAAGGTATTCGGCGAAGAAGAAGCTGATGAAAAACGCGACAAAGAGCGCGATCACCGAACGCAACAAACGCTGCCGCAACTCAATCAGATGATCGAGCAGCGGCATTTTATGAGAGTCGACGACTTCGTCCGTCACTGCCCTTAACCCGTCTTCTGGGCACGCTCACTCGAGACAGTCTCGGGCGCTTCGCTTGCCTCATCCACATTCGAGCTCATCGGGGAAGCCACTGCTGCAGCTGCCTCCGAGCTCGTACCGGCTGGATGTTTGACGATCTTGCTGTCACGCGCTGCTTGGGTGGTGCGAGCCTTTTCGTTCTTGGACGCCTTTGGTTCGGGATAGCGCGAAGTGGGGGACGCTGCAGCCGATGCCCGCGCCTCCTTATCCAGATCTCGCAGCCCTTCATCTATAGAGCCATCGGGGTCCAGGGCCTTGCGGATTTCCCTGTCGAGCTGACCGCTGCGCGTCGATTCGATGGCTTTGCGAGCATCTTCCAGCTCGGCCTCACGCATCACATCATTGAGGCCGGATTGAAACTCCCGGCTTAGAGCTCTCGCCTTGCGCATATACTGCCCCATCGTGCGCAGGACCCGGGGCAGATCCTTCGGCCCGATCACGACCAAAGCCAACAAGGCAATGACCGCCATCTCGGTCCAACCAATATCGAACATCCGTCAGCCTCGGCATCCGTAGGCACACGCCATCTTGTTAGCGTTCGCCTGCGCGGGCACTTCGATCAACCGTTTACGGCCTTCTTGCTCTCGTCGCTGCGGGGAGAGGCAGTCCCAGTGTTTACGCTTCCGTCCTCCAAAGTGCGAGACTCTGCAGTGGAGGCTTCCTCCTCTTCCTTCATACCGGACTTAAACTGCTTGATGCCTGAACCCAGATCCCGCATCAGCCGCGGTATCTTACCACCGCCACCAAAGAGGATCAGCACGACAGCCAGCACGATCAGCCAGTGCCAAACGCTGAAGGAACCGACCATTCCGAGCGTCAGAACGTCGCTCAGCACCATATTCCCCATCCAAACAAACTCCTCAACTGTCTCCTGACGGCCATGTGACCCTTTCCCGGACTATCGCAGAATCATACCTGCACCGCAACGACGCTGGGAAATAATCCTCATTCGGCTTTTGCCGGAAACACAAAGGCTTGAGAAGTATCGAGACCAATCGAGAAGGTCTCACCATCCTTTGGCAAAAATCGCCCCGGCACGCGGACATGCAAATGCAACCCGGTCGACGCGTCGGGAACCGAAAGGTGGATCAAGCTGGAACGCCCCAGGAACTTTGCCGCGACCACCTGGCCGGATGCCCGCTGAGCCTCTGCGGGACTATCTGATGGAAGAAGTTTGATAGCCTCCGGGCGTACAAGAACTTCCACGAGATCACCTTCTTGTGCTGCTCCCTGGTCGAAATTTCCAAGCGCAGTGCGAATCCGACCCTCCTCGACGCGCGCAGCGATACGATTGATATCCCCGAAGAAGGAGGCCACGAAGGCATTAGCCGGCTTGAAGTAGAGATCCTCGGGGCGGCCGACTTGCTGAATTTGCCCCCGATACATCAGCACGATCCGGTCTGCCATAAACATGGCTTCCTCCGGATCATGGGTGACCATCACCGTAGCGGTTCCGGATGCTTTCAGGACGTGGAGCGCCTGATCGCGAACTTCCTGGCGCAGTTGAACGTCCAGGCCAGAAAAGGGCTCGTCCAGGAGCATCAATTGCGGCTGCGGTGCTAGTGCACGGGCCAAGGCCACCCTCTGCTGCTGGCCGCCAGATAGCATGTGCGGAAAAGCTTCCGCATAGTCTTCCATGGCGACTTGCTTGAGTGCCGATTGCGCGCACTTCTGCCGCGTGGGCCGGTTTATGCCGCGGAGCCCAAAAGTCACGTTATCCCGCACGTTGAGGTGCGGGAAGAGGGCGAAATCCTGGAAAACGAGGCCGATCGACCGCTCCTCCGGCGGGACGTCACGGCGCCCATCCGCCATAACCTGGCCGTTGATCAGGATGCGACCTTGCTGCAGGGCCTCAAGGCCGGCCGCAAGGCGGAGCAGTGTTGTCTTTCCACAGCCAGAGGGGCCCAGCAAGCACACCAGCTCCCCGTCATCGACCGTCAGGGTAACGTTGTTGACCGCCGCCAACTTGCCGTAGGCGTGGCTCACCCCTTCAAAGGCGAGAGTGGACATCAGGAATCCAACTGCAGAATAAGCCGTTCAGGCGACTGCACCGCCGACGCCGAGCAGCATCATGCGCCTGAAGCTGGCAACCTATGGCCGCCCACAGGCAATTACAATTACAGCCTCATACAATTACAGACTCAGGGGCGCGACCCTCTGTCATACTCCTTGAGCATCAAGCGCGTCGCTTTTCCAGCGGTGCTTTCGGTGGAAGATCAATATTGACTTCCAAGCGTGCAGTCCCGTCTTCCTGTGCCATGCGGACGGCCACATTCTCATCGGGAATGGGCACATACTTGGCAATCGCCGCCAAGATATCCTTCTGCAAGCGTGGCAGGTAGTCCGGCGCGTCACGACCGGCGCGCTCATGCGACAAAACGAAGCTCAGCCGCTCCTTGGCGGCGGACGCCGTCGAGTCTCGCTTGCGAAAGAAACCGAAGAAGCTCATGCGGTCCTCCCCATCAGGCGGGCAAAGAAGCCGCGGCGCGCAGGTCTCATGAAGCGGTGCTCGATCGTTTCGCCCAGGAAGCGACCCACAGCGTCTTCATAGGCCTGCGCCGGAGCACTATCCCCATCGAGAATGACAGGCTGTCCGATATTGGATGCACGCAGGACCGCCTCGCTTTCGGGAATTACGCCCAACAGAGGAATGGAGAGGATTTCCTGCACATCCTCCACTGAAAGCATTTCCCCCTTCTCGACCCGTAGCGGGTCGTAGCGTGTCACCAGCAGGTTTTCCTTAACCGGTTCCTCGCCCTTCTCGGCTCGCTTCGATTTGCTCGCAAGTATCCCCAGGATGCGATCGCTGTCGCGCACCGAGGAAATTTCCGGGTTGGTGACGATGATCGCCTCGTCCGCGAAGTAGAGCGCCGCAACGGCTCCCTTTTCGATACCTGCCGGACTGTCACAGACAATGTAGTCAAAATCCTTGCGCAGCTCGTCGAAGATCTTGCCCAGAGGCTCGATCTCCAAGGCGTCCTTGTCCCGCGTCTGGGAAGCGGCAAGAATTGAGAGGTTTTCCAGTCGCTTATCCCGGATGAGGGCTTGGCGGAGCGTCGCTTCGCCATTGAGAACGTTTACCAGGTCGTAAACAACCCGGCGCTCGCATCCCATGGCGATGTCCAGGTTCCGCAGACCAACATCGAAATCGATCACTGCGGTGCGATGGCCTCGCTTGGCGAGGCCGACAGCAAAGGCCGCGCTTGACGTCGTCTTTCCCACGCCACCCTTGCCCGAGGTCATCACGATAATCTTGGCCACGTTCTAGTCCTTCCGCCTGCTACGGGCACTCAGTCCACTGTTTCAATAAGGAGTTGATCGCCTTCCAGCCGTACGTGGACTGGCTGCCCCAGTACCGCATCAGCAATCTCTTCATTCACCAGGTGGCGGCCGGCGATGGAAAGCAGTTCCGCCGCCAGGTGTCGACAAAAAATACGAGCATCGGTATCGCCAGAGACTCCTGCCAGAGCCCTTCCTCGTAGGGGCGCGTAAACATGGATACTGCCATCCGCCAGCAATTCCGAGCCAGCGCCGACAGGAGCCGTTACCACCAGATCGGTACCTTCAGCATAGATGCGCGTACCAGAGCGCACCGGCCGTTCGATCAAAAGCGGCCGCTTCACTTCCACCACCGGTTCTGGCGCGCTGCTGCTTCCAGACACCGGCATCGCCAAGTCTCTCAAACCTCTTGAACCGGCACGCCAAGACGGGAAGATCGCCAGGCCTACGTCCATGGCAGCTTCATGCTGGGCATCGTCCCCACCCTGCACACCGACGAGAGCCAGACGCAGCTCGCGCAGTCGAGCCACCAACTCCTTGAAGTCGCTTGCCGATCCCCCGGAGGTGCCCTCTAGGTTCAATAGTATGGGAGCGCCATCAAAAAAGCTGGGAGCTTGCGAAATTTTCGCCTGGAGGCGAGGGAAGAAATCAGGCTGCGCCAGTTCTGTCAGGCTTAGCACCATCATGGTGTAGCTGGCCCCGCGCAGCGGCATGGGCGAGGCGGAACGCTGGTTGTTGTTGCGACCTTCCGCATGAGACTGCGGGTTAGAAGACAAGCCTTTGCTCTCCCGATGATTTCCGCTCAATCGACCGGCGCAGCATAGGATCCGATCACGGTGTGCGCTATGACTAATGCAGCGGAAAGAGTCGGGGGAAGTGGCGTTTGTGAGGCTTGCGTCATAATGCAACCGCATCTAGTGGTAGGTAGAAAGCAACAAGGACAGGTTAGGCAAGCCGATGCTGGACAAGGCGAGCTGGCCTGCCACTTTCCTGTAGTAAATGACCAGAGCCTGGAGCCGTCATGAAAATCACCCGCCGTCAGTCGCTGCGCCACGCTTCCCTGCTGCCTTTGGCCGCTGCAGGTGGCGCTAGCCTCGCCGCGCCGGCAATTGCGCAATCCACGCGAACGCTCACCATGGTTACCGCATGGCCACGGGGCCTGCCAGGTTTGGGAACCACGGCCCAGCGCTTTGCTGACCGTGTCAGCCAGATTTCGGAGGGCAGCCTCAAAATCGAGCTGCAGGCTGCTGGCGAGCTGGTACCCGCTTTCGAAGTTTACGACGCGGTCGAAGCGGGAACGGCGGACCTTTACCACGCCGCTGCTTATTACTGGCAGGGCAAGCACCCCGCCTATGCCTTCTTCACCTCCGTTCCCTTCGGCCCGACTCCCATGGAGTTTCAGGCATGGATGCACTTCGGCGGCGGGCAAGAACTTTTCGACGAGGTTGGCAAGAACTTCGGCCTCAAGCACCTGGTTGTCGGCGACACTGGCCAACAAATGAGCGGCTGGTACCGCGAGCCGATCGAGAGCGTCGAAGCCTTCCAAGGCTTGCGCATTCGCTTCCCGGGCTTTGCCGGTCAGGTGCTCAGCCGCCTGGGAGCGGTGGTCGTCAATCTCCCAGCCTCTGAAGTGATTACCGCGCTTGCGAGCGCCACGCTTGACGGCAGCGACTGGGTCGCGCCCTGGCCTGACCGTGCTATGGGACTCTACCGCGCCGCCCCCTACTACTACTATCCCGGCTATCAGGAGCCGAGCGGGATGCTGGATCTCGGTATATCGCTCGAAGTGTGGGAATCCTTGAGCGAGTCTCAGCGCGCGATGATGGAGAACGCTGCCCAGGCCGAAACGCTGGTCACGCTCGCTGAATATCAAACCCGCAACGCCGAGAACCTGAAAACCTTGGTGCAAGAAGACGGTGTCCAGCTTCGCGCCTGGTCTGATGAAATCCTTGATCGATTCCTGGAGGTTTCCCGCGAAGTCGTGGCCGAAACCGCCGAAGAAGACGCGCTTGCGGCCAAGGTAAGAGATTCTTTGGCCGAGTTCATGTTGACGACAAGCGAGTGGACTCGCGTCTCAAGCAGCGCCTTCCTCAGCGCGCGAGATCAGCGGCTACTGTTTTAGGACGATTGGTGACAGCTGCTACCTCGTTTGCTCCGGAACAGGCAGAACCTCTACAAGAGGCGCCCCTGTCCCTGGGGATGCTGATCCTTAACGGTCTGCAGCATGTTGCTGTAATCGCACCGACTGGGTTGGTATTTCCTCTTCTGGTGCTGCGAGCAGCCGATGCGCCACCGGAAATGCAAGAAGCGGTCATAGCTGCATCGCTTCTTGCACTTGGTGTCGGGAGTTTCCTGCTGTGCTTGCGTGGCCCACATCTGGGCAGCGGCTATCTGGCTCCCTCCGTGTTTACGGCCGCCTATCTTCCCCCCTCTCTGATCGCGGCGCAGACAGGAGGGCTGGGTCTCGTCTTCGGCATGACCATCTTTGCTGGCCTGTGCGAGATCGTCTTTTCCTTCGGTCTTCGCCGGCTTCGCCCCTTTTTTCCTGTCGAGGTCTCCGGTCTGGCTGTCGTGATGATCGGGCTCATTCTCGGCTTGCTCGGTTTCCGGCTGATCCTCGGCATGGCCGAAGAAACCTTTCGCGTTTCTCAGATCGACGGCCACACCGCCGCTTTGGGATTGGTGACGCTTGTGGTTATCGTTGCGCTCAATGTTTGGGGGAAAGGTCCGCTCAAGGTCTTCTCGGTTCTGCTGGGCCTTTCTCTCGTCTATGGAGGGATGGCCTTGTTCGGGGCGGTCGATGGTCTTTTCGAGTCCGCACCTCACACTTCTCGTCTCTTCGCGATCCCCAGCCTGCCGCTACTTCCACTCAGCTTCGACTGGGGACTCGCCGTCCCCTTTCTGGTCGGCGCATTGGCCTGCTCGCTACGAGCGGTCGGCGATATCACGACTTGCCAGAAGATCGGCAATCCGGACTGGGTGCGCCCGGACATGGGAAGCATCGAGCGCGGTATCAGGGCGGATGGCGTCAGCACCGTGATTGCAGGTGCGCTCGGAACGGTCGGGCTCAACAGCTTTTCGGGATCGATCGGCCTTTCTCAGGCCACCGGCGTGATTGCGCGCTCAGTCGGCTTTGCCATCGCTGGACTTTTCTTGCTGCTGGCTTTCCTCCCCTCCCTGCACGACCTCATTCTTTCGCTACCCCCGCCCCTGTTCGGCGCGATTCTTCTCTTTTCTTCGGCGTTCATCCTGGCCAATGGCCTCAGCATCATTGTTGCCCGCATGCTGGACAGCCGACGCATTCTGGCCATCGGCATTGCGCTGGTTCTGGGGATCAGCCACGACGTCTACCCCCATCTTTTCGCAAGCCTGCCGCTTTGGATGCAGTCCATTGCCGGCTCTTCATTGGTCGTAGCCTTGCTCACGGCCTTGGTGCTGAACGGGATCTTCCGGATAGGCGTCAAGCAGAGCGCCCGCCTTGAAGCTACTCTGAGCGATGACTTACTCGCGAAGATCGTATCCTTCTGCCGTGAGCAGGGCTCCATCTGGGGCAGCCGGCGCGACGTTATGGAACGGGTGACGGGGGCCCTGACGGAAGCGGGCGAGCTAGCACTTGCGGATGGACGGCGAGATCAGCCGCTCATTCTTGACATTAACTATGACGAGTTCCGCATCATCGCGTCAGTTTCCTATGCCGTGGCGGAACAGCCTGGGGCGATCGAGGAGTCGGAAGAAGAGCGGATGACCCGGGAGCTTGAAATCCGACTGATCCGCCATTTTGCTGATCAGGTTATCCTGTCAAAGCAGGATGGCCGCGAAACCCTACGCCTGACCTTTCAAACCTGACCGCGCCTCTTCAACCGCGTTCCTCAGTCTTTGCGCAGCTTCCTTTGGATCGGGCGCCGCGGCAATCGCCGAGACCACTGCGACGCCTTGCGCGCCTGCGCTTATCAGAGGCGCTACATCCGGCAGCTTGATGCCGCCGATGGCAACGATGGGGAGGCTGCTGTTTTCGCGGATGATCGCCACCCCTTGGGAGCCGATGGCTGCACCTGCATCACTTTTGCTGAGCGTCGAATTGACGGGACCCACGCCGAGATAATCGACCTGATCCTGGGCCACGCGCGACAACTCTTCGAGGCTGCCGGCCGACACGCCGACTATGCGGTCATAGCCAAGCCTTGGACGTATCTGCGCTACAGCCAGATCCTCCTGGCCAACATGTATTCCCTCTGCCTCCAGGAGCAGTGCAGGCTCCAGGCGATCGTTGATGATGAGAGGAACACCCGCAGCACGACAGAGCGGCTGGATCTTCCGGCCGAGATCAACCAATGCCGCATCATCCGCTTTCTTGTCGCGAAGCTGGACCAGGGTTACCCCGCCCTCGAGCGCCGCGCCAACCACGTCTTCGATAGCTCGTCCGCCGCAATCTGCAGGCCCGACGACGAAGTAGAGGGCGAGATCAAAGACAGGGCGTTTCATGATATCCGCACCTCTCGATCGAGCTCATGCGCATCAAGGTTGTACAGGGCGTCAAGCAGTTGCATCCGAAAGCTGCCCGGCCCTTGCGCGGCTGCAGCTGCGCGCTCTCCAGCGACCCCCAAGATAACCAGTGCATGAACTGCGGCCCTCATGGGATCAGGACAGACGGCAAGGGCAGCCCCTGTCAGGGCAGTCAAGGCACAGCCTGTTGCCGTGACTCTCGTTAGTAGGACATGGCCGTTGCGCACGCGAATCAGCCGAACGCCATCGGTTACTAAATCGACCTCTCCCGTCACGACCACCACCGTTTCGCTGCTCTGCGCCAAACGACGCGCCTGCTCGACCACTGCCTCGGCAGCGACCGTAGCGTCGACACCCTTTCCGCCGGACTCAGCCGCGTTGCTCCCAGCCAGCGCGGCGATCTCGGAGGCATTGCCGCGAATTATGCTTGGCCGCATCTGCGCGAGCCGCGTGGCATTCTGGTGGCGGAACCGCGTTGCACCACAGCCTACCGGATCCAGTACCCACGGAGTGCCCGCGGAGGCCGCATTCCTCGCCGCGGCGACCGCTGACGCCATCCACTCATTGGTGAAGGTACCCGTATTGATGGTGAGGGCATTTGCGAGGGCGACAAACTCCTCTACCTCCTGCTCCGCGTGGGCCATGGCCGGCGAGGCTCCCACTGCAAGCAGGAGATTGGCCGCCAGATCCATCGCCACGAAGTTGGTGATATTGTGCACCAAAGGCGCCTGCGCGCGGATGGCTGAAAGGGTCGTACCGGGATTTCTTAAGGTTTCGAGCAATGCCTCTGACATCGGTCCCTCCGGCTGGCTATAAGGAGTCACCGGCACCGGACAGCCCTCGGCAAGGAAACCGCAGGCTCCCTGCGCTGGCATGATCCAGATCAGGTTCAATGGGTATGATCTCAGCCCCGTCGTGATGACGAGGCACCCCAAGCCTCGCCTCACTCTGGCCGCCTCGGCGGTCCTTGTCAAAGTGGCGATTGCCTGTTTCGCTCCCGCGCCCTATCAAGCGTTGGTCATGAACGCTAGGTATTCCAGACCAAACGCGTTCCGCTCTAAAACCGGAGAAGGCCGATGATAGGCTCCGCCGAACAATGCGCCCGACTGACTGCTCGTACGCTGTTGGACATACAAGCGGTTCTCTTTAGGCCAGAGGACCCCTTCACTTTCACCTCGGGACGGCGGAGCCCCGTTTACGTCGACTGTCGGCGAATCATCTCCTTCCCAAGAGCACGGCAGCTTTTGATGGATCTGGCAGTCGGTCAATTGGCGCAAGCTGTTGGACCAGAGGCCTTTGATGCCGTTGCCGGCGGCGAGACCGCGGGCATACCCTTTGCTGCCTGGATGGCCGACCGGCTGGGCTTGCCGATGGTCTACGTTCGCAAGAAGCCTAAAGGCTTCGGCCGCAATGCGCGCATAGAGGGCACCTTCTCGGAAGGCGCTCGGGTACTGCTGGTCGAAGATCTTGCCACTGACGGCGGCAGCAAGCTCAGCTTCGTAGAAGCCCTACGCGACGCGGGCGCCGAGGTAGCGCACTGCTTCGTTGTCTTTCACTACGGCATTTTCCCTGAGGGCATTGCCACTCTGGAAGCAGCGGGCGTCAAGCTGCACGCGCTTTGCACCTGGTGGGATGCGCTCGCGGAAGCGGAAGCTCGCCATTATCTTACGGATGAGGGGACGGCACAGGTGCGACGTTTTCTGAATGATCCGGAAGGCTGGGCAGAGAAACTTTAGATTATCCGCCCTTCCCTGCTACACCGCGGCCCTTACGCCTCGCATTATCGTCATGGGGCCGAACATGATATGGCGCACTATCCATCCGGCATTGCTCGGTAAGCCTCTGGTCGCTGCAGCCGAAGAGCGCCGACCAGAATGCAAAAGAGGCGGGAGGAAGGAGCGAAACAACGCAGATCCTCTACGAGCCCCCCGCCAAACCCGTTTTTCCGCTCCAGCACATCATATTCACGGATCTATTCTGGAGTGAGGAACCTTATCAGCCAGAAGTTGGGCGGGGCTGAGAGCCGTCAGCCCATTTCATTCGGCTCGGTCTGCAGCTGGATGAAGTTCTCCAGACCCATCAGATCGATCAGTTCGATTTGCGTCTCCAGCCAATCGACATGCTCTTCCTCGCTCTCGAGGATGTCCGCCAAGAGCTCACGTGACACGTAGTCACGCACGCTTTCGCAATGGGCAATAGCTTCGCGCAGGAGAGGAATGCCCTTGTGTTCCAGCTTGAGATCGCACTCGAGGGCTTCCTTCACGTCTTCGCCGATCAGAAGCTTGTTGAGGTCTTGTAGGTTGGGCAGCCCTTCAAGGAAAAGGATGCGCTTGATCAGCGCATCGGCGTGCTTCATTTCGTCGATGGACTCTTCGTAGACCTTTTTCCCGAGGACCGAAACACCCCAGTTCTGCATCATGCGCGAATGCAGAAAGTACTGATTGATAGCCGTCAGCTCGTTCGTAAGAATTTTGTTGAGAAACTCGATGACCCGCACGTCACCTTTCATATCGCCCTCCTGGCCTCATGGCATCAAAGCCAACGCGTTGCGGCGGGACAGAACGACTTCTGTTCCCGCTGAGCGGCTAACTATAGAAGGCTGTGCCGGGTTCGGCTAGGAGGCCACGGCGGCAGGCTATTCGGCAGCCATGAGGGCAGGTTGCAGAGCGGCTGAGACTGCCGTGGCGGGGGCCTTCGCTTCGGCCAAATAGTCCTTGATGACTTCCTTGCACCTTCCGCAGTTGGGGCGAGCCTCGCAGGCCCGGAAAACACCACCCACGCTGCTGGCGCCTTCTCCTATAACCCTGCGGACATCACGGCAGGTGAAGCCATTGCAAAGGCAAACGTACATTAGCCATCCTTGAGAAGCAGTCTCACTCGCAAAAGTTCTTATTCTATATGCGAATGACTGTCAATTGCGAAAAGGGGACTGAACCGTGATCCTCCTTTTTACTGACTTCGGCTGGCAGGGCCCCTACGTTGGCCAGCTCCACCTGGCTCTGGCGCGCGAAGCGCCGGGGGTTCCGGTTGTGGATCTGATGCACGACGCCCCTACCTTCTCGCCCCTGGCGGCCGGTCACCTGCTTGCTGCCCTGACGACCCAGATGCCGCCGGAGGCTGTAGTAGTCGCGGTCGTAGATCCTGGCGTCGGTTCTGCCAGGCGAGCGATTCTGCTCGATGCAGACGGTAGGCGGTTCGTGGGGCCGGATAACGGGCTTCTCGCAGTTGTGGCACAGCGTGCAAGCAGCGTCAGCGCCAAGGTGATCCAATGGCGGCCCCCTTACCTTTCGGCGACCTTCCACGGGCGCGATCTCTTCGCTCCTGTGGCTGCGCGCCTATATATCGACAAAGAGGTTGCCAGTGAGCCCCTGGCGGTCCGCGAACTAGGCGATTACCCGCCACATGAGCCCCTTGCAGAAGTCATCTATATAGACGGCTATGGCAATGCATGGACGGGCATAGCGTTGGACAGCCTTCCAGGCGGTAGCACTCTTCGTGTCGGCCCCCAGGAAATTCCCAAAGCTCGAACATTCTCCGACGTGGAAAAGGGCCAGGCCTTCTGGTACGAAAACTCTGCCGGTCTTGTGGAGATCGCCGTCAGGCAGGGGTCTGCCGCCGATCACCTGGGCTTGCGCCTCGGGACGCGGGTGACTATCGAATCCTGATGCGCGGAGATCGCAACGGGCAACCTGCTAGCAAGCGCCACCGGCATTGGTCCACCAGTGGATGATCCTGGATGAATAGCCCTAGCCCGGGGCTGCTGATCAGCACGCTTGCGATGGCGGTGCTGGTTACGGCCTCCAACATTCTCGTACAGTTTCCTATCAATGACTTCCTGACCTGGGGCGCCTTTACCTATCCGGCCTGCTTCCTGGTGACGGATCTGACCACGCGCAGCCTCGGGCCGGAGCGGGCGCGAAAGGTTGTTTACGTCGGCTTTGCCTGCGCCGTGCTGTTGTCGGTTCTCCTGGCGACGCCGCGCATCGCTTTTGCTTCCGGTGCGGCTTTTCTTACCGCCCAGCTCATGGACGTGGCGATCTTTCATCGCTTGCGCACGGCCGCCTGGTGGCTGGCTCCCCTCACCTCCTCCACGGTAGCTTCCGCGGTCGATACGGCCATTTTCTTCTCCCTGGCCTTCGTCGGTACAGGTCTACCCTGGATGACCCTCGCCCTGGGAGATTATGCGGTGAAGCTGGGCATCGCGCTCTTCATGCTGATTCCCTTCCGGGCCCTGATCTCGCTCCTCCCGGCTCGCGAACAACTGCTTCGCGATACCTCTTCCCAAGCGTAGATGTCCGCCAAAGGCGCGTTAAACTCGTGAGTCGTCCTCCCTTTCCCCCGGCTATCTATGTCTGGAGCCTCGAACAGGCGTGCCTGGCAACCGCTTGCGCATCTGAAGAAGATTGTCCCCTGCTTCTGCTCTGCCCCGAGGAGAGTGCGGCTCTTGGAGGAGTTCCCTGGTTCAAGAGTCTCGTCGACAAGACGGCGCGAGGTAAGACCCTCGACCTCTGTCTGGGCCTGGAGGCTGGTTGTGATGGGGCCTTGGCTCACGAGGCGCTCCAGCTGGGCCTGGACCTGATCGTCTTCGAGGGAAGTCAGGCGCTACGCGAAAAGCTCGCGGCAATTGCGCACACACAGGGCGCACTAGTGCTGGCCGGCGCGCCGCCGGCGCTTTCCCTGGCTGGGCTGGCGAATCCGGAAGAAGCCTGCCGGGCTTGGCTGAAGGATAACTCTCCAAGATCATGAGGCCAGGCGGCTGACGCCTCCGCGTGATGGCATACTTCTTCCTTCGAAAGAGCGCTTAATTGCATCACGCTTGGGCTTGGGCTATTCACGAAGCGGAAACTGGCCCTGAAGCGGATCCTTGTCGTGCGATTCCTACTCCTATCCGCCTCGCGGCCTTATCTGCGGCATAAATAAAGTGAGGGATAAAAGATGCGGATCCACCGGCGCATACACCGGATCCTGAGCTACTACGAAAGTGATAACCCCGGCACCAAAGCCAATCTGGCGCGGATTCTTACGCACGGCCGACTGGCGAACACCGGGAAGCTCGTTATCCTGCCGGTCGACCAGGGCTTCGAGCACGGCCCCGCCCGCAGCTTCGCCCCCAACCCCGAGGGGTACGACCCCCATTACCACTACCAACTGGCCATCGATGCCGGGCTGAATGCCTTTGCTGCGCCTTTGGGGCTGCTCGAGGCAGGTGCGGACACCTTCGCGGGAGCCATTCCCACCATCTTGAAGGTTAATTCCTCCAACAGTCACGCGACCACCAAGGATCAGGCCATTACCGGTAGCGTTGGGGACGCGCTCCGCCTCGGCTGCTCCGCGATCGGCTTCACGATCTATCCCGGCTCCGACGATTGCTTCTCCATGATGGAAGAAATTCGCGAGATGGCGGAAGAAGCCAAGGCTGTCGGTCTCGCCGTGGTCATCTGGTCCTACCCGCGCGGTGGTAACCTGTCGAAGGAAGGCGAAACGGCCATCGACGTTACCGCCTATGCAGCCCACATGGCTGCGCTCCTTGGTGCCCACATCATCAAGGTGAAGCCCCCGACCGCTCATATAGAGCAGGAGGAAGCGCGCAAGGTATACGAGAAGCAGGGGATCGACGTCTCCACCCTGTCGGCGCGCATTTCCCACGTGATGCAATCGGCTTTCGCCGGACGTCGGCTGGTAGTCTTCTCGGGCGGAGGCGCGAAGGACACTGATTCACTGCTACAGGAAATCCGCGATTTGAGGGACGGCGGCGCTTCCGGGTCCATTATTGGCCGTAATTCCTTCCAACGTCCGAAGGAAGAGGCTTTGGCCCTGCTCGAAAGCATCGTCAACATCTACCGAAGCCGCGACTAGCGGGCCTGACCCGTGACTCCGAGGCTTTGCCTGATCGCACCGCCCGAGCTGGTCTCGGGCGGTGCTGCGTTGCGGAGTTTTCGCGAAACTTTTGCCGCGGCCCTCGGTGCTGGCGATGTGGCATCGGTGCTTCTTTCGACCGACGGCCTTCAACCTGAGGAGAAGGAAGGCGCCGTTCAGCTTCTCTGCCCCCTCGCTCAGGAGGCGGGCGCTGCCTTTCTCGTCCAGGGTGATGCCGACCGGGCTCATCAATGGGACTGCGATGGCGTGCAGCTCCCCGCTGATCCGAAAGAGATCAAGCGGATCCGCGGCCGTTACGGTGACGATATGATCATCGGCGCAGATTGCGGCACTTCCCGCCACGCGGCCATGCTCGCAGGCGAAGCCGGCTGCGACTATGTGGCCTTTTCTACAGAGGATCGAGAAGGCATCGCCTGGTGGGCAGAGCTGATGGAGGTGCCCTGCATTGCCTATGGCAGCATCGATCTCCAGAACGCCCCGGACCTGGTGACTTTGGGTGCAGACTTTCTAGCAGTCGATACCGCGGTGTGGCAGCACCCGGAAGGAGCCGCTGCCGCCGTTGCTCATTTCAACCGCCTACTCGGCGGAAGTTGATCTCCACCACCAACCTCAGGCGGTCTGCCGGCCGTTGCACCGCGACAACGACTCAATTGGCAGCCAGAGCTATCGCGTGGTCATAGTTCCGAGCGTAAAGCAGCCTGCTGTTCGTCGGCCCCAGGTCCATCCGCTCCAGCACTTCGGACACCTCGGGCTGCACGCCGGTTAAAATAACCTTTGTCCCGTGCTTCTGGCATTGCTGGACTAGATCATCCAAAGCCTGGGCGCCACTCGCATCGATCATTGGCACGTCACGCATTCGCAAGATGAAGACACGAGGCGGCGCTCCGACAGTATCCAGCAGGTAACGAACGCGCGCCGCCGCGCCGAAGAACAGCGGACCACTCAGGCGAAAAACCTCGACCCCCGGCAATAGCACATCACGCTGATCATAGGCTTCGGGCGCGCGCCGAAAGTCGTCGAGATCTTCCTCGATCAGGCCATTGCTCTTGTTGACAGCGACCAGCCCCGCCATCCGATGCATGAACAGGATGGCCGCAAGAACCACGCCTACTTGAATCGCCACCGTCAGGTCCACAAGCACCGTTAGAAGAAAGGTCAACACCATCACGACGCGGTCGCCCACTGGCGCGCGCTGCAAGAGGTGCCACACCTTCCCACTCTCGCTCATGTTCCATGCCACGATCACGAGAATAGCCGCCAGGGCAGCCAGCGGGACCCAGCTTGCGAGGGGCGCCAGCAGCACCATGAAGAGCAGCAGGAAAACGGCGTGGAGCATACCCGAGACAGGGCTCCGGGCGCCAGCCCGGATGTTGGTAGCTGTGCGCGCGATCGCACCTGTGGCCGGAAGCCCGCCAAAGAGCGCCGAGGCAGAGTTTGCGACCCCCTGGGCTACCAGTTCACAATTCGAGCGATGCCGGCGCCCGGTCATGCCATCCGCCACCACCGCAGAGAGCAAGCTTTCCACACCAGCGAGGAAGGCTATTGTGAAAGCACTGGGTAGGAGGTCGGCAGCCCGCTCAAAGGTGATCTCGGGCCAGACGGGAAGAGGCAAACTGTTTGGAATGCCGCCAAATCGCGAGCCGATCGTGTCCACTGGTAGGTTGAAAAGCGCAACCGCGATCGAAGCGCCGATCACTGCCACCAGAAAGCCTGGTACTTTTGGCGCATGACGCCGTAGCAGCAGGATCAGGGCGAAGGAGCCGAGGGCGACAGAAAATGCCGCCATGGTGACGGTATCTCGCGCCTCCCAGAAGACCTGCAATTTGTCGATGAAGTCGCCGGGAACCTCGCCCACCGAAAGGCCAAGGAAATCAGGAATCTGGCTGCTGAAGATGACAACGGCGATCCCTGCAGTGAAGCCGATGACCACCGGCTCCGGGATATACTTGATCCAGGTGCCAAGACGCGCAAAGCCGGCAACGATCAGCATGATACCTGCCATCAGCGTGGCGAGGATCAGGCCATCGTAGCCGTGTTGCTCTATGACGTTGAAGACGACGACAACGAAGGCGCCAGTCGGACCCCCGATTTGAAAGCGGCTTCCGCCCACCGCCGAGATAAGAAAACCCGCAATGACCGCGGTAACCAATCCTTTGTCGGGGGTCGTTCCGGAAGCGATGGCCAAGGCCATGGCAAGCGGCAAGGCAACGATAGCAACTGTCAGCCCCGCGACCACATCCTGGCGCAGATCGGCAAGGCCGTACCCCTGGCGAAGCGTTGTAATCAGCTTGGGAACAAACAGGTGCCAGGCGGGCGAAGTCGCCGCGTAATCGTCTTTCTGAAGCTCTGCCATGGTCCATCACGACTGGCGCTGCGCAGATAAGGTTCGCAGCAGGTGATCCAATAGCAGGGCGCGAGGCCTTGAAGGGCCCCGCGCCCGCTTTGCTATTGTACACATTTAAGCTGTGAAGTCGAAACTTCCAGTCGTCGCGCTGGAAGCAACCCTGGGGTCAGCGTTCCAGGGGCTTGTACTTGATGCGATGCGGCTGATCGGCCGCTGCACCGAGGCGCCGGCGGCGGTCCTCTTCATAGTCCTGATAGTTGCCCTCGAACCAGACCACCTGACTGTCACCTTCATAGGCGAGGATATGGGTGGCAATGCGATCGAGAAACCAGCGGTCATGGCTGATGATCATCGCGCAGCCAGCAAACTCCAGCAGCGCCTCTTCCAGTGACCGAAGCGTGTCGACGTCGAGATCGTTGGTTGGCTCGTCAAGCAGAAGCAGGTTTGCGCCAGACTTGAGCATCTTGGCCAGATGTACGCGGTTGCGCTCGCCCCCGGAAAGCTGCCCGACCTTCTTCTGCTGATCGCCGCCCTTGAAGTTGAAGGCGCCCACATAGGCGCGAGAAGGCGTCTCGCGCTTGCCGAGTACCACCACGTCGAGCCCATCGGAAATCTCTTCCCAAACCGTCTTGTTCGGGTCCAGGGCATCGCGCGATTGATCCACGTATCCAAGCTTTACCGTCTCGCCGACCCGGATTTCGCCGGCATCTGGCTTATCCTGCCCGGTGATCATCCGGAACAGCGTCGTCTTACCTGCGCCGTTCGGGCCGATGATGCCGACGATGGCGCCAGGCGGCAGCTTGAAGCTCAGGTCCTCGATAAGGAGGTGATTGCCGAAGCCCTTCCGCAAATTGCTGGCTTCCACAACCAGATCGCCCAGGCGTGGGCCAGGGGGAATGGTGATGCTGCCGGGTTCGGGAGCCTTTTCCTGGGCGCTGCGGACCAACTCTTCATAGGCCTGAATGCGCGCCTTGGACTTTGCCTGCCGCGCCTTGGGCGACTGCCGGATCCAGTCCAACTCCTGGTTTACCGTCCGCTGGCGTGCCTTCTCCTCGCGTGCTTCCTGCTCAAGGCGCTTGCGTTTCTGCTCCAGCCAGCCGGAATAGTTGCCCTCGTAGGGAATGCCCCGGCCACGATCCAACTCCAGTATCCATCCGGCCACATTGTCCAGGAAGTAGCGATCGTGAGTGACCGCCACTACGGTTCCGGGGTACTCCTCTAGATAGCGCTCCAGCCAGGCAACGGACTCGGCGTCCAGATGGTTGGTGGGTTCGTCCAGCAGCAGCATGTCCGGCTTGGACAACAGCAGGCGACAGAGTGCGACGCGGCGGCGCTCTCCTCCCGACAGTTTGTCGACCTGGGCCTCTCCCGGCGGGCACCGTAGGGCATCCATCGCGATCTCGACGCGGCGCTCCAAGTCCCAGGCATCCGCTGCCTCGATCTTTTCCTGAAGCTCGGATTGTTCGGCCAGAAGCGCGTCGAAATCCGCATCCGGGTCGGCAAAGGCTTCGCTGATCGCATTATAGCGATCCACCAGCGCCTTTAGATCGGCCAACCCTTCCATCACATTGCCGGCGACGTCCTTAGTTGGGTCGAGCTGTGGTTCCTGAGCCAGATAGCCGACCTTTACCCCGTTCGCAGCCCAAGCTTCGCCATTATACTCCTTGTCGATCCCTGCCATGATCCGCAGGAGCGTCGATTTTCCGGCGCCGTTCAGACCAAGAACGCCGATCTTCGCGCCGGGGAGGAAATGCAGGTGAATGTTCTCAAGAACCTTCTTACCGCCTGGGTAGGTCTTGGATAGACCCTGCATGGTGTAGATGTACTGATAGGATGCCATTGGGCTCCTCTGACGCTCTGCTGCTGTGGGAAATGGGCCGCCGACATCCTATTCAGGGCCGGCGCTCGGTCAATGCCGCGACCGTTGCATGACGGGATATGGGATGAGCACGTCGAAATGCAAAAGACCCAGGGGCCCCTGCACCCTGGGTCTTCGCGCCCCCGTTAACGAGGTCTAGTTAAAACCTATGCCGCTTCCGAACGTCGGTCGCGGGATTTGATGACATAGGCGACAGCACAATGCTCAGCACAGTAAGGCTTGCTGGGAACCGCTGCCTCCCCGCAGAAATGAAAGTCCGGCTTCGTCGGATCACCGATCGGCCACTGACACTTGCGCGGGCTTGGCTGTTGCCGCGTACGGATCATCGGCTGGGGCGGCCTGGCCTCTTCGGCAACCACGACCGGCGGCTGCGGGGTTACCGCGACCGGCTCTGCCGTTGGTCGCGTGAGGGCTGGGGCGGGTTTGCGTACAGGCGCCTGGGGTTTTGCCTGCCGCCGAATGGGCGAAGGTCGCGCCGGCAACTTCAAGCGGTGCGCCTTGCCGACAACCGCGTTCTTGGAAACTCCCAGGCGCTTCCCGATCACAGAAGCCGAATGACCGGCATTCCAGAGCTGGGTCAGCTCTTCAATACGTTCTGGCGTCCAGGCCATGGCTACTCCCAACATGTTGAGGTCCTGCCTACTCGGAGTACTATATCCAGAGGCGACCAGACTTGTCGAGTCGAGGTACACAATATCTTGTGGAAAACCCCGACAAGATACGGCAGGTGTTGAGTGTTAGCCTCTGGGGGGCGGGGGAGTTGAATGCCAAAATTGAAGTGGCTGATGCCGCTATTCCTAGCTGTCGTTGCCTGGACAGTCGTAGCAGGGCCGGTGCATGCCGGAGATGCGCCGGATCAAAAGCGACGTTACTATGTTCGTATCGCCTTGGGCCATGAATGGTCGAGGGATGCGATTATCCGGCGCTGCAAGCCTGGCGGTGGCGCTCTCCCTTACTTCGGCTGCGTCACTGGATCAGATGGGAAGCGCATCGGGGCTTACGGCGACTTTGGAAAAAGTTGGGCCGGTGAACTCCGCGGGCATCCGGCCACTGCCCCCTCTTCGCCTCGAACTGGCACTATCTCATCGCCCCGGCTTTGATTTTACCGGACGGAGCAACTTCCTCGATAGCGGAAAGCATCAGACTACGGAAGCTGAGGTTACTCAAAAAACTTTGTTGGCAGTAGCCTACTTGGATTTTGCGTAAGAGGGGCAAAACCCCGGGCAAAAGTTTTGGCGGTGCCTCACTTGAGGTTGTCGCGACGCGTGGTGGAGCTATGGCGGAAACTGGGTGATGACGGTTTGAGAGAGGCGGCGTATCGAGGCGGGTGAATAGCCTGCCAGAACCTCTCGAGGAGCGATACGCCATGAAGACAGATACCACCATTGCTTCCTTTCCGCATCCTGACGCTTTCGACGATCCCCTGACATCAGTTCTGCGCGAGGGCGCGCGCCGACTTCTTGCGCAGGCCGTCGAGGCGGAGGCCGAGGCGTTTCTTGCCGCCATGTCCGAGGAGCGCCTGGCGGATGGGCGCGGCCGTTTGGTGCGCCATGGCCACGGGCCGGAAAGGATGATCCAGACGGGGATTGGTCCGGTGCCGGTCAAGCGGGCCAAGCTGCGTGATCGAGCCGCGGAAGCTTCCGGCGAGGACCGCATCACCTTCACCTCGGCGCTCCTGCCGAAATGGGCACGTCGCACGAAGAGCCTCGACGCTCTCATACCGGTTCTCTACCTGCGAGGCATCTCGACCGGCGATTTCCAGGAAGCGCTCGGCGCGCTTCTGGGTCGCGACGCGCCGAACCTGTCGCCATCGGCGATCGGGCGCTTGAAGGAGGAGTGGCAGGATGACTATGTCCGCTGGCAGCGCCGCGACCTGTCGGCCCGCCACTATGTCTACATCTGGGCTGATGGCGTTTATCTTCAGGCGCGCATGGAGGACAATGCCGCTTGCATGTTGGTCCTCATAGGCGCGACGCCGGAAGGTAGGAAGGAACTGGTCGGCTTCCAGGTCGTCGTGCGCGAAAGTGCGCAGAGCTGGCGTGAACTGCTCGTCGACCTGAAGGCTCGTGGCCTTTCTATCATGCCTCGGGTTGCTGTCGGCGACGGCGCGCTCGGTTTCTGGAAAGCGCTCGAGGAGATCTTTCCATCGACCCGTCATCAACGCTGCTGGCAGCACAAGGTCCTCAACGTGCTCAACAAGGCGCCGAAGTCGGTTCAGCCCAACATGAAGACTGACCTCAGGGAAGTCCGCGACGCGCCAGACCGGGCCACCGCCGAGACCGCGATGGCCATCTTCGTCGACAAATATGAGGCCAAATATCCCAAGGCCGTCGACTGCCTGACGAAGGACCGTGAGGCGCTGCTGACCTTCTTCGACTTCCCCGCCGAGCATTGGGACCATTTGCGCACCTCGAACCCGATCGAGAGCGTCTTTGCCACCGTTCGGCACCGGACCGTGCGCACCAAGGGAAGTCTGTCGCAAAGAACGGCACGACTCATGGTCTTCAAGCTGGTCATGGCCGCAGCCAAGACGTGGCGACGGCTGAAGGGCGAAAATCAGTTGCCAATGGTCGTCGAAGGCATCAAATCCGCCGACGGCGTCGCCATCACGACGACGCCAGATCAACACGCCGCCTGATCGGCCCCGTCACCCAGTTCCGACCATAGCTCGCGTGGTTCTGTGATTCCCTCTGGGTATGGGGACAGCGGATCTCGATCTGGACAAGATTTCTGATGCGGAGCTGAAAGCCGTGGTGCTGCAGCTTCTGGAGCGCGTATCCGGGCTCGAGCAGGAGAATGCGGCGCTGCGC